>CAZEJK010000050.1:0-27378 GCA_964512045.1 uncultured Thermoanaerobaculia bacterium
TCGAGCAACCGCTCCAGGTAGCGGGCGACCTCCGCGCCCCTGGCGCCGGCCTCAGAGGGAGTCAACGCGCCGTCCTCGGTGACGATCCACGCAACCAGATCTGCAGGTGTGATGTCGAACATGGGCGCAGAGACGGACGCGCCCGTGGGCACATCCCCCATCAGCGCAGAGCAGGGCTCGCGCTCGGCCTGGCGGCGGCCAGCCAGCTTGATCGACTGACACGCCACCACCATCGGAGCCTTGAACCACTGTGCGCCGAGCGCGAGGGCGAAGGTGCCAGCACGGTTGACGACGCTGCCATCCACCAGCACCTGATCAGCGCCAACCAGCACGCACCGCACGCCGCTGACAGCCTCCGGCAGCACGACATCCGGCACCATGTCCACCCGCACCCCGCCAGCGAGCAGCGCCTGGGCAGCGCGCACCCCGTCCCCGAGACCGAGACCGGGTGCGAGCACGACCCTGTCGGGCCGCAGCGCCTGGACGGACGCGACGGCGGTCGCGCTCCACGACCAGGTGGCCACCACACCTCCGCAGCCGAGCAGATCGCGAGCCCTGCGCGCCACCTCCGCATCCGCGGCGCCGATGTGCCGTCGCAGGCCCGTCACGCTCCGGCTGAGCGCTTCACCCCACGACGCACCTCTACGTACAGCCGCCTCTCCCTGCCGGACGGCCCGCGCAGCCGCCACGCCGATCGCCGCCATCGCCGGCCGCACCTCGAGGAGACGACCGAGCAGCTCCACGATCTCGGCAGGTGGCGACGGGGACGAACCGGTGAGCCCGCAAGCCGCCGCCTCGAGAGCATCGAGGGCACGCTCGGCCAGCGCCGTCGCTCCGTCCCGGTCGTTGGCTGCAATCTCGGCGAGGATCTCATCAGCGTCCGGCATCCCACTGGTTCTCCAGTTCCGACGATAGCAGCGTCGCCGGAGGGGCTCCACTACCCGCACCTGCTCCACGCCCACCGGGCGCCGGAGCACCGCTACAATGAGCGGCAGACAAGGAGGCCGCGTGTTCATCCCGATCGGCGACAGCCCGAACTTCAAGGCCACGCCGTGGGTGAACTACACCCTGCTCGCGGTCAACATCCTGGTGTTCATCTTCCTCTGGCCGCTACAGTTTCAGCGCGCAGATCCCGCCGACCCCGCCGCCGAGGCGTACCAACGGGTGGTCGCCGCCGAACGCGGGGTCCGGGTCCAGGTATCCGCGTACGACGCGATAGTGTTCCGTCACGGGTTCAAGCCGCGATTCCCCTCACCGATGAACATCCTGACCGCGATGTTCCTCCACGGCGGCTGGCTCCACCTGCTCGGCAACATGCTCTTCCTGTGGATCTACGGCGACAACGTCGAGCACCGGCTCGGGCACTTCGGATACCTGATTGCCTATCTGGGGACAGGTGTCGCCGCCGCGCTGGGCGATGCCCTGCTCCGGCCCGACTCCGCAATCCCGTCGGTCGGCGCCTCGGGCGCCATCTCCGGCGTGCTCGGGTTCTACTTCATCTGGTTCCCGCGCAACCGCGTGCGTGTCTGGGTGTTCCTGTTCCCGCTGTTCGCCGACATCCTCGAGCTGCCAGCGCGCCTCGTCCTCGGCTTCTACCTGGTCATCGACAACATCCTGCCGCTCCTGATCACCGGTGGCGCGAGCGGTGTTGCGTACGGAGCACACCTGGGAGGCTTCATCGCCGCCGTCGGTGCGGCCGTGCTCTTGGACCGGTACGTGCTACAGCGACCCGAGGGACCGGTCCGCGCGCCGCGCCCACCGGCACGAGAGGCAGCAGCGGCGGGCGACCCGGTCACTGCCTACCGGCAGACCCTCGACCGTGGTGATCTCGGTGGCGCCCTGTCGCTCCTGCTCGACATCCCCCGGGCACAGGTGCGCCGCGACCTTGCGCCGGAGGACACCCTGCGCCTCGCCGAGCTCCTCGAGGAAGCACACCACCCGCGAGCCGCGCTCGCGGTGTATCAGCGGACCCTTGCCGATCACCCGATGGGCACCCACCGGGCGCGGGCGCACATCGGCGCCGCGCGGGTCATGATGGCGGACCTGGGGATGCCGACTGCAGCCTACCAACACCTGTACGCGGCCCTGGAAGAGGACCCGACGCCCCGGGACGAGACCGAGGCACGACAGCTGCTCGCACGGCTACGGCAGTCCGGCTCCGTACCCCGGCGTTGGATGTAGAGCGCGACCGGGACCAGCGGTGGCTCCCATCCTGAAGGCCACCGTCCACACCTGCGGTAGGATGGCTGCACGGAGGCCCCATGGAAGCGATCCTCGTGCTGATCGTGATTGGCATCCCGCTGTTGGCGGTCATCGGGGCCGTGCTCGGGACGGTGGCGCTGGTCCGCACCCGACGGCTGGAAGCGGCGATCACGGCGCTCCGCACACGCCTGGCAGCCCTGGAGAGCACGCACGCCGCTGCTGCGGACGCGGCGGAGCCGGCGGTCCCACCACAACCAGACACCCCGAAGCCCGAGCCGGCTCACACCACCGCCGAGCGGACCGCGCCGACGGAGCCGCCGCCGCTTCCGACGCGCGATGGAGTCGCAGCTTGCACGCCGGACGCTGGGCGCCGACCTGAAGCTCCCGACGACTCCCCTCCGATGGATACCTTTGCACACCCCGCAGCTCCATCCCCCGACCCGCCTCCGACACCGGCCGATGACACCCCGGCGCGGCCGACGATCGACTGGGAGCAGTGGATCGGTGTCCGTGGCGCCGCAGTGGTAGGCGCCGGAGCTCTCGGACTCGCGGGGCTACTGCTGTTCAAGTACTCCGTCGAGCAAGGGCTGCTGTCGCCTCAGATCCGGGTGATCGCCGCTGTGCTCACAGGCCTGGCCTCCATCCTCGGCTCGGAGCCGTTGCGCCGCCGCTCGCCGGCCGGCGCGAACGCTCTCGCGGCCGGCGGCATCGTCGTGCTGTACGGCGCCGTGTGGGCAGCCAACACTCTGTACAGCCTCGTCGCAGCGATCCCGGCGTTCGCCCTGATGGTGCTCATCACACTCGCCTGTGGGGTACTGGCGATGCGTCGGCCATCCCAGGTCATCGCGGTCATCGGACTGGCCGGCGGCTTCGCCACGCCTCTTCTCGTCGCGCCGACCGACGCCGGGCCGTTCGGACTGTTCAGCTATATCCTCCTCTTGGACGCGGGTATTCTGTGGCTCGCACTCCGCCAACGTTGGCCGGTGCTCGGAGCGCTGGCCATGCTGGGAACAGGCCTCCACCAGGCGCTGTGGATCCTCGTCGAGATGGATGCGGCAACCGCAGTGCTCGGTCTCGGCGTGCTCGGGGTGTTTACGGTCGTGTTCCTGGCAACCACCGGCACCTCCACCCGGGCCACCGGGGTCGCATGGCGGATCACGGAGGGGGGTGCGCTTGTCGTTCCGTTTCTCCTCGCGCTCCGGTTCGCAGGCGACACAGATCTGCAGCCTCCAGCGCAGCTGGCAGCGCTGGTGCTGCTGCTGGTGCTCAGCGGAGTCGTTCTCGGCTGGCGACAGGACCGGCCGGGAATGGCCAACGGCTCGATCGCCGGAGCGCTGGGCGTTGTCGCCGTGTGGCTCCTGAACCTCGACACCGATCCAACCGGGCCAGCGCTCTGGATACCCGTGGCGATCGTGGCGGCCCTGCCGTTCATTGCGCAGCTCGCCGTCGAGCTTTCGCCGCGCGCCGCAAGACGTCCTCCCACCGCCAACGCGGTGCTGCTTGCCAGCCTTGGCGGATCGGCCCTGCTCGCCGTTGCCACCGCGACGCACTCCGAGGTCGTGTGGCCTTTCCTCGTCGCCTGGATCGTCCACTCCGCCGTCCTCGTACGCCATGGACTGCGGCTCCCGGAACGCGGATGGACGCACCTGGCTGCCGGCTTGATTCTCGGGATCGGCACGCTCGCTGTAGTACCAGAGAGCAAGCTCCCACCGACCACCGTGCTGGTGGTCCTTCTCGCGGCGGCCGTTCTCGCTCAGCTGGTCGTGCTCGCCCTCAGGCAGCAGGCAACGACGAGGTGGACTGTCCACGGAGCGGGAGCCGCCACAGTGGCGATGCTGCTCTGCACCGCCCTGGTTCCGATGGACGCCCAGGTGCCAGGGGCTGTCGTTATACTCGCCACTGCCGCCATCCTCGGGCTCGGACTCCTGCTCGTGGCCACCCACGGCTCCTCCGGCAGCTGGGCCATCACAGCCGTGCTGATGACCTCGCTGGTCCATCTGGCCATGGTCGGCATCAGCGCCACAGCCCGGAATGCAGGCGCTTCGGCGCTCGCAGTCTTTGCCGCAGCCGCCATCCTGTTCTCGGCATGGCCCCTTCTCACGGGAGGTGCGCTCCGGTCGACGCGTCGAGCGTGGTACAGCGCAGCCGCTGCCGGCCCGCTCTGGTTCCTGCCGATGGCCCTGATCTGGACCGACACCTTCGGCGATGACGCGCTCGGGCTCCTGCCGGTCGGCTTGGCGGCGGTTTCCGTCGCCATGCTGGCAGCGGTCCGAGCGGTTTGGACGGGTGACGACCCTGTGCGGACAGAGGCGGTCGTATGGTTCGCGGCGGCTGCCCTCGGCCTGGTCAGCATCGCGGTTCCCCTCCAGCTGGAGCGTGAGTGGATCACCGTCGGTTGGGCGATCAACGCCGTGGCAGTGCTCGCACTCTGGCGCCGGCTCGATCACGCGGGCCTCAAGTACCTGGGGCTGGTGCTTCTCGCCGCAGTCACCGTGCGTCTCGTGGCCAACCCGTGGGTCCTGTCATACCACTCGGCCGGCGGAACGGTTGTCATCAACTGGCTGGCCTACACGTATCTGATCCCTGCCGCCGCACTCCTCGTGTCGGCGGGCTTCCTCCGGCGGTTCGAGGCGGCTCGCCTGCGGAGCTGGGAGCCTGCACGGCCGTTTGCCGCACCGGCGTGCGGTCTGGCGGCGGTGGCGGTCATCTTCGTGTGGATCAACCTCGCCATCGTTCACGGGTTCACCGCCGACGGCTCGTTACAGCTGACCCTCGAGCGGCTCCCGGCGCGCGACCTGACGACCTCGTTGGCGTGGGCGGGATACGCGGTGGTGTTGCTCGTGCTCGGCCTGTCCAGAAGCAGCACGCAGCTGCGCTGGGTGAGCCTGGCCCTGCTGGTTGTGACGATCCTCAAGGTGTTCCTCCACGATCTGGGTGAGCTCGAGGACCTCTACCGGGTCGCCTCGCTCGTGGGCCTGGCTGGCTCGCTCATCGCCGTATCGATCTTCTACCAGCGGTTTGCCTTCCGCGCGAACGCCCCGCCCGACACCGCGGCTGACCACGAAGGAGATGTCCAACCATGAGATTACGATCATTCTCTTGGCGCCACACAGTCTGGCTGGCGGCACTCCTCACACCACCGGTCACGATCGCCGGCGCCGACCAGGACCTCGCAGCACTGTTCCAGTACCGGGCCACCATCGAGGCCGAGGGCGATGGTCTGTGCCGCCTCGTGCTGCCGGAGGAGGTGCTTCGCAACTGCCGAGCCGATCTCGCGGATCTGCGCGTCGTCGACGCCGAGGGCAACGAGCTCCCCTTCGCAGTGGACGGACGACCACCTGTGCCCACTGTCGAGGTGCGTTCGCTGCGACCCGACCTCGTCCACGTGGATCGCCGGCGCGAACGGGTCGCGGAGACTCAGTACCGTTGGCTCGAGTCGTACCACCTGAGACTACCACCTGGCGTGACCGAAGCCCCCGGCTGGGAGCTGGTGATCGCAACCTCTCGGGCCGAGGTGGTCGCCAGCGTCGACGTTCGCCTGCGTCCCGTTCAGGGCACGGAGCAACCGCTGGTCCAGGACGTGTCGGTGTTCCGACTGGTCACACCAGAGGTCGAACGCCTGCGCGTTCCTCTCGGAGTGCTCCAGGTCGGCACCTTGGAGGTGGACCTCATCACAAACCGTGGCGGCTTCGTCGAGCCGATGCTCGCGCTGGAGTCGGTGCGCTCTCCGTTGCAGCCACGACCAGCGGCCATCCCACTGGAGCTGGTGGACGTCGTCCACACTGGCTCTCACACGACGGCAACGGTCCGCCGTCCGCGTGGCGTGGTCCCGGACCGCCTGGCGATCTCCACATCGACCGACACGTTCCACCGTCAGGTCGATGTGTGGGATGCCGGCCCCGGAGCTCGGGACGAGCGACTGGGCTCAGCTCAACTGTTTCGGATCGCTACCGAACAGCCTGTGGCGGAGACGCGGATCACGATCGAGCCACCGTCCGGCGATCAGCTCCAGCTGGTGGTCGTCGACCTCGACAGCCCGCCGCTGGCCGACCTGAAGGTAATCGCCCTCGTCCGCCAGCCCGCTCTGCTCGTGCCGCTACCAGAGGGCACACGTCGTGGCACGCTGCTGTTCGGAGGCGGACGAGCCCGCGCACCCAGCTATGACATCGCGACCCTCCTCCCGCGCCCGGGAGAGCAGCTCTCGGGCGCCGCTGCAGAGCGCGCCCGGGCCACCTGGGACCCGAGCCGATCCAACACCGCCACCGTCGTGACCATCAGAGAGAACCCTGCTTGGAATCCGGAGCCGACACTCGCGTTCACGATGCGCCCGGGACGCGAGCTGAACCCCGCAGCGTACAGCCATCGACGCCACCTCGAGGTCACGCCATCGCGTGAGGGCCTGGCACGCCTGCGCCTCGAGCCTGAGGATCTGGCGGTGGCCCGGCCCGATCTCGCAGATCTGCGCATCATCGATGGCTCCCGGCAGCAGTGGGCATACCTGCTGGAGAGCGGACGCAGTAGCACAGCTCTCGAGCTGGAGATTCTCTGGGAAGACGCTGGAGGCGGTCGATCACGTGCCACCCTCCGACCACCGGTGCCTGTAGCTCGCATCGACCGACTCCAGCTCCACACAGACCTGGCGTTCTTCGATCGTCCATACACCCTCACCGCACGCACAGACACTGACACGGCCACCGAGGTCACGCTCGCATCGGGCCGGCTGCACCGGTTTCAGACCCCCTCACGGCCGATCGAGATCCGCTTCGATCCGATTCGCGTCACCGAGCTGAGCCTGGAGATCACCGATGGGAACGACGCGCCCTTGCCCGTTGCGTCTGCAACGGCGCGGGCACCCCTCGTGGATGTCTACCTCCCGGCTCGCCCAGGCTCACTCACGGTTCTCCTCGGTAACCCGAACGCTACCGCTCCCTCCTACGAGCTCGAGAGGATCCGTTCGGTGGTCCTGGCAGTGCCGGCTCAAGCGATTGAAGCAGGTCCCCTCTCTGCAAACCCCTCCCACGGAACGATCCGTCAGCTGATTGCCGCCGTACCCACTGGCACGCTGGCTGTGTGGGCGGTTCTGGTGGTTGCGGTCGCGGTTTTGGCCTGGCTGACCGTGCGCCTGGCTCGCCAACGGGAAGCAGAGTAGGGACGGCTTAGCCGGCGGCGAGGGCTCGAAGCTGTGACCTCGGTCACATAATCCTGAGGTTGCGAAGCTCGGCGTGTACAACGCAAACATCTCAAAAAAAGAACCTTCTTCAAGCTCTCAGGCGACAGCACCAGACTCCATCCGGAGATCGCCGCAGATTCATGAAATACTTAGAAAAATACTTGAGGTTACCTCCCACGAGTCGGCTTCACACGAGCCACATTCACCACAGGAGGTTTGAGATGAGACAGACTGCTCGCAACGTACTCGTTCTGGGACTGGTCGCCGGCCTGGCGCAGCTCGCCGGAGCTGCCACCCCTCTGAACGCCATCTTCAGCGTCGACGACCCGGAGGGCAACTCCGGCGACGCTCGCGTGCGCGTCGTGCACGCTTCGCCCGACGCGCCCGCCGTCGACGTGCTCGTCGACGACAGCGCCGTTTTCACGAACGCTCCGTTCGAAGGCATTACCGACTTCGTCAGCGTTCCTGCCGGCACCTACAACGTCAAGGTCGTTCCTGCCGGCGCCACCTCTCCGGTCGTGATCGAGGACGACCTCGAGCTGATGGGCGGCACGGATTACACCGTCATCGCCACCGACCTGCTGAGCATGATCACGCCGATCATCCTCACAGCCGATGGCGGTACCCCCGTGGCTGGCAACGCCTGGGTACGGTTCTTCCACGGCTCTCCGGACGCACCGGCGGTTGACATTGCCGTCACCGGCGGACCGGTCCTTCTGCAGAACGTGGCATTCCAGCAGAGTACCGCGTACCTCCCCGTCGAGGCTGGCACCTACGACCTCGAGGCTCGCGTCGCCGGCACCCAGGATGTCGCCCTGTCGCTGCCTGGTGTAACGCTTGAGGACGGAAAGGTCTACACCGTGTACGCCACCGGCCTGCTGGCTGACGTGGGCGCGCTCGAGGAGCTCTACTTCATCCCGGCCGCCGCCCGTGCGCCTGGTGCTGACGGTTCGTTCTGGTCCACCGACGTGGACGTCAACAACGCCGGCGACATGGCCGCCTCGTTCCAGTACCTCTGGCTCCCGCGCGACACCGACAACGCAATGCCGGCACCCTCCGACACCTTCATGCTCCAGCCGGGCGAGACGATCCGCCACGCTGACGTGCTCAACGCGGCCTTTGGTGTGACCGACGGTACCGACGCGTTCGGTGCACTCGCGGTCCTGTCGGACAGCGAGGAGCTGAAGATCTTCACCCGCACGTTCAACCAGGGTGACGACGGCACCTACGGTCAGGCAATCCCTGGTTTCGCTGCTGCCGATCTGATCCCGGCGAACGAGAAGAAGCGGATCCTCTTCTTCACCGAGAACGGTGACTTCCGCTCCAACATCGGAATCCTCAATGGTACCGGCTCGCCGATCACCATCAACTGGGAGCGGTACACCGCTGACGGCACGATGGTCGATGCGGACTCCGCCGAGCTACCGGCCTGGGGCAACACCCAGCTGAACCGGGTCTTCGAGAACGAGGCGCCGGTCGCGGGTGCATACATCGACGTCTGGACGACCACCGAGGGCGGTGCGTTCACCGCGTACGGCTCGGTCGTCTCCAACGGCACCTCGGACCCGACCACGGTCCTGCCGCAGTAACAACCCACGACACTTCGAACCGACTCCGAACGCAAGGGGGGCCATCCGGCCCCCTTTCTTCGTTGCGGTGTCCGTCCTGACATGGCTGGTCGACAGAAGGAGCTGGCGGAGGTTTCTGCGCAGGAGCGACGACGCAACAGCCCGGACTCGGCTCTGGCCCCGGCCCCGAGCCCGGTAGCCGGATCCCGGCCATCCGGTCCCCGGCGGATGCCTCGAATCTTCGAGGACACGGAGTTTTGAGTCGCTACCGAGAGCTCCGTGATCCACCCTCCCCGCTCGCGAGACGCCGAGCGGCGCGGACCGTCGGGACTGCGATGAGCACCACCGCCACCAGAGCCACGAGCAGGATCGTCCGTTCGTCCGGAGCAGGCTGTCCGAGCACCCTCGCGGCCGCGCGCAGCACGCCAGCGACGCCAAGCAGCACTGCCACAGAGGCCGACACGCCGCCTGCCAGGTTGGCGAGCCAGCGGTTGGTGGCAGCGCCGAGCAGCGCGCGATCGTTGCACGCGACCACCAGAGTCACTGCCACCGCCGGGAGGATCAGGCCGTTCGCCGCCTGGGCGAGAATGATCGCCGGGATCGGACGAACGCCGCTGATCCCCAGCAGGAGCCCTACGGCAAGCACGATCAACCAGACCGCACGGAAGCGTCCACCCTCATCCCGCCACGCCTCGCTGGTGGCGGTTGCCGTGGCGCTGCGGACCGACATCGCGGCTGCCAACGGAGCGGTGATCGCCGACGATAAGCCAGCGCCGAACAGGCCAACTGCCAGCAGCCACGGAGCGAGCGGACCGAGCCGGTCGGCCAGCGCAGCAGCGAGCCCTGGGAACGTCAGCGAGCCCTCGAGGGCCGTTCCGGTCACCACGACCGCCGCCGAGATCAGACCACCCAGCGGCACCGCGACACCGAGACCGAGGCGCATCTCCCCCAGCGACTGGCGCCGCGCCAGCCCTGAGGCCAGGAAGAGGTTGTACGGCACCACGGTGGTCCCCACCAGCGCCAACACCACCGCACCGCCGCCCGCTGGAACCGTGGGTACGAGGGCGCCTCGAACCACCGCCAGCGGATCCGGACCCAGGCGCAGCGCCGCAACCAGGAAGCACCCCCCCATGACCGCCACCAGCGCCCCGAGAGCTCGCGCGACCCGCGGCGCGGCGCCGGCCAGCAGCACAGCCACGGCGAGCGCTCCAGTGGCCAGCGTCAGCAGCCACGGCGCCGTCCCGACCACGAGATGCACGCCGGCCACGGCGCCGAGGATGTTGCCGCCCTCGTACGCCGCGCAACCAAGAACCACAGCTCCCACCACGAGCCAGGTCACGCCGGCCCCAAAACGTCGACGCAGCACCTGCCCAAGAGTGAGCCCGGAGGCCACCGTCAAGCGCGCGCTCGCCTCCTGTAGCGCCAGGCACGCCACCGTGGAGAACACCAGGGCCCACAGCAGCGTCAGCTCGAATGACGCTCCAGCGGCAGCCGCAGTGGTGACCGTCCCCGGACCGATGAACGCCGCCGAGATGGCGGACCACATCAGGATGGAGGCCAGACGCCGCATCTAGCCGTCCTCGCTGACCGGGTCGGGCACGCCGTACCCTCCGCCGCCCGGGGTTTCGAGGACGAACAGATCACCGGCGGCGACCTGGGCGCTGTCCACCGCGGCCAGCTCCGTCCGCGTCCCATCGGCGTGCTCCAGACGCTGGGCGCCCGGAGCACCAGGCCCACCACCCGCCATGCCCCGCGGGCCCTCGTGCCGATGCTGCGTCAGCACCGAGAGGGTGACTGGCTCGAGAAACCGGAACGTACGCACGATCCCGTCACCGCCGCGCCAGCGACCGGCACCACCGGAGCCTCGTCGCACCGCGAACTCCTCGACACGCACCGGGTAGCGGTGCTCGAGCACCTCCGGGTCGGTGATTCTGGTGTTGGTCATGTGGCTGTGCACCGCACTCGCCCCGTGCCAGCCAGGACCTGCGCCGCAGCCGCCGCCAACCGTCTCGTAGTAGCTCAGCCGGTCGTTACCGAAAACGACATTGTTCATCGTACCCTGGCTGGACGCCGCGATTCCGAACGCCCTCACGAGGGCATTCACCAGTCGCTGACTGGTCTCGACGTTACCGCCGACCACCGCCGGGCAGCGCCACGGATCTGCAACGAACTCCGGATCCAGCAGGCTGCCGCGCCGCAGGGAGATCGTGACCGGCTCCAGCAAGCCTTCGTTCAACGGCAGGGGCTCGGAGACCAGCAGTCGGAGCACGTACAGGATCGCCGATCGCACGATCGCGGGCGTGGCGTTCAGGTTGCCGGCGTGAACCGGGTCGCAGTCGGTCAAATCGACGACGCAGCGGCCGTCGCGAAGGGTCACTGTGGCGGCGAACCGTGCGCCGTCGTCCAGGACCTCCTCAGCGGAGAAGGTGCCGTCGCCTAAAGCGGCGAGTGCAGCGGCGGCGGCGCGCTCCGCGTTCTCCTTCAGGGCGCGCATGTAGTGGCGAACCGCGTCGGTCGAGTGCGCCTCGGCAAGGGCCGCGAGCGCGCGGACTCCGTGCTGGTTAGCGGCCAGGGCGGCGCGCACGTCCGCCAGGTTGTCGGCGACGGCTCGGGAGGGAGGGTCGGCTCCTTCGAGAACCGCTCGCAGCTCGTCCCAGCGTGCGACCCTCCCCTGGACGAGCCGCATCGGTGCGATCACGACCCCTTCCTCGGCCAGACAGCGAGCCGCCGGCGGCATCGAGCCGGGCTGCCGGCCGCCGATCTCGGCGTGGTGCGCGCGGCTCGCCACGTAGCCGAGCCGACGGCCGTCGCGATCGTCCACGGGCGACACCACCGTCACGTCCGGCAGGTGCGAACCACCGTAACCGGGGTGGTTGGTAATCGCCGTCTCGCCCGGCGCCAGGGTCAGCTCTCCCATCAGCCGGCGAACACACAGGCCGAGCGACCCCAGGTGCACCGGAATGTGCGGCGCGTTGACCACCAGATGTCCGTCGGCATCGAGCATGGCACACGAGAAGTCCAGCCGCTCCTTGATGTTCACGGAGACGGCGGTGCGCCGAAGCTGCTCGCCCATCTCACGCACCACGGTCTCGAACCGGTGTGTGAACAGCTCGCGCTGGACAGCTTCGGGACGTTCCCGCTCAACCCGAACACGATCCCTCTGCAGTCTCCGCGCGACCAGCGCCGACGAACCGTGCACCGAGACCCTCCACCCGTTCGGCACCATCGAAGAGGAGAACCGCCCGTGGAGCACACAGGGTCCGTCGACGACCGTGCCGAAGCTCATCAGCTCCTGACGGTAGACCGGAACCTCGCGCCAGCGCCCCTCCACCCGGGTCCGGGCGTGCCCGCTACACCTCGGCAGCACCTCCACCTCACGGTTCGGCCGGCGCGACGTGCGCGCCGCGGGAGGTGTCGTGGAGGCAACGACGCGCAACGACACAAGCTCCACATCGCGATCCTCCGGACGGTGTCCGAACAGCTCCTCATGACGCCGCGCAAACGCTGCATCGAGCGGCACGCCCGGCTCGAGATCCACCTCGAGCGTGGCGTCCTGGCCGACAAACCGCAAGCTCCCGATGCGGCGCCGGATCACCACATGGCCGGGCTCGACACCCTCTTTGACGACCCGCTCGACAGCCTCGGCAGCAAGCCGCTCGAGGCGCTCGTTCAGCTCGGCAGCCACCGCGCGCATCGGCTGCAGGACCTGCGCCTCGGCAAACCGCTCCACCACCGCCGCCGACAGCCCCACGGCGGACAGCAGCGCAGCGTCCTCGGGGATCACGACGGTGCGCACACCGAGCCGCTGGGCCACACCGATGGCGTGCTGCGGCCCTGCCCCACCGAACGCCACCAGCGCATACTCCGAGGGATCGTACCCCTTGCGCAGCGAGATCCTGCGGATCGCATCGGCCATCCGCTCGTCCGCGATCTCCAAGAAACCATCGATCAGCTGCTCTGCAGCGACCGTCTCGCCGGTGGATCGACGCAGCTCGTCGCGAACTGCCTCGAGGGCGGCCTCGGCTGCAGGACGATCGATCGGGATCTCGAACCGCTGTGGATCGAGGCGACCCGCCAGCAGGTTGAGATCGGTGAGCGTCAATGGGCCACCGGCGCCGTAGCAGGCTGGTCCGGGAAACGCCCCGGCACTCTCCGGTCCCACCTTCAGGCGCACGCCATCGTAGCTACACACCGAGCCGCCGCCCGCCGCGACGCTCTCGATCGCAAGCGCCGGCGCCAGCAGATGGGCATCGCCCACCGAGTGCTCGAACACGTACTCGAAGTCGCCCTCGTACCGTGCCACGTCGGTGGAGGTGCCACCCATGTCGAACGCCAGCAGACGGTCACAGCCAACCTGTCGGCCCACCTGGGCGGCGCCGGCGATACCGCCGGCGGGACCGCTGAGCAGACTGTCCTTGGCATGGTAGGCGTCGGCACGCACCAACCCTCCTGCGGAGGTCATCACGCTGAGCCGTCCGCGACGGACGACATCGCGGATCTGCGCCAGGTACCCCTGAATCACCGGCGCCAGCGCCGCATCCACCACCGCCGTCTGAGCGCGGGTACGCAAGGTAATGAATGGCGCCAGGTCAGCCGATCGCGAGACATGCTCGAAGCCTGCGTCATGAAGAATCTCGGCGATCAGCTCCTCGTGATCCGGGTTCTTGTCGGCATGGAGTAACGCCACCGCAGCAACCCGATGGCCCTGCTCCACCAGCCTCACAGCCGCACGCCCCACCGTGGCCTGATCCACCGGGATCTGCTCGGCTCCAGTGGCATCGAGCCGCTCGCTCACCTCCACCGTCGGCCCGTGCAGCACCGGCGGGACCACGACCTGTCGCGCAAACAGCTCCGGCCGGGCCTGCGTGCCAATCCGCAGGAGATCCGCGAAGCCTCGGGTGATCCAGAGCACCGGCTCGGCACCCGTGCGGGTGAGCAGCGCGTTGGTGCCGCGGGTCGTGGCCAGCCGCATCTCCATCTCGGGCAACGGCTGGCCGGCCGGGGTTCCGGTCACCAGCCGGGCCGCCAGCACCGGCGCCTCCTCGTCAGACGCGAGCTCGATCAGCTCGCCCAGCTCGACGTCGTCCACCGGGGTCTCGAGCACGAGGGTCTGGTCCGCGGCGCGGTACGAGGCCACGCGGTGTGCGCCCTCGCGACCAAGGCGCACGAACCGACATCCGGCAACGAGGTCGTCCGGCCCAGACCAGCCGACCTTGAGCTGGATCATCTTGGGCCCGAGCACCCGCACCACTCGGCCCCGGAGCCCCGATGAGCTCAGCACCTTGACGCGGTGGACGACTCCCTGCGGATCCCACGCCAGACAGTCAGTGAAGGTACCGCCAGTGTCGATGCACAGCCGCCACATCATTCGCCGATCATACCGCGGCTCTGAGCACCTTCGGAGGTGCGCGAATCAGGGTCGGTCCGCGACAACGACGAGCGGCGCCGAGGTCCTGTCACGCTGAGGCGCCACGCGGGGGCGCCGGTCGTGAGCCGAGCGCGCCCGCACACAGCGGCACACAAAAAGGCCCGCCGGCGGCGGCGGGCTTTGTGGTTCAGTGATCTGTTCTGCTCGTGGCTTACTTGCCGAAGACCGTCGTCGGAACCCTCGTCGATCCCATCCGGCCGACGGTATCGAACATCAGCTCGACCGATGTCAACGCCTTGGTCGTGCCGAGACCGATCGGCTCGGAGTCCACGCCCGGGCGGAGCGTCGCCTCGACGTCGATCTTCTTCTCGGCGCCATCGGCAAACACGACCTTGACGCCTTCCAGGTTCACCTGGGCGTTCCCGACCTGGATCATCAGCTCGGAGACCTCTTGCTGCGTCTTGACCTTGATCACTCCACCGTCGTCCTTGAAAAGCAGCGTCTTGCGCCCCAGCTTGGTCCAGTCGTTCGCCTCGGCAACACCCGCCAGCATCAGACCCACCGTCAGCACACAGACCAACACCATGACAGTTCGCTTCATCTCTCAGTCTCCCTTCCGGTCAGAAAATCTCGAGGAGCTCGTTCCCTCGCACTCTCCTCGTCGCGGTCCCACGCGGCGACCGCGTTCGGTAACGTAATACGGAGCTTTTGCCTCCGGGTTTCGCGACTCGACAAACTTTTTTTCTGCTAGCCTCCGCTCACCTCCGCCGGCCCCTCCAGAGCTCACCGGCTCTGGTGTCTCGGTCACCGTCCAACGTAAAGAGCCTGCCGCAGGATGCCATCGGGGCAGGCCCCGGTTCTGCCTCCAAAACCCTTCCATCGCTTGACAGACGCTTGGCCCGAACCCATACTGCACGCATTCGACCGATTGGTCGAACCACTCGGTTTAACTCGCGCCGGAGAAGCTCGATGCCCAGACCCAGATTCACACGTCTCGAGCCAGAGCGTCGCCACCGATTGCTCGAGGCCGCGGGCATCGCGTTCGCCACCGAAGGCTACTCGGGAGTCTCGTTGAACCGGCTCATAGCACAGCTCGGCATCAGCAAGGGCGCGTTCTACTACTACTTCGACGACAAGGCCGACCTGTTCGCGGCGGTCTGCGAACGGGCGTGGGAGCTCATGCTGCCACCCAAGCCGGTCGACATCGAGGAGCTGGATCGCACGTCCTTCTGGCCAACAGTACTGGCGCTGGGAAACCGTATGGCCGCCAGCGGCCGCAAGCACCCGTGGCTCGCAGGGATCGGACAGATCCTCTACAACCCGCCGAGGGGGCTCGACCAGTCCCTGCTCGCTCAACCGATTGCTGCCGTCCGCAGCTGGCTCGACCGGCTGCTCGCGCACGGACAGCATCTCGGTGTGGTTCGTACGGATGTCCCTCGAACGCTCCTGGTGCGCATGGTGACGGCGGCTGGCGAAGCGGCTGACAAGTGGTTCGTCGAGGAGTGGGAGTCAATCGACCGAGAGGCTCTGCTCCCACTTCAGACCGCCACCTTTCGCACGCTGCAACGAATCGTCGCACCCGCCGAGCCGGGAGAGACCACATGAACACAACGGTGCTCGATGTCCGTCAGCTCCGGAAGATCTACACCATGGGTGAGGTGCAGGTCCACGCCTTGCGCGGCGTCGACCTCGAGGTTCGCGACGGCGAGATGCTGGTCCTCCTCGGCCATTCTGGAAGCGGCAAGTCGACGCTGCTGAACATCATCGGTGGTCTGGACACGCCCACGTCCGGTCAAGTGTTCTACCGCGACTACGAGATCACCGCCGCCCACGAGCACCAGCTGACCGTGTACCGGCGGCGGTCGGTGGGGTTCATCTTCCAGTTTTACAACCTCATTCCGAGCCTGACCGCGCGTGAGAACGTAGCGCTCGTGACCGAGATCTCGGACGACCCGATGTCGCCGGAAGAGGCACTCCAGCTGGTGGATCTCGGCGATCGGATGGACCACTTCCCGGCACAGCTTTCGGGCGGTCAGCAGCAACGGGTCGCCATTGCGCGCGCCATCGCCAAGCGTCCTGACCTGCTGCTGTGCGACGAGCCCACCGGAGCGCTGGACATCACCACCGGCGTGGTGGTGCTGGAAGCGCTGGATCGCGTGCACTCCGAGCTGGGCACCACGGTGCTGATTATCACTCACAACGCCGCCATCGCCGAGATGGCGAACCGGGTGGTGACGCTGGCAGATGGACAGATCGCCGAGCAGCGCACGGTCACCGACCGGCTCGAGCCGCAGGACATCGAGTGGTAAGCGATCATGCGTGCTCTTGATCGCAAGCTGCTGCGCGATCTTTGGCGGATCAAGGGTCAGGTGATCGCCATCGCCGCGGTGATCGCTTCGGGCGTCGCCATGTACATCCTGATGCTGTCTGCATTCGACTCCCTCGACCTGACCCAGCACGCGTACTACGAAAGGTACCGGTTCGGCGATGTCTTCGCGTCGTGCACGCGCGCCCCCGGCTGGCTGGAAGAGGAGATCGCCACGATCCCCGGCGTCGCCACCGTCCAGACCCGGGTCGTGGCGGAGGTGACCCTCGATGTCCCCGGCCTCGAAGAGCCCGCCACGGGTCGCCTCGTGTCGGTGCCGGCAACCCACCGGCCGACCTTGAACGACCTCCACCTCGTGCGGGGGCGCTGGATCGAGCCCGGACGATCGGACGAGGTCATGGTGCTCGACACGTTCGCCAACGCCAACGATCTTCAGATCGGCGACAGCGTCTCTGCCGTGATCAACGGCCGACGCCGCGATCTGCAGATCGTCGCCTTCGCCCTCTCCCCGGAGTTCGTCTACACCATCCGACCGGGCGAGATCATCTCGGACGAGCAGCTCTACGGAGTGCTATGGATGAACGAGCGCGCCCTCGCTACGGCGTTTGACATGGAGGGCGGGTTCAACAACGTCGCAGTCGATCTCGAGCACGGCGCCCGATCAGAGTCCGTGATCTCGCGCCTCGACCGCCTGCTCGAGCCGTACGGAGGCGCCGGCGCGATCCCGCGCGCCCTGCAGCCGTCGCACTTCTACCTCCAGGCCGAGCTCGACGGCCTCCACGCCATGGGTCGCGTGGTACCGATCCTGTTCCTCGCCGTGGCGGCGTTCCTCCTCAACGTGGTCCTGGCACGTACTGTGACTCTCGAGCGCGAGCAGATCGCGGCTCTCAAGGCCCTGGGCTACGCCAACGGCGACGCGGCCTGGCACTACATCAAGTGGGCACTCATCGTCGCGGTGCTCGGCGCCGTGGTGGGGATCGCCGCAGGCGCCAAGCTCGGCGCCGGCATGACCCGGCTGTACGCCGACTTCTACACGTTCCCGATTCTCCGCTACCACCTGGATGCGGCCCTTGTTCTAAAAGGGCTGGCGATCAGCCTGATCGCCTCCATCGGTGGTGCGGCCGCTTCGGTGCGACGAGCTGTCATGCTTCCACCGGCAGAGGCGATGCGGCCGGAGCCTCCGAGCGTGTACCGCGTCAGCCTTGCAGAGCGTCTCGGGCTCGAGCGGTGGCTGTCGCAACCGGCTCGGATGATCCTGCGACACCTTTCACGGCGTCCCATGCGCGCCATCGCCTCGGTGGTCGGCATCGCCTTCGGTGGTGCGATCCTCGTCGGTGGGACGTTCATCCTCGATGCGATGCAGCAGATGATGGACCGCCAGTTCAACCTCGCACAACGGCAGGACGTGACGGTCACGTTCCAGGAGCCCGCGTCCGCCTCAGCGCTTCAGGAGCTGCGAAGCCTGCCCGGCGTGGTGTACGCCGAGCCGGCCCGCTCGGTCGCGGTTCGCTTCTGTCTCGGCCACCGTCACCGTACAGGCGCCATCACCGGCGTGGTCGAGGGAGCGAAGCTGAACCGGCCGGTCGACATGGATGGCAGGGTCCTGTCCTTCCCGCCCGCCGGGCTGGTGCTGTCCGCCAAGCTCGCCGAGATCCTCCACGCCGAGGTCGGCGACACCCTCCGTGTGGATGTGCTCGAAGGTCGCCGGCCACACCTCCAGATGGAGGTGGTCCATGTGATACCCGAGGCGCTCGGCACCAACGCGTACATGCGCACTGAGGCGTTGCACGAAGCCCTCCATGAAAGCCGCGTCCTCACCGGCGCCACGTTGCAGATCGACGAGCATGCCATCCAGGACCTCTACCGTCAGCTGAAGGAGCTGCCGGCGGTCGCGGGCATCACGCTCAAGGAGGCAGCAGTTTGCAGCTTCAACGACACTCTGATGGAGAACTTCGGGATCGTGCAGAGCGCCTCGATCCTGTTCGCCAGCATCATCGCGGCCGGGGTGGTCTACAACACGGCGCGGATCTCACTGTCGGAGCGCAGCCGGGAGCTGGCGACGCTGCGGGTGATCGGGCTGACTCGGGGCGAGATCTCCTACATCTTGCTCGGCGAGCTCGCACTGCTCACGCTGCTCGCAGTGCCGCTGGGGCTTCTTCTCGGCTACGCAATGGCCACAGTGATGGTGACTGCGTGGGACACCGAGCTGTTCCGGATCCCCTTGACCGTCGCCACTCGAACCTACGCCCGGTCCGCTGTGACCGTGCTCGTGGCGTCCGCCGTCTCCGGGCTCATCGTCCGCCGCCGACTCGACCGTCTGGATCTGATCAAGGTTCTCAAAACCCGGGAGTAGCAGTATGCACATCGACAAGGTGACAGGTCGTCGAACCATCCTCTGGGGCACTGTGGCAGCAGCTGTGATCGTTTTGATCGTGATCGCAGCTCGCCCCCAGCCCGTGGAGGTCGACACGAGCCGGGTCGGCCGGGCCGAGCTCGTCGTCACCGTCGACCACGAGGGCCGAACCCGGGTCCGCGACCGGTTCCAGGTCACCGCCCCGGTGACCGGCGCTCTCCGGCGGGTCCAGCTCGAGCCCGGCGATCCGGTTTCTGCCGGTGAAACGGTGGTGGCCGAGATCGAGCCGGTCACCCCGGTTCCGTTGGACGAGCGCAGTCGCCAGCAGTCGGAGGCAGAGCTCGCCGCCGCCCGCGCCGACCTCGAAACCGCCCGCGCCGAACGGGAGCGCGCAGCCGCCAGCCACCGGGTCGCTGCGGCTCAGTGGCAGCGCACCCGCACGCTGTTCGCCGAGGGTGTGGTGCCGGCTGCTGAACGGGACCGTGTCCAGGGCGAGGCGGAGGTCGCAGCGGAGTCACTGCGCGCCGCCGAGGCGGCCGTACAGGCCGCCGCTGACGGCGTCGAGGTCGCCCAGGCGGCACTCCTCGATCCGAGCGAGATCGCCGGCGGCAAAGCGCGGGTGCTTCGCCTCCACTCGCCGGTAGACGGTGTCGTCCTTCGCAGGGTGCACGAGAGCGCTACCGTCGTGACCGCCGGCGAGCCGATCGTCGAGGTGGCGGACACCTCAGAGCTGGAGATCATCTCCGACTACCTGTCCAAGGACGCGGTTCAGATCCGTCCCGGCATGCCGGTGCGCATCGAGCGCTGGGGCGGCAAAGAGCCCCTCGAAGGCGTGGTCCGAACCGTCGAGCCGCATGGATTCCTCAAGATCTCCGCCCTCGGTGTGGAGGAGCAGCGCGTCTGGGTGATCTCCGACATCACGAGCCCCCGAAAGCTATGGGCCCACCTCGGCGACGGCTACCGCGTCGAAACCCAGGTCGTCCTCTGGGGGTCCGACGCCGTGCTCCAGGTCCCCACTGCAGCGCTCTTTCGGGCCTCGGACGGAGGCTGGGCCGTGTTCACCGTATCGGACGGAAGAGCATCTCAGCAGCCGGTGGAGATCGGCCAGCGCAACGGGCTGGCTGCCCAGGTCCTCTCTGGTCTCGAGCAGGGCGCAACGGTGGTGCTCTATCCGCCGGACAGCCTTGAAGACGGGACGCGGGTTCGCGCCCGAAGGTAGCCGAAAAACCGATGGACGTGCTTCTCGACTTCCGAGCCGATCGGAGCATCCGCGGACACCTGGGGCCGGGTCCGGGTCCGGGCTGAAGCGTCGTCGCTCCTGCCACGTCTGCTCGTCTCAGAGCCCTACCGCAGCGCCTCCATGGCGTTACGAAACAGCTGGAGACCGGCGCCTTCCTCCGGAAGATCCGGACGTCGCGTCCACCTGGGATGGTGGGTCCGGTGCACGAACGCCTCCGGGTGCGGCATCAGCCCGAACAGCCTCCCGGACGGATCGCACAGGCCCGCGATCCCGTCCGGAGAGCCGTTGGGGTTGGCCGGGTACGCTTCGGTCGCCGAACCACCGCCCGGCTCGGTGTAGCGGACCGGCGCCAGGCTGTTGGCCTTGACCTGATCGAGCACGCCGTCTGCCGCCACGAGCTTGCCTTCGCCGTGACGTACGGGCAGCTCGAGCCTGCGCACACCACGCGTGAACACGCATGGACTGGACGGATCCACCTCCAGCTCCACCCAGCGGTCCTCGAACCGCCCGGAGTCGTTGAAGGTCAGCGTCACTGTCTGGCCTTCGGCAGGGTCGATCGCCGGCAGAAGACCGAGCTTGACCATGAGCTGGAACCCGTTGCAGATCCCGAGCACCAGCTTGTCAGAGGCCACGAAGCGCTGCACCGCATCCCACAGTCGCTCGTCGGTTCCCGCAATCCGAGCGTTCTGATACCGGTTGGCCGCTGCGCGCGCGGCGCCGAGGTCGTCGCCGTCCATGAACCCGCCGGGAAAGCACAGCAGCTGATAGTCGTCGAGCCGGCGTTCTCCAGCCACGAGATCCCACACCGTCACGATGTCCACCTCGTCGGCGCCGGCCTGCCGACACGCAAAGGCAGTCTCGACCTCGCAGTTGGTGCCGTTGCCGCTGACCACAAGTGCTCGAACCTCGCTCATCGTCCCGCCTCCCTACAACGCCAGCGGCCGTTGCCATGCAGCCTTGAGCTCGGCGGTCGGCTCGGCCATGATCTGCTCGCCACCGAGACCCGATACCCTGAGCACCGGCTCGGCGGTGACCGTCCCGATCTTGGCGAACCGGCTGGCCTCCATCACCATCGCAAACTCCGAGGCGTGCTCCGGCGCCACCGTCGCCACCAGCCGACCGGGGCTCTCCGCGTACAGCACCTCGTCGTCGCGGGAGACCCCTTCCGCCACGACCCGCCGCAGGTCGACGTCCATGCCGAGGTCGCCCGCCAGAGCCGACTCTGCCAGAGCCACCGCGAGCCCGCCGTCCGAGCAGTCGTGACACGACGCCACCAGGCCCTTGCGGATCGCCGCGTGCATCCGGCGATAGAGGACGCGGTTCGCGGCTGCCTCCACCCTCGGCGCTGCACCACCCTCCTGATCGCACAGCAGCAGGTACTCCGAGCGCGCCAGCTCGGGCCGAGTCACACCGAGGACGAACACCAGATCGCCCGGGCGCTTGAGGTCCATGGTCACAGCCTGGCGAGCGTCCTCGACGATTCCCACCAGCGATACCAGCAGGGTCGGCGGGATGGAGATCCGCTCCCCGTCGATGACGGCGTCATTCTTCATCGAGTCCTTGCCGGAGATCAACGGCAGGGCGTACGCCACGCACGCGTCGTACAGCCCGCGGTTCGCACGGACCAGCTGAGCCAGCTTGTGCCGTCCGTCAGGGTTCGCGTCCGAGACGACCGGATCGCACCAGCAGAAGTTGTCGAGTGCCGCCATCTGATCCGGATCCGCGCCGACGGCCACCGCGTTCCGCACCGCCTCGTCGACGGCACATTGCGCCATGTGGTACGTGTCCACGTCGGAGTATCGCGGCGCCAGGCCGTGGCTCACGGCGACCGCGCGCATGCTATCGAGCCGAGGACGGACAATCGCCGCGTCCGACGGGCCGTCGTTGGCAGCGCCCGTGAGCGGCTTGACCACCGACCCTGCTTGCACCTCGTGGTCGTACTGGCGAACCCAGTACTCCTTGGAGCACACGTTGAGCCGACCGAGCATCTTGCGGAGCACGCCGCCGTGATCCGACGGCTCCGGCACACCGAGCGCCGACAGCGCAGATACCGGCGCCTCCGGCGTGTCCCAGTGGGCCTCCAGCACCATCGGTGGCAAACCGTTGTGCAGGAACTCCAGATCGAGACGCGCCACCACGTGCCCCTGGTCGCGCACGCGGAACACCCCGGTGTCGGTGAACTCGCCGAGGTCCGTCGCCTCCACCTGGAACCGCTCTGCCAGCTCCAGGAACCGCTCGAGACGCTCCGGCGGGACGGCCACGGTCATCCGTTCCTGAGCCTCCGACAACAGGATCTCCCACGCCGCCAGCCCTTCGTACTTGAGCGGTGCGTCGGTCAGGTCCAGGTCGCAGCCGCCCGGCTGCTCCGCCATCTCTCCCACCGACGACGACAGTCCACCAGCGCCGTTGTCGGTAATCGCGGTGTACAGGCCCTCGTCGCGCGCCCGCAGCAGAAAGTCCGTCATCCGCTTCTGGGTGATCGGATCGCCGATCTGGACGGCGGTCGATGGCGAGCCTTCGTGCAGCTCCTCGGAGGAGAAGGTGGCTCCGTGGATGCCGTCGGCTCCGATCCGGCCGCCGACCATCACCACCCGATCGCCGGGACGGGCAAGCTTCTCATGGCCCGGCTGACCGTGAATGGTCCGCGGCAGCAGCCCCCCGGTCCCGCAGAACACCAATGGCTTGCCGAGGAACCGCTCGTCGAACACCACCGATCCGTTGACCGTCGGGATGCCGCTGGTGTTGCCACCGTGCTCGACCCCGAGCCGCACGCCTTCCAGCACCCGTCGCGGGTGGAGAAGACCGGGCGGCACCGGGTCGATCCGGAACGGGTCCGCAAGGCAGAACACGTTCGTGTTGAACACCAGGCGCGCCCCCATCCCCGTGCCGAACGGATCTCGGTTCACGCCGACGATGCCGGTCAGCGCGCCGCCGTACGGATCGAGGGCGGACGGGCTGTTGTGAGTCTCCACCTTCATCACCAGGCTCCACTCGTCGTCGAACCTGATGACTCCAGCGTTATCCGAGAACACGCTCAGACAGGGATCGTCAGGACCGAGATCGCGCCGGACCCGCCGGGTTGCGGCTCGGATGTAGGTATCGAACAGTGAGTCGATCCGCTCGATTGGACCACCATCCTCGCTGTACAGGATGGATGCGTTGAAGATCTTGTGCTTGCAGTGCTCGGACCAGGTCTGCGCGATCGCCTCCAGCTCGACGTCCGTGGGCTCGGCGCCGAGGCCCTCGGCACGCCGCGCGGCGAGCAGGTCACCACGCCGGAAGTGGTCGCGAATGGCGTAGAGCTCCGGCAGCGTCAAGGCGAGCACCCGCCGACGCGACAGCGCGATCAGCTGCGCATCGCTGCCATCCAGCGCTACCGTCTCCACCGGTGGTCTCCCGATCCCTTCTACCCGTGGGACTTCGACGGCGAAGCCTCGCGAGGCGACCAGCTCGTCGCGCGAGTGCACGCGATACCGCTGGATCAGCTCGTTGGCCAGCAACCCCGAGGCGATCCGTTCAACGGCCTCCCGATCGATCGAACCGGAGATCACGAACTGCTGCGCGTGGTACACCGCGAGCTCCTGCTGCGGCCGGTCGAGCAGCAACGCGATCGCCTCGCGGGCGGTTCGACCGACGTTATCGGTCACGCCGGGACGGAGCGCCACCTCCACCGCCCAGGTGAGCGGCTCGTCGATCACATCCGGGAACAACGGCCGGTCGAGGGCCCACACCTGCAGCACCGGATCCGACAGGGCGCCGCCAGCCACCCGCTCGAGGTCCGTCCTGGACAGCTCGGCATCCACGGTGTACACCTCGACCTGTCGCACACCGGCCACGTCAATGCCCAGCTCGGAGAGGATCCGGCGGCGAACCCGGTCTCCCGGGGCGTCGTGAGCGGCCGTTGCGACTCCAACCTCGATCCGATGCGCCATGCTCGCCTCCGCAGGAACGATCGCTCGATCCGTGCGGCTTGTCAAACCACCCGGATACAATAGCTCGTAGGGTACACATCGCGCTGCCAGGTACGCGGAGCTCGGCAAGCAATCGTACTCTGCAAAGGACATCGATGCTGCACGTGGACGACAACCAGCCGAACCGCACACCTCCGTCAGCTCCACGGACGGTCACCCTGGCACTCGGTGGGGGGGCCGCTCGCGGGCTGGCCCATATCGGTGTTCTCCGCGGTCTCGAGGAGGACGGAGTGCGGCCGGTCGGCATCGCCGGCACATCGATGGGCTCCATCGTCGGCGGCCTCGCCGCGCAGGGACGCTCCAGCGCCGAGATGGTGGAGCTGATGGAAGGAATGGACTGGCGCCGGGTCGGCCAGATCCTCCTCGGCTCGGTGGTGGGCACACGGTTCTCCGAGCTGCTGCACGAGCTGTTCGGCGAGCAACGGATCGAGGAGCTGAGCATCCCGTTTGGCGCGGTGTGTGGCGATTTGGAGACCGGTGCCGAGGTGGTCGTGCGCCAGGGCATCCTCGCCGATGCCGTCCGCGCTTCGTCAGCGATCCCGGGAATGCTCACGCCGGTCATGTGGAACGGACGCACCCTGGTCGACGGCATCGTGGTCACGCCGGTCCCCACAGCGGTGGCTCGATCGTTGGCGGCAGCACCTCTGCTGGCGGTCAACGTGATCGGCACGCCCTCTGCGGTTCCACTGGTCACCGAGCCCAACCGCGACAGGCCGCTGGTCACGCAGCCGTCGCGACTGCTGCAGCGGTTCAACCGGTGGATGGAGCGCCACTCCGACACGCCGTCGGACACGCCAGAGCTGCCCGACCGCTTCCAAGTGTCGATGCGCTCGTTCCACATCATGGTATTTCATTTGGCTGCACGCACCTCTCAGACCGTGGACATGCTCGAGCCCGCAGTCGGTCACCTCGGCTGGTTCGACTTCCACCGAGTCGATGAGGCGGTTGACGCGGGCTACCAGGCGTACCGGCAGTGGCGGGCTCGGCACCCGCTGTCACCTTGACCCGGCCAGCCGCCCGGCGTACGCTCGACTCGACAACGGGGAACGGTCACCGACGGTGCAAGAGGGAAGCCGGTGCGAGTCCGGCGCGGCCCCCGCCACTGTGACCGGGGACGAGGTGCTCAGGGGTGGTCCCAGCCACTGGTGGTGAGACCCGACCGAAGGGTCGATCCGCTGGGAAGGCGAGCACGCTCGGAGGATCCGGGAGCCAGGAGACCTGCCGTTCCCAGCGAGAAACGGGAGGTTTCACCATGTCCGCTCGATGCATCGTCGAGCTGCCACATCCCACAGTGGTCGTGGCAGCGGTCCTCGCCCTCATCAGCCCGCTACCAGTCGCAGCTCAACAGCCAACATTCACCGATACCATCTCGGTCACTGCCACCGGCACCGAGGAGTCGACCGGCGACGTCCCGCTGCCCGTAACGGTCATCGACAGGGATGAGATCGAGAACGCCCAGGAGGAGTCGGTTGCCGACATGCTCCGCCGTTCGCCAGGGTTGAACGTGATGCGCTCCGGCGACGAAGGCTCCGCCGTCTCCGTGTTCACGCGTGGTACGGAGTCCGACCACACCTTGGCGATGTTCGATGGCGTTCGCCTCATCTCGCCGTACTTCGGCGGCTACGACTGGAGCCTGCTCCCCACGGCCGGTCTCGATCGTATCGAGGTGGCCAGGGGACCGTTCTCCGCACTGTGGGGCGCAGATGCCATCGGCGGCGCCGTCAACGTGATCCCGAGCCGAGCCGGCCAGGGCAGCGCCGCCACGCTGTTCGCAGAGGGCGGGAACGATGACTGGCAACGGCTTGAAGGCTCGGTCTCGTGGGCCGGCGACGGCTTCGACGTGTACGCCTCCGCGTTCGATCGCGAAGGCGAGGGCGAGCTGGTCAACAGCGACTTCTCCAACCGTCAGCTGATGCTGGATGCCGGCTGGAGCTGGGGCAACGGCAGCCGAGTCGGCGTTCTCGTGCAGAACGTCGACGCCGAGCTCGGCATCCCGTACTCGAGCCCCGGCAGCCTGACCCCGAACCGACGTCAAGACACCGACCAGCAGCTCGTCGCGGTTCCAATGCGCTGGCACGTGAACGACGACTGGCAGCTGGAGCTGGTGGCATCTCAGGTCAGCCGAGACCTCGCATTTCGCGATCCGGACGACCCGGGCGGCTACACCCGCTCCGACACCGAGGCCGACACGGTCCAGACCCGTCTCGCAAGCCGCCACTCGTTCGCAGCGCACCAGCTCACCTGGGGCGGCGAGTGGCGCTCGGACGAGGTCACTGACAGCTCCAGCTTCGGCGCCAACCTGACGGACCGGTCGAGCGATGTGGCGAGTGCGTTTGTCCAGGACGTCTGGAAGGTGCACGACAGCTTGCGTCTGATTGCCGGCGTGCGCTGGGACGATGCCGAGGAGTGGGGCTCCGAGGTCTCGCCACGGCTCGCGGCCGGCTGGCAGGCCACATCACACGTCGAGCTCCGCGCCGCCTACGGTCACGCGTTCCGGCAGCCCTCGATAGGCGAGCTGTACTTTCCGTTCTCTGGCAACCCGGAGCTCGAGCCGGAGGAGTCCGACTCGTTCGAGGCTGGTCTCACCTGGACCGGCGCCGACAGCCGCATCACCGTGAACATCTTCCAGACCGATATCGATCAGCTGATCGACTTCAACTACGCGACCTATGCGTTTGCCAACGTGGCGTCTGCCGAGATCAGCGGCGCCGAGCTGGCGTGGGACACTCAACTGACCGACTCCACCCTGTCGTCGCTGAGCGCGACCTGGCTCGACACCGAGGACGTCGATGGGCTCGAGCTGCTCCGCCGCCCGGAGTGGAGCGCCAGCTGGACGATCCGGGGCGACCTGACCGGACGCCTGCGCGGAGACCTCACCGTGCTCTGGGTCGACGAACGGGCGGATGTGGACCCCATCACGTTTGGTCGCACCAAGCTTGACGGTCACCTCACCGGGAACCTGGCCCTGTCGTACACGCTCATGCAGGGGCTCGAGCTGACAGTCCGGGCACAGAATGTAGCGGACGAGTCATACCAGGAGATCGCCGGCTACCCCGCGCCCGGGCGGCGCGTCACCGGTGGCATCCGCTGGAAGCTTTAGCAACTCACGGAGCCGTATCTTCGAAAATGCGAAGCAAAGCGCCTGGGTTGAGTTCTAAGTTCTTAATTTTGAATTCTTAA
>CAZEJK010000051.1:0-26526 GCA_964512045.1 uncultured Thermoanaerobaculia bacterium
GCGCCGCCGGTCGCGCATCCCGGCGAGATCGTCCGGACACACGATCAGCCCCCAGGTGATGTTGGAGGGTTGGAAGCGGACGGCCGGGCGCTCGGTGAGGTGACGAACGAGGCCTCCGAGGGCTGTGGTTGGCGGAGGAGGAGGCAGGAGCTCGCCGGCCAGCTCCGCTGCGAGCTGCCGGCCCGCCAGGAGCCCGATGGCTGCGGACTCCACATACCCTTCGACCCCGGTGATCTGACCGGCGATCCGTACGTTCGGCGCCGCTCGCAGCCGTAGCTGGTCGTCGAGGTGCGCGGGCGCGTTGATGAAGGTGTTGCGGTGGATCATTCCGTGCCGCACGAAGCGGGCGTTCTCGAGCCCGGGAATCATCCGGAAGATGCGCCGCTGCTCGCGGTAGGTGAGCTTGGTCTGGAAGCCGACCAGGTTCCAGTGCTCAGCGGCCAGATCATCCTGGCGTAGCTGGACCACAGCCCATGGCCGGTGACCGGTCGCGGGATCCGTGAGGCCCACCGGCTTCATCGGGCCGTAGCGGAGCGTATCGAGGCCGCGCTGGGCCATCACCTCGATCGGAAGACACCCCTCGAAGTAGTGCACATCCTCCTCGAACTCTCGGGTCGGCACGGTCTCGGCGGCAAGCAGCTCGGCCATGAAGCGCTCGTAGCCGGCGCGATCGAACGGCGCATTCAGGTAGTCGTCGCCACCCTTGCCGTAGCGCGACGAGCGGAACAGCAGCGAGTGGTCCAGCGAGTCGGCCGCCACGATCGGCGCGATCGCGTCGTAGAACGCCAGCGCCTCCTCGCCGACGAGCCGCAGGAGCTCGCCGTGCAGCGCCTCGGAGGTTAACGGTCCTGTGGCAAGGATCGTCGGCCCCTCCGGCACCGTCGCCACCTCGGTCCGTTCGACGGTGATCGCTGGATGTCCGGCGATCTCGGCCGTGACCGCGGCCGCGAAGCGATCCCGATCCACCGCAAGTGCGCCGCCAGCCGGGACCGCGTTGGCCCGAGCGGCACGGATGATCACGGAGTCAAGACACTCCATCTCGCGCTTCAACAGCCCAACAGCGTTGACCTCGCTGTCGCCGCGCAGCGAGTTGGAGCAGACCAGCTCTGCCAGGCGATCGCCGCTATGCGCCGGCGTCGAGCGCGATGGCCGCATCTCGAGCAGGCGCACGCGAACGCCACAGGCGGCGAGCTGCCACGCGGCTTCTGAGCCAGCGAGACCACCTCCCACTACGGTGACCGTCGTGCTCCGTGCCATCCCCGGTGCAACGAGCAGGGGACCCGCGCTCATTTCCGGCGGTACCGCCCATCCGCTAACCGCTCCACGCTGCCTTCGAGCTCCAGCTCGAGCAACCGCGCCAGCAAAGCCGTAGCGCCGTCGCCCGTCGCAGCCAGCAGCTCGTCGATGGTGACCGCCTCCCCTGGTGGCACAGCGGCGAGCACGGGATCGGCGTCCGGTTTATTGGCGCCCTGAGCCGACGCACTCGACTGCTGCTCCAAACCGAGCTCCGCGAGGATGTCGCCCACGCCCAGCACCGGGCTCGCGCCCATGCGGATCAACGCGTTGGGGCCCACCGACAGGTCCGACAGGATGCTGCCCGGCACCGCCAGCACGTCGCGTCCCTCGTCGCCAGCGAGGCGCGCGGTGATCAGCGCGCCCGAGCGGGCCGCCGCCTCCACAACCACCACCGCCTGAACCAGACCGACGACGATCCGGTTGCGCTGTGGGAAGTTCGCAGGCCTCGGTGGGGTACCGGGCGGGTACTCGGTGACGAGACCGCCGGCGCCGGCGATCCGCGCAGCGAGCGTGGCGTGCTCGGCGGGGTACACACGATCCGGACCGGTACCCCACACGGCCACAGTCGCACCACCAGCATCCAGCGCCGCGCGATGGGCAACAGCATCGATCCCCCGCGCCATGCCAGAGACAACCGGCACGCCTGCTCGCGCGAGCTCGCCGGCAAGCAGACCCGCCACCTGCAGACCGTAGGGCGTGGCTCGCCGTGCGCCCACAACCGCCACTGCCGGTCCGACCGGAAGGTTCCCGCGCACGAGGAGGCCCAGCGGCGGATCGGCGAGGCTCGCAACCTCTGTGGGAAAGGTCGGCTCACCAGGGATCATCCATCGCCAGCCCTCGTCCGCGAGCGTCTCGAGCACTGAGGACGCCTCCTGCTCTCGCGCCTGGGCCCGGGCCACCAGGTCGCGGCCGCCGCGCACGCCAGCGACCGCCGTGTAGACGTCGCCGCCGTCAGCAAGAGCACGCCGGTGGTGGGCGCGCGCTCCAACCATGAGCAGAGCGAACCGTTGCCGTCCCTCGGGAAGGAGTTGATGCACGTCACCATCTTACGGTGATGGCAGCGCGAAGCGAAACCCTCCGTGTACCACCTGGGGTATACTCGGTGCGATGCAGTTCCGGGTGTTGGGTAGCTTCGGCGGGGACTCCCCGGAGTGTCGGATGACCTCGTTTCTGATCGATGGATGCGTGGCACTGGACGCTGGAGCTACAAGCCGGGCGTTGACTGTCGAGGAGCAGCGGCAGCTGCGACACGTCCTGATCACCCACTCGCACATGGACCACACAGCCTCGCTGCCATTCGTCATCGAGAACATCTTCGGTGTCCAAAATGAGGCGCTGAACATCTATGCGACCAAGAAGGTGCTCGCCAATGTTCGCCGCCATCTGTTCAATAACGATACGTGGCCAGACTTCACCCGGATCCCCAACCAGCTGTACCCGTCGATCCGCTTCGAGGAGATCGTCCCGGAGGAGCCGTTCACCGTGGGCCCGCTGCCGTCCGGTGATCTCGAGGTCGTTCCGGTCTCTGTGAACCACATCGTCCCCACGGTCGGCTTCGTGCTCCGCCAGGGCGGATCGAGCGTGATCTTCACGTCCGATACCGGCCCCACCGAACGGATCTGGGAGGTTGCGAACGCTACGGAGGACCTGACCGCTCTGATCGTCGAGGTGTCGTTCCCGAACAGCCTCCAGGCGGTGGCCGATGTGAGTCTGCATCTGACACCACAGGGGCTTGCCGGCGAGCTCGAGAAGCTCAAGCGTGACGTCAAGGTGTACCTCTACCACCTCAAGCCACCGTACGTGGCCGAGCTGCGCGCTGAGCTCGCGGCCTCACCGCTGCCACATCCCGTCGAGGAGCTGGTTCAGGACCGAGTGTACGAGCTCTAGTCAACCGGGAGTGCGACCGCCGATCAACCCGTGGAGAGCTTCACCAGATCGCTGAGGAGATCGAACGCCAGGCGCGTCCGCACGCCCGGCGCCAGCGGGTCGATGTCGGCCGCCGGCCGGGCGACCAGCTCGACATGGCTGGCGGCCGTTTCAACCCCGATGCGATCGAACGGCCAACCTCCGCTGGTCTTGGTGGCGTACCAGCCTGTAGCTGCGTGCTCGACGTCAAAGGTCGCCGTTCCCCACGCTCCGTTGAGCAGCACGGAGCATCCCTCCATCGAGACGGCCTCGACTCCAGAGTGCGCACGGAGCACTCGCTCCGGGTCCATCACCGCATCCAGCTCGACCAGTGTCGCGGCTCGGCCCACGCAGATCTCGGCGCCCCGCTGGCCAGCGGCGGCGGATCCCGGCGTCTCGCACGCCGCCACGAGCTCCGGTGCGACTCGCAGCCCCCGCACGAGGACCCGATCAAGAGCTGTCGCGGTCGCCGGGACGCGCAGACAACTGAACAGATCCTCGATCTCGACGACACCGTCGTGCACCCGGATCCGCTCGCTGTCCCCAAAGGCGAGGAGATTAAACGGTGTCGCGACGGCGCCCTCCGGCGCCACCAGCCGTTGCCAGCGACCGCGGCTCTCCCGCTCGATCGTCACGCCTGGGCCGCGACGGTAGGCCGCATCGCATCCGTCGCTCGCGTCGCTTCCCACCACCACCGGAACGCCGGGCGCGACAAGCTGCTGAGCCTCCGCCACCTGCACCTGCACCATTGACCAGGAGCCCGAAAAGCCTCCGGTCTGCAGGATGGAACCTCCGGTGACGCGGGCCAGCACCGCTGTAACCTGCTCCTGGGTCCCCCAGCCTTGCTCGATCGGGTCGTCCGCCGCCGGCTCTGCAACCAGCACGACGTTGGCCGCCAGCTCTGCAACCACGGCCGACACCGTCGCGCCGGCGGAGAGGCCGAGTCGCTCGCGGATGGCCCGGGGTTCGGTCATGCAGTCGCCACCTGCTCGAGGAAGTAGCGGTGGATCCGATCGTCCGGCGTGAGCTCGGGGTGGAATGTCGCCGCCAGAAGCCGGCCCGAACGCACGAGTACCGGGTCGGTGTCGCGCCAACCCAGGACCGAAACGTCCTCGCCGGTGCGCACGATCCGCGGCGCACGGATGAACACGCCGTCCACGATGGGCGGTGCTCCGAGCTCCTCGGTCAGCCGTACGGGCACGACTCGAGACTGCACCTGGCGGCCGTAGGCGTTGCGTTGCAGCACGATATCGAGGTTTGCGACCGTCGGTTGTCTCGGCTCCACCTCGCGCGCCAGCAGAATAGCTCCGGCGCAGGTGCCGAGCACCGGCAGCCCCTCTCGGATCCGCTCCGACAATGGCCCGAGAAGCTGCTCGATCTCGAGTAGCTTGAGCATGGTTGTGGACTCGCCCCCGGGAATCACCAGCGCGTCGAGCCCGGCGAGCCCTGAGGCGGTTCGAACCTGGCTCGTGCGCGCACCAAGGCGGTCCAACACCGCCTGGTGCGCCGCCCAGTCGCCCTGCAGCGCCAGCACGCCGCAGCGCATCACCACCCTCGACGGGACAGCATCTCTTCCGGCGTCAGCTTGGCAACGTCGAGCCCGTGCATCGCCTCTCCAAGGCCGGCCGACAGCTCTGCAAGACGCGCCGGATCCTCCCAGTGGGTGACGGCCTGCACGATCGCCTGTGCGAGCCGCGCGGGATCTGCGGACTTGAAGATGCCGGAGCCGACGAACACCGCCTCCGCGCCGAGCGTCATGCACAGAGCCGCGTCCGCCGGTGTCGCCACACCACCTGCGGCAAAGTTGGGTACCGGGAGCCGACCGTTCTCGGCGACCCATTGAACCAGCTCGAACGGCGCCGCCAGCTCCTTGGCCATCGCCATCAGCTCGTGCGCGTCGGCAACCGTCAGCCGGCGGATGTCGCGCTGCACCGAACGGAGGTGGCGGACGGCCTCGACGATGTTTCCGGAGCCTGCCTCACCCTTGGTGCGCATCATTGCCGCGCCTTCGCCGACTCTGCGCAACGCCTCGCCAAGGTTGCGACACCCGCATACGAACGGCACGGTGAAGTCGTGCTTGAAGACGTGGTTCTCTTCGTCGGCTGGAGTCAGCACCTCGCTCTCGTCGATGAAGTCGACCTCCAGCGCCTGGAGTATCCGGGCCTCGGTGATGTGGCCGATCCTGCACTTGGCCATCACTGGTATGGAGACGGTCTGCTGGATCTCTCGGATCTTCTCGACCGGAGACATGCGTGCCACGCCCCCATGTGCCCGGATGTCGGCCGGCACCCGTTCGAGTGCCATCACAGCTGCAGCGCCCGCATCCTCGGCGATCTTGGCCTGCTCGGCGTTGACGACGTCCATGATCACCCCGCCCTTGAGCATCTCGGCGAGGCCGACCTTGACCTGAAACTTGGGATCCTGTGTCATTGCATCCTCCATCGCCCACGCAACGCAGCTCTGTCTTGGGCTCGACGCGGGGTGTGGTGGTCCGGGCGTTCCCGCGCTCACTCACCACCGGCGTCATTGTACACCCGGGCTGCTCTGCGCAGACGGAACAGCCCGACGCCGTTGAGAGTGACGTGCGCTGCCGCCGCAGCGGGGAACCCCCACCGTTCGAACGTCAGACCGAGAACGATTCCCGCCACGAACGCGAGCACCGGCCACAGCCAGGCACGCCGGTCCGGTACGACGTGCAGTACGGCAAACACGGCACTGGCTCCGAGTAGTCCAATCATCGGCTGGAGCAGTGCTCGGGCAAGGGCTTCCTCGGCCACGCCGGAGAGGAGAGCCACCGCGAGCCCGTCTGTGACAGTCCAGTGGCCCACAAGCTCTGTCTGCAGCGCCTCGAGCTGACGCAACGGCTCGAGCCAGCGGAGTGCGAGCTGCGCCACCACCATCCCGAGCCCGATCAGCACCCCAGCTCCGAGCGCTTCTGCCCATCCGGTTCGCCCAAGGAGGCCGCCCAGTGGCGATCCGTCGCGGACACCGAGACCCAGGAGGGCAACGATTGCGATGACGCCCTCTTGGTGGACTACCGCTGTGGCGGCGAGGGGGCCGAAACGCATCGGGCTCACAGGTCGGCTGTCGACCCTTCGATGGACCCGTTGTCCGGCTCGTCCTCCTCACCCAGCTCCTCCGAGATGGTGTCGAGATCCTCGTCTCGCTCCATCAGCCGTGCCACCGCCACGACGCGATCCGCCTCGTCCATCCTGATGAGGTGCACTCCCTGCGCTGCACGGCCTGTACGTCGGATCTCGTCCACGCTCATCCGAATGGTCATGCCGTGCTCAGTGATGAGCAAGATCTCGTCGTCGTCGTGAACGTGCCGAATACCGACGACACGCCCATTCTTGTCGGTCAGCCGGATCAGCGTGACGCCGTAGCCACCGCGACCCTGGAGACGGAACTCATCCACCGGGGTCCTCTTGCCGAATCCGTGATCGGTCACGACGAGGATGTCGCCGCCGTCCGCATGATCGAAGGTGGCGACCTGCTCGACCTGGTCTCCGGTGCGCAGGTGGATGCCGCGCACTCCCATCGAGACCCGCCCCATCGGCCGGATCTCGGTTTCCTCGAAGCGGATCGCCTTGCCGTTCCGGGTTCCGATGAACACCGTCCGCGCTCCGTTGGTGAGATGAACCGAGAGCAGGTCGTCGCCCTCCTCGATGGACACCGCGCGCAGCCCGGTGGAGCGGATATTGGCATAGGCGGCGAGGGGCGTACGCTTGACTCGGCCCGCTCGGGTCGCGAACAGAAGAAACCACTCGTGCTCATCCGGCTCGAAGTCCCGTACTGCAATCACCGCCGACACGACCTCGTCCGGCTCGATCGGTAGCAGGTTCACCAGCGCCCGACCTCGCGCGGTGGGCGCCACCTCCGGGAGCTCGTATACCTTGCGCGCGAACACGCGCCCTGCCGAGGTGAAAAACAGCACCGTGGCATGTGTGGATGCCACGAACAGGTGCGAAACCACATCCTCGTGCTTTGAGCTCATCCCTCGTCGTCCGCGTCCTCCGCGCCGTTGCGCGCGATAGCTACTGAGGGCGCTGCGCTTGATGTACCCGCTCTCGGTGACGGTGACGGTCATCTCCTCCTCGGGGATCAAGTCCTCGACGGCAAAATCGGTGAGGTCGTCGACGATCTCCGTTCGCCGCTCATCACCGTACGTGGAGCGGATCTCCTTCAGCTCATCGACGACGATGTCGAGCACCATCTGATCCGAGCGCAGAACCCGCTCGAGATGGTCAATGAGCGCGAGGATCTCGCGGTGCTCTGCAACGATCTTGTCGCGCTCCAATCCGGTGAGCCGCTGCAGTCGCATGTCGAGGATCGCCTGGGCCTGGACGTCGCTGAGCTCGAACCGGGCCATCAGATCGGCCTTCGCTGCGGAGGGGTCTGCAGCCGCTCGGATACGGCGGATCACCTCATCGAGATTGTCGAGCGCGATCACCAGCCCTTCGAGGATGTGCGCTCGCTCGCGGGCGCGGGCCAGGTCGTAGCGGGTTCTTCGGACCACAATCTCCTTGCGGTGGTCGATGAAGTGGCCAAGAAGCTCGCGCAGACTGAAGACCTTCGGCTGCTTGTTCAGAATCGCCAGCAGAATGATCCCGAACGTCGTCTGCATGTTGGTGAGCTTGAAGAGGTTGTTCCGGACGACCTCGGTCACGGCATCGCGCTTCAGCTCGATGACGACCCGCATCCCTTCGCGATCGGACTCGTCGCGGAGATCGGAGATTCCTGTCAGGCGCTTGCTCTGCACGAGGCTCGCAATCTGCTCGAGCAGCTTCGCCTTGTTCACCTGATACGGCAGCTCGCGGACGATGATCGCTCGGTGTGGACCGTCCTCCTCGATCTCGGTCCGAGCACGCAGCTGGATGATCCCGCGGCCGGTGCGATACGCCTCGACGATCCCTCGACGGCCGTGAATGAACCCTGCTGTGGGAAAGTCCGGTCCCGGAAGGATCGACAGCAGCTCTTCGAACGCGAGATCAGGGTTCTCGATGAGCGCGATGCAGGCATCCACCACCTCGCGCAAGCTGTGCGGTGGAACGTTGGTTGCCATGCCGACCGCGATTCCGGACGAGCCGTTCACCAGCAGGTTTGGGAACTGCGCGGGCAAGACAACGGGCTCGAGAAGCGAGCCGTCGTAGTTCTCGTCCCAGTCGACGGTGTCCTTGCCGAGGTCATCGCCCAGTAGCTCCTCGGCCAGGCGAGTGAGCCGGACCTCCGTGTACCGCATGGCGGCTGGCGCGTCGCCGTCAACGGACCCGAAGTTCCCCTGACCGTCCACCAGACGATAGCGCATGGAGAAGTCCTGGGCCAGGCGGACTGCCGTATCGTAGATCGCCTGGTCCCCGTGTGGATGGTACTTTCCCATGACGTCACCGACGATGCGCGCCGACTTCTTGTACGGCTTGCTGGCGGTGATGCCGGTTTCCCACATGCCGTAGAGTATCCGGCGGTGCACCGGTTTCAGGCCGTCACGAACGTCCGGTAACGCCCTCCCGATGATGACAGACATGGCGTAGTCGAGGTACGAGCGTTTGAGCTCGTCCTCGATGGACACCGGGATCAGATGTCCCGGAGATACCGAGATATTGCGTTCATCGTTCATGCTCAGATATCCAGATTTCTAACCTCGAGGGCGTTGTTCTCGATGAACTGGCGTCGCGACTCCACCTCATCTCCCATCAGCACGGTGAACAGCTCGTCCGCCTCGGCGGCGTCCTCCACGGTGACCTGCACGAGCCGCCGAGTCTCCGGGTTCATCGTGGTGTCCCACAGCTGTTGCGGGTTCATCTCGCCGAGGCCCTTGTATCGCTGAATCGTCAGGCCCTTGCGGGCTACCTGGTACACGTGTGCTACCAAGAGCGGCAGGGAGGTCAGCGTGACGGAGTCCCCGTTACGGTGCAAGTCGTAGGGCCCGGAGCGAAGCGGGTCGATGTTGGGGAGCACCCGGGCGAGCTGCCGGTACTCCCAGGAACGGACGAGGTCGCGTCCAAGACGAACTCGCCATGTTCGACCGTTCGCGCTGGCTTGAGTGACCACCTCCCACTCCTCGTGCTCCTGATCATGGTGCACGGTGACGTCTGGCCACCCATGCTCGCGAAGCTCGCTGGCAAACGCGGCGACCCCCTCTCGGTCCGACAGCGAAAGCCCCTCTCCATAGCCGAGGTCGAGGGCCATCGTGACGAGCTCGGAGGGCCATCCACGGCGCTGTAGATGATCGAGCTTGTCCAGCCAGCCCTCTGCCGTCAGGAGCGCCTGGCGGAGGTCTCGACCCTCAAGCTCGAGACCGCTTGGTTGCACGCGGAGTCGAAAGTCATCCTCAACACGGTCCAGCAAGAACCGCGAGAGCTCGGCCTCGTCCTTCAGGTACACCTCCTGCTTGCGGCGGGATACCTTGTACAGCGGAGGCTGCGCGATGTAGAGGTGCCCTCGTTCGACCACATCACCCATCTGGCGGTAAAAGAACGTGAGCAGCAGCGTTCGGATATGTGAGCCGTCGACATCCGCATCGGTCATGATGATGATTCGGTGGTACCGCAGACGGGTGACGTCGAACTCGTCGGCTCCGATCCCGGTGCCGAGGCACTGGATGATCGTACGGATCTCCTGACTGGACAACATCTTGTCGAATCGAGCTTTCTCCACGTTGAGGATCTTCCCACGCAGCGGCAGGATGGCTTGGAACCGGCGATCGCGCCCCTGCTTCGCCGATCCTCCGGCGCTGTCACCCTCCACCAAGAACAGCTCCGCTGCTGCGGGGTCGCGCTCGGAGCAGTCGGCGAGCTTGCCTGGCAGGGATGCGCTCTCCAATGCACTCTTGCGTCGGGTGAGCTCGCGCGCCTTGCGCGCCGCGTCACGAGCTCGCGCGGCATCGAGGCACTTCGAGACAACCGCTCGAGCCACCGCCGGGTTCTCCTCGAAGTAGCTCCCCAAGCGCGCGTTGATTACCGACTCCACCCACCCTTTGACATGGCTGGACACCAGCTTGTCCTTGGTCTGCGACGAGAACCGCGGCTCCTTGATCTTCACCGCAACGATGCCCGTCAAACCCTCGCGGACATCTTCCCCGGCGAGGTTCTCCTTGAGCCCTTTGAGCAGGTTGGCGGACGCAGCGTACTGGTTAATGGTCCGCGTGAGCGCCGACCGCATCCCGGACAGATGGGTGCCGCCGTCCAGGTTCGCGACGGTGTTGGTGAACGCGATGATGTTCTCCGAGTAGCCATCGTGCCACTGCAGGGCCACCTCGACCCGTTCCCCTTCCTCGTTCTCGTCGAGCAGGTAGATCGGGGTCGGGTGGAGATCGTTCTTCGACCGGTTGAGGTAGGCGGCAAACTCCGCTATTCCACCATCGAACCGGAACGACTGCTTCCGATCCTCGCGTTCATCGCAGAAGTTGATGGTGATCCCAGAGTTGAGAAAGGCCAGCTCTCGCAGGTGTCGAACAAGCAGATCACTCTTGTACTCGGCAACAGTGAAGATCTGGGGATCGGCCTTGAAGGTCACCGTGGTTCCAGTGCGTCTCGTGGTTCCAACCGGCTCCAATGGGCCGGCTGGCAGACCGCGGTCAAACGACATCTCCCAAACGCGGCCCTCACGACGAATCTCGAGCTTCAGGTGCTCGGCGAGAAAGTTGACGACACTCACGCCGACGCCGTGCAGCCCGCCAGAGACCTTGTAGCTGTTGTTGTCGAACTTTCCACCAGCGTGCAGCTCCGTCATGATGACCTCGGCTGCCGACCGTCCACTCTCTTGATGTTCATCAACCGGGATGCCGCGACCGTTGTCGCTCACGGTGACCGAGTTATCGCCGTGGATCGTTACCGAGACCGTATCGCAGTACCCCGCTTGAGCCTCATCGATGGCGTTGTCGACCACCTCCCACACCATATGATGGAGGCCGCTGACGTCGTCGACGTCACCGATGTACATGCCCGGCCGGCGGCGAACGGCATCCCGTCCCTTGAGGACCTTGATACTCTCAGCTGTGTAGTCAGCACTCATAGCATTCTCCTGAAGCCACTGCGGAGGTGCAGCGACCACGTTGCACCACGACCCGGCAAGCGCCAGGCAAGATGCTCCGCAGCATCTCACCATGGGCGCTGGACACGATCAGCTGTCGTTGACCACCAAGGTGGGACACCAGCCGGCTCAGCGCGTCGGGGTCGAGCTCTGCATCCACATCATCGATCACAACCGGCAGGCTGTCGCCGCCTGCCGCCTCCACTGCACCGAGCAGCGCGAGGCGAAGAGCGACCGTCAGCAGCTTGATTTGGCCTGAGCTGAGGACTCCGCGAGCAGCCCTCCCGTCGGCAAGCAGCCGCAGATCGTGGCGGTGCGGTCCGGTCCGCGTGAACCCGATCTCCCGGTCGCGCTGCCGGCTGGCGGCGTACTGGGATCGGTACACCTCCGCCAGCTCCACTCGCTCCACGTCGATGGCCCACTGCTCTGCGGCATACTCGAGCGTGATCTGAGGAGCGTCCGGCGCCGCCAGAGCAGACCAGATCTCCCGCACGTGCGGTATCAAGCTCGCCAGGCACTGCTGTCGCCTGCTCACCACTGCGCTCGCCAGCTCACCGAGCTCGGCGTCCCATGGCTCCAGCTCGCGATCCGCCCAGCCTGCAGCGAGCGCAGCGTTGCGCTGACGGAGCATCCTTCGGTACCTTCTCAATGTTTCGAGGCCCTGCGGTTGCAGCAGAAAGACACTCCGATCCAGGTACGCTCTCCGGTTCTCCGGTCCTCCAAGGACCAGCTCCCGATCCTCGCTGCTGATCGCCACCACAGGGCAGATCCTCAAGTAGCTCGCCGCGTCTGACGCGGCACCGTCAACCTTCAATGTGCGACGTACGTGCGGTGCCAGCTCGACGGTCTGCTCGAGACCGATTCGTTGCTCCGCCCGACGGACTGTGCCCTGCAGACAGAACGCGGCTTCTCCGTGCGCCACCAGCGGGCGCACAGCCGCCGTCCGAAACGACCGCGCGTTTGCCAACACCACCACGGACTCCAACAGGTTCGTCTTTCCTTCTCCGTTCGCTCCGAGAACAAGGTTTGTGCCAGGGGCCCACTGCACTGGTTGGTCGTCGAGGTTGCGAAAGCCGCGAGCCCTCGTCTCCTCCAGCTCCACTCGTCTCACACCCGCATTGGCATCACGACGTACAGGTACTCCTCGAGCCGGGGATCATCGTCAACCGGAACGAGCAGGCACTGACTGGCACTGTCCCTCAGCTGCAGCTCCACCGTCGGGCAGGTCAACACGCTGAGGACGTCGGTGAGGTACATGGCGTTCAGCGAGATCGCCACGGTCTCTCCCTGGTAGGTCATCGACAGGGTCTCCTCGGCACTGCCGAGCTCATGGCCGATGGAGCTCAACGTCAGCTCCCCGTCTGCCGAGAACACGAACCGCACTCCCCGAGCCTTCTCGTGCGCCATCAAGCTGACTCGGCGCAACGAGCCCAAGAGCTCCTGACGATCGACCCGTGCGTGGTACGGGTTGTCGCGGACAATCACCCGCTCGTACTGGGGAAACCGCAGCTCGACGACGCGCGACACCAGTGTTCGATGGCCGACGCGGAAGCCGAGATGGTTCGGGGTTGCAGCGAGAAAGACCTCCGCATCCTCAAACCGGCTGAACTCCCCAAGGAGCTTGCGAGGGAACAGCTGCTGCTCGAACGGCGGCGGGGTGTCCGGCGCCTTCGCTCGGACCACCGCCAGGCGGTGGCCATCCGTAGCCGCCACCTCGATCTCGCCTGGCAGCAGCTTGACCAACGCACCGTTCAGCTGAAACTTCGGATCATCCTTGGTGATCGCGAACGCAACACGTTCGAAGACCAGCTGGAGCACGTCAAGCGGCAGCGAGTAGCCCGAGTCCTCCGGAGGCTCGGGAAGAGTCGGAAAATCGCTCGGATCCATCACCGCCATGCGGGAGGCGAAGCGACCGCTCGCAATCTCCACTGCATCTTCTCGCTGGGAAAGCCGGAACTGATCCTCTGGAAGATTGCGCACCAGGTCCTGAAAAACCCTGCTTTCCAAAGTAATCCTGCCGTCGTCAACAACCTCGGCAGGACACGACGTCATCACCGTCATATCGAGGTCCGTCGCAACCATCTCGAGGCGATCTGCAGAGGCCTGCGCAAGGATGCTTGTCAGGATCGGTATGGTGGTTCGACGTTCCACAACCCCTTGGAGGAGTGAAAGCTCGCTGAGTACGGAGTTTCGGTGCAGTTTCAGGTCCATCCACAGCCCCCTACTAAGAGTACTAAACTACTCTCATAGGAAAAGATATCATAGATTGACGTAGTCGTCGAGTGTGTGGAATCTGTGGAAAAGAACGACAACTCGTTGAGTGGAGAGAACGTCCATCGGCTATGGCCTGTGGGCGAATCTGTGGAGCGCGTGTGGAGTGATGTGAGTTTCACAGCGGACACCGTGGGTCTGTGGAAAATCGGTGGATTTGAACGAGCGCAGCGATCTAGGAGAAGTTCTCGAGGAACGACGTGATGGTGGAGTCGAAGTCCGGGTTGGACTGGCGGGACTTGTGGATGGTCTCCACGGCGTAGATCACGGTCGAGTGGTGCTTGCCGAAGATCTTCCCGATCTCGGGGAAGCTCATCTCCAAAACGTTGCGAATGAGATACATGGAAACCTGGCGCGGGAGAGCGATCGAACGTCGGTTGGAGCGGCCCTTGAGATCGCTCACGCGCACACCGTAATGGTGGGCGACGAACCGGATGATGTCGGCAGCCGAGGGCCGGCGCGCCTCCGGGAGAATCTCGGCGAGCGCTGAGCGGACCAGCTCGACGGTCAGTGGTTGGTTGGCGAGGTGGGCGTAGGCGAGGGTGCGGTTCAGACACCCTTCGAGCTCACGAACGTTCTTTTGGATCCTTCGGGAGATGAAGAGCACCACGTCTTCAGGGAGATCCCAGCCGGCGGCGCGACCCTTCTCGCGCAGGATGGCACAGCGCGTCTCCAAGTCCGGTGGCTGGATGTCAGCGATCAGACCCTGCAGGAACCGGGAGCGGAGCCGTTCCTCGAGGCCCTGGATGTCAGCTGGTCGTGCGTCCGAGGTGAACACGAGCTGCCGGCCGCTGGACTGGAGGGTGTTGAAGGTGTGAAAAAACTCCTCCTGGGTTTGCTCCTTACCTGCGAGGAACTGGATGTCGTCGAGCAGGAGGAGATCGACAGCGCGGAAGCGGCGGCGGAACTCGTCCATGCGCTTGGTGCGAATCGCGTTGATAAAGTCGTTGAGGAACTGCTCCGCTGTGATGTACAGCAGGCTGATCTGCTGGTTTTGCTGACACACGCGGTTGGCTATGGCGTGCAGCAAGTGGGTCTTGCCGAGCCCGGTGTCTCCGTAGAGAAACAGAGGGTTGTAGGCGGAGCCCGGGCGGTCGGCCACGGCCTCGGCCGCAGCGCAGGCAAACTGGTTGGACGGACCAACCACGAACCGCTCGAAGGTGAAGTCCGGCTTGGTGGCGACACGAGGAGCTACCGGACGCTCTGGTTTGGGCTCGGCCAGCCGCACAACTGTGTGGTCCCCCAGTACGGAGCGAGCGACCGACGACAGGTCGGCGTGGAGCTGATCAGCGACCCACTGCAGCACCATAGGGTTTGCGGATGTCAGCACGAGCTCTCCGGCGGCGTGCGATGCGAGCTCGAGAGGCTCGATCCATGTGGCGTACTCGTGGTCGCCGAGGAGCTCTCGCAGGTGCGGTTGGAGGCGCTGCCAGTCGTCCATAGCAATGGAAGAGAATACCATGGTGCGGTGAGGAGGGCGTTGGCGGTGGGGTGCTCGAGGAAAGGACGGGATCGACAGAGCTACGGGAGGCGCTGTCCTTTGGATCACGCGAGAGCGCTTGACTTTGAGCATCGGGTGCGGTAGCGTTTCGACCCCTTGTGTGTGGAGTGTGGAGAATATGAAACGGACTTTTCAGCCAAACAACAGGCGGCGCAGCAAGAAGCACGGATTTCGGGCGCGGATGCGAACGAAGGGCGGACGCAAGGTCCTCGCGGCGCGGCGTCGTAAAGGACGCCAGCGGGTCTCGGTCTGAGCGAACGGTTTTCACCGGCGCAACGACTCCGACGGAGACCGGAGTTCCGCGATGTGTACCATCGAGGCGTGCGGGTTCCAACACCGTGGTTTGTGATGTTTGCTCTCCTGCGGGAGCCCGGCGATCGGCCGGAGGTGGGGGCGCGCCTCGGTGTCACCGCGTCGAAGAAGGTGGGGCCGGCAGTCACTCGGGCACGGTGCAAGCGCCGGATCCGAGAGATGTTCCGGCGACAGCGAGACCGGCTCCGGAATCAGAGTATCGATCTGGTGGTGAACGCGCGACCGGGTCTGGATCGCGCTCCATGGACCGAGCTGGAGAGCTCGTTCGTGGAAGGGTTGGAGCGGGTTCAGCGGCGGCTCGAGTCTGTGTCGCGGCCCTCCGAGGCTACAAGAGGTGGATCTCGCCGTGGCTGCCACCAGCCTGCCGCTTCGAGCCAACATGCTCGGAGTACACCGCCACGGCGATCGCCCGATACGGCGTAGTTCGCGGTGGGTGGATGGGAGCGCGACGGTTGTTGCGGTGCCACCCGTTCCACCCAGGTGGTCACGATCCGGTGCCGTAGGGACGCGAAGAGGCGGACAAGGGTGATTCATGGAGAAGCGGGTACTCGTCGCATTCTTGGTGTCAGCAGGCATTCTCCTGCTGTGGTACATGATGTTTCCGCCAGAGCCGCCGCAGGTACAGCAGCGGCCCGGGCCCGAGGTCGAGAGTGCGCAACAGTCCAGACCGGAGAGACCTGGTGACGACGGCGGAGCACCGGCAGCGAGTGGGGTAGAAGAAGGCGCGGACAGAGCGGCAGCGGAGGATAGCGAGGCGGCCACCGAGGAGGCTCGTGGCGAGGTCCGCAGTGCGAGCTCGGAAGAAGAGATCGTTCTGTCCACCGACCAGCTGCGTGTGGTCGTGAGCAACCGCGGTGCGGTGATCACGTCTGCAGTCTTGCTCTCCTATGAGGACGAGCAAGGGAACCCACTGGAGCTCGTGCGCTCGGTCGATCACGAGGCAACGGCGTTTCCCCTGTCGCTTCCTGGGGATGAGGACGGACGCAGGCTGTACGAGGTTGTCCGCGACGCGAATGGGCGTGGAGCGGAGCTTGTCTGGGCGGATGGTTCAGGACACGCCATCAGAAAGCGTGTGGCGCTCGGTAGCGACGAGTACTCGCTCGATGTGTCGGTAGAGCAGGCGGGAGCGGGTCCGGCACGGGTCACCGTGGGAACGGGGCTGCGCAACATCGGAATCGAAGAGCGCAAGAATCGCTTCGCTCGCTGGGGCGATGCGGTTGCCTTCGACGGCGCGGAGCTGATCAAGCTGAAGCACCAGAAGGTGAAGGCAGCCGAGGTCTTCGACGGGAGGTCTCTCCGTTTCGTTGGGCTGGAGGGGACCTACTTCCTGAGTGTCCTCGAGCCACAGACGGAGCTGGACGAGGTTCGCGTCGAGCCGTTGACGGTGATGGTGGAGGTCAAGGAAGGAAAGAGGGAGGAGGAGACGGTCCTGCGGGTGGATGTGGAGTCAGAGACGGAGGCGCTCACCGGCACGCTGTTCATGGCGCCCAAGGAGCTGTCGTTGCTTGAGCAGCATGGCAGCGGCACCAAGCGGACCCTCGACTTCGGTTTCTTTCACGTCATCTCGGTGTTCTTCCTGAAGGCGTTGCAGTGGATAGAAGCCTGGGCAGGGAACTGGGGCGTCGCGATCATTGTGCTCACCTTTGGTCTACGGCTGGTGCTGTTTCCGCTGATGCACACGTCGATGGTGTCGATGCGGAAGATGCAGAAGGTTCAGCCGAAGGTCAAGGGGATTCAGGAGAAGTACAAGAAGAACAAGAAGGACCCGCAGGTCCGGGCGAAGATGAACCAGGAGATGATGGAGCTGTATCGCGCGGAGGGTGTCAACCCGATGGGCGGATGCCTCCCTCTGCTCGTGCAGCTACCGATCTTATGGGCGCTGTATCGGATGTTCGCTCTGGCGATCGAGCTCCGCCACGCACCGTTCGTGTGGTGGATTCAGGATCTTTCGGCGAAGGACCCGCTGTTCGTGACGCCCGTGCTGATGACGGCGACGATGTGGTTGCAGCAGAAGATGGCGCCGCAAGTCGGTGATCCGCAACAGCAGCGAATCATGCGGATGATGCCGTTGATCTTTGGTGTGATGTTTCTGCAGTTCCCGTCCGGATTGGTGCTGTACTGGCTGACCAACAACGTGCTGACGATTGTCCAGCAGGAGGTGACCCTCCGTCTGCTCGGTGAGCGAAAGAGCAAGAAGAGCGGTACGGCGAAGGAGCGCGGCAAGGACAAGGGTCAGGTGAAGACGAGGAAGGGGTCGTCTCAGTGAGTGAGCAAACCTTCTCCGGAGGGACGTTGGATGAGGCCCTGGGGAACGCGTGCACAGAGCTCGGTATTCGACTCGGAGAGCTTGCGTACGAGGTGGAGAGCACCCCCGGGTCAGATGGTGTGGTGGTGCGTGCTTGGGTCGATTGTGAAGCTGTGCTCGGCCTGTTTCTGGCGGAGGTGTTTGGCGCCGGCAAGCTCGAGCTGGAGGCGCGGATCGATGCGCTGAACGGTGTGCTGGCCTGCGAGCTGAGTGGCGATGACATGCGGCTGCTGACCGGTAGCGAGGGCCGCGGGCTGGATGCCTTGCAGTACCTGTGCAATCGCGTATTGGACCATCGCGCCCGAGAGCATCCGCCGGCACATCTGGACTGTGACGGCTTCAAGGAGCGTCGCAGCGGGCGGCTGGAGGAGCGAGCGCGCAAGGTAGCAGGCGAGGTCGCGCGCAGCGGTCGCTCGGAGATGCTGCCGCCGATGACACCAGCGGCGCGGCGAGATGTACACCTGGCGTTGGCAGAGGATCAGAGGGTGGAGACGGAGTCCCATGGGAGCGGCTTTCTCAAAAGGGTTGTCATCCGACCTCGTCGGCGGCGCTGATACGATCTGTGCGCTGGCAACAGCGGCCGGCGCGGGAGCGCTGGCGATCATACGGATGAGCGGACCGGGCGTTGGCCCGGTCCTTCGTGCTGTATGCCCGGATCTGTCCCTCGGTAGCCCATGGCGCGCGCGGCGGGTGCGGCTGCTGGATCGGGACGGCGGTGTGATCGACGATGGTATCGGAGTCGCTTTCAGCGCGCCGCAGAGCTACACGGGCGAGGACATGGCGGAGCTGACGGTGCACGGAGCGCCGGCCGTTGTGCAGCTGGTGTTGGGAAGGCTCCAGGAGGCGGGATGTCGGCCGGCGGAGCCCGGAGAGTTCACCAGACGAGCGGTTGCCAACGGCAAGATGGACCTGATACAGGCGGAAGGGCTGGCGAGGTTGTTGGATGCGGACAGTGCGATGCGGCTCCGTGCTGCACGGGCACAGCTGTCTGGTGAGCTGTCTGGTGAGCTGGGCGCCGTTCGGCGTCAGCTACTGCGGGCGTTGGGGCGCGTCGAGGGAGCCGTTGACCTGGGAGAGGAGCTGGTGTTCGGGGAGGGTGAGAGCGTCCATGAGTCAGCGCAAGAAGCACGGTCGCGGATCGCGGAGGTCTTGGGGAGAGTGCGCGGCTGGAGGCCGATGCGAGGACGTTTTCGGGTCGTGATCGCCGGCGAGTCCAACGCCGGCAAGTCGACGGTGATGAACGGCCTGTGTGGCGGCGAACGGTCGATTGTCGCGAATGTCGCAGGGACGACGCGAGACGTCGTGGAGAGCACGGTGGAGCTCGGCGGCACACCGGTGCTCCTGGTGGACACCGCCGGGCTACGGGAGAGCTCAGACCCGTTGGAGGCCGAGGGGATGCGACGCACGATGGCGGCGATTGCCGAGGCAGACCTGGTGGTGGAGGTGCGTTCCGCAGTGAGCGAAGACGGTACAGCCGTACCGGTACCAGAAGGGTGCGGGCACATGATTGTGCGCAGCAAGGTGGATCTCGCGCCGCGGGGCGCGGTCCCGTGGGACGGGGACGGCGAGATCACAGCGGTGCTCATCAGCCAGGACGGGATGGCAACGGTGCGCCGGGAGGTGGAGGCGCGAGTCGCGGCAGCTCTGGGCTCGACGGAGAGCCCGGCGAGCCTGTCTCTGCGGCAGGAGACGGCGCTGGCGCGAGCAGCGGCTGCGGTGGGCGCAGTCGAAGGGGCAGAGCCGGAGCTGGTGGCCGAGGGGCTTCGAGAGGCTGCGAGGGAGATGGCTCGGGTGTTTGGAGAGATCGACGGCGAGGCTGTGCTCGACGAGGTGTTCAGTCAGTTTTGCGTCGGGAAGTGAACCAAGCATGTGGGATCTGATCGTGGTTGGTGGAGGGCACGCCGGGTGCGAGGCGGCCGCCGCCGCGCGGCGGATGGGTGCCTCGGTGCTGCTGGTGACCTTCTGCACGAACCGGATTGGTGAGATGCCCTGCAACCCGGCCATCGGAGGCGTTGGCAAAGGCCATCTGGTGGCAGAGATCGATGCCCTCGGCGGCATCCAGGGATGGCTCGCAGATCGGTCAGGCGTCCAGTTCCGAGTGTTGAATACCAGCCGAGGACCTGCTGTCTGGGGTCCCCGGGTGCAGTGTGACAAGGCCCGATATCGCCTCCTGGCCGCGCGGCTGATAGGGGGGCTCGGCATCGATGTGATCGAAGGCGAGGTGGAGGCCCTCACGACAGACGATCAGAGAGTGCGTGGGGTGGTGGTTGGGGGCTACGGCGAGGCGAGAGGTCGATCAGTGGTTCTGGCGACAGGGACGTTTCTCGGCGGCAAGCTGTTTACCGGGCAGGAAGAGCGTGCGGGAGGCCGAGTTGGAGAGGCTGCGAGCAACGGGTTGGAGCGCAGTCTCGCGGAGCTCGGCGGGCGGCTGATCCGGCACAAGACGGGCACACCGCCCAGGCTGCGGCGGTCGTCGCTCGACTACGCGAGGATGCAGGTGCAGACTGGCGATGCTCGACCGACGCCGATGTCCTGGCGGAGCCGGAGCGTGCGAAACATCGAGTCCTGCTGGCTGACGGAGACACCGGAGACGATCCGTGGGGTCATCCTGGAGAGCCTGGACCGCTCGCCGCTGTTCAGCGGAATGATCGAAGGAACCGGGCCACGGTACTGTCCATCGATCGAGGACAAGGTGGTCCGGTTTCCGCACCATCCGCGGCACACGGTGTTCGTGGAGCCGGAAGGCGTCACCAGCGAGTGGATGTACGTCAACGGGCTTTCGACGAGCTTGCCTCGGGACGTACAGGAGGCCGTCGTGCGCTCCGTTCCTGGCCTCGAGCGAGCGGAGTTCCTGCAGTACGGTTATGCGGTCGAGTACGCAGTGCTGGCGCCGGGGCAGGTCTCGCGGGGGTTGCAGCTGACGGCAGTGCCCGGTGTGTACGTGGCGGGCCAGGTCTTGGGTACGTCCGGATACGAGGAGGCGGCGGGCACCGGTCTGGTGGCAGGCATCAGCGCCTGGAGAGAGCTGCGAGAGGAGGCGCCGTTGACCGTGGAGCGGGAGGAGGGGTACCTCGGAGTGCTGGTGGATGATCTGGTGCGTCGGGAGCATGTGGAGCCGTACCGGATGCTGACGTCGCGAGCGGAGCATCGTCTCCGTCTTGGTGTGGATAGCGCCCGAGAGCGGCTGATGGAGCGGGGCGTGTCGTTGGGACTGGTGCCGGAGAAGGTGTTTCACGTGGAACAGGAGCGGTGGCGTCGTCGAAGCGCGACGATCGAGCGGATGGAGGCCACCAGGATCGGGAGCGAGGAGTCGGAGGCGCTCCGTAGCAGCTGCGAGATCGCGGGCGCCGCCGGACGGACGTGGGCCGATCTCGCGCGGCGGACAGACATCGGCCCGGAGCGCCTTGCGGAGCGTGCTCCAGCGTTGCGGGACATGGAGGAGGACGAGCGCTTGATAACGCTTTCGCGGATCCGCTACGCAGGCTACGTTGCCAAGCAGGACCGCGAGATCGCCCGGCTGCGGCGACTCGGCGAGGTGCCGATCCCGCAGGGAGTGCGCTTTGCCGCGATCTCTGGGCTCTCACGCGAGGTTGTGGAGAGCCTGGAACGGTTTCGGCCGCGCACGTTGCGCGAAGCCGAGCGCACGCCAGGAATGACACCGGCGGCGTTCGCACGAATCGCTGCGGCGGTGACCGGAGGGTCAGGGGCATGAGCGGCGGGCTGCGGCTGGAGACGCTCGGCGAGCTCGGCCTGGATACGGGCAGCGCCGAGCGGATGGATCAGTACCTCCAGCTCCTGAAGCGCTGGTCGACGACCCACAACCTGGTTGCCTTCAGGAACGACCGGGAGCTGGTGCTCCGGCAGGTCGGGGAGGCCCTCCCTGCGGTCGCGCGGATGTCCGCCGAGACCCCCGGTCACCTCGTAGACATCGGCAGCGGCGGAGGCTTTCCGGGGATACCGTTACTCATCTTGCGGCCGCAGTGGCAGGGAGTGTTGCTCGAGCCCCGGCAGAAACGCTGGGCCTTCTTGAAGACGGTGGTGCGAGAGCTCGGCCTGTGCGCGGAGGTGGAGCGGCTCCGGTATCAGGAGTGGAGGCCTGTACGCGCAGCCGATCTGGTCGCTGCCCGGGCGGTTGGCGAGTGGGAGCGCCTGCTGCAGTGGGCTGAGCGCCACCTCGCCGCCGGCGGAGAGGTGGCGCTCTGGTTGAGCATGACGGAGGAGGCTCGGCTGCGTGAGCTGGGAGGCTGGCATGTGCTAAGCTCCCCGCTGATGTCGTTGGAGAGGGGAACGGTCACGTTCTTTCGTCGGTGTTTCACGTGAAACCTCGCGTGCTGGCTGTTGCCAATCAGAAGGGCGGGGTCGGCAAGACCACGACCGTCATCAACCTCGGTGCGTCGCTTGCCGTATACGAGCAGCCGACGCTCCTGGTCGACCTGGACCCGCAGTCGAACTGCACCTCCGGCCTCGGGTATGAGCCGTCGGAGACCGATCCCACCGCGTATCGGCTGCTCGCAGATGACCTGCCCGAAGGTCGGCCGGCGTACTGCCATACTCAGTTTCCGTACCTCGATCTCGTACCGTCGACGGCGGATCTCGCGGGTGCGGAGGTCGAGCTGGTCGGGATGGTCGGCCGGGAGTTTCGCCTGCGTGACGCGCTCGCCCCATTTCACGAGCACCGGTTCATTCTCATCGACTGTCCGCCGTCCCTGGGTCTACTGACGATCAACGCGCTGGCGGCTGCCGACGCCGTGCTGATCCCGATCCAGTGCGAGTACTTTGCGCTCGAGGGCGTATCGGAGCTGATGCGCACGATCGAAGAGGTCCGTCGCTACCTCAACCCGGCCCTCACCATCGACGCCGTGCTGCTGACGATGTACGACGAGCGTACGAACCTCGGACAGCAGGTGGCAGACGAGGTCCGCCGCGTCTTCGGCGACCTCGTGCAGCCGTCCTTGATCCCGCGCAATGTGCGCTTGGCCGAGGCGCCGTCCTTCGGGCTGCCCGTCCACGCCTACGATCTGCGCTGCCGGGGAGCCCAGGCATACCTCTCTGTCGGGCGTCATTTCCTCGAGCTTCAGGGGGGCCGCGGTGGCACGTAAGCCGGCACTCGGCCGCGGGCTCAAGGCCCTGATGCCCGACACGCCTCGGCCGCGCTCCGGTCTTTCGGAGATTCCCCTCGATCAGATCCGTCCCAACCCGTATCAGCCGCGAGGAAGGTTCGACCCCGACGCCATTGAGGAGCTCGCCGCCTCGATCCGTTCCTACGGCGTCCTCCAGCCGTTACTGGTCACCGAGTCGCCGGAAGGGGGATACGTTCTTCTCGCCGGCGAGCGGCGTCTGCGAGCCGCCAGACAGGCCGGCTTTCAGACCATCCCAGCGGTGGTTCGCGAACGGGTTGACGAGAGTCACGAGCTCGAGATAGCACTCGTCGAGAACCTTCAGCGCCGAGATCTGACGCCGCTCGAAGAAGCCCGCGCCTACGACCATCTACGCACACGTTTCGGTCTTTCCCAGGCCGAGATCGCCGAGCGAGTGGGGATCGACCGGAGCACCGTCGCCAACTCCCTACGCCTTCTGCGCCTGCCCGAACCGGTTCAGGAGCTGGTGGAGCAGGGTCGTCTCTCGGCCGGTCATGCGCGCGCGCTGCTAGCGTTTCCGGATACGGCTGCGCAGCGGGAGATGGCCGACAGGGTTGTGGCGACCGGGATGTCTGTTCGCGAGCTCGAGCGGTCGGCCGCAGATCAGCGCCAGCGAAGCGAGGGCTCTCGCCCGAAGCACCCACCGCGTCCCGCGGAACGCGATCCGAATCTGGTGAGCGCCGAGAACACGCTCTCCCTCCAGCTGGGCGCCCGCGTTCAGATCACTTCCGGCCGCCGCGGTGGGAAGATCACGATAACCTGCAGCGACAACTCAGAGCTGATGCGGGTGTTCGATCAGCTCATGGGGGTGGGCGATGGCGCAGCGGACAACTGATACCCTCAACGGCTTCATCGATCCCGGGTGCACGATCCAGGGCGAGCTCTCCTTCTCCAGCGCCTTTCGCGTCGACGGCACTATCGAGGGAACGATCTCATCCAAGGCGGAGCTTGTCATCGGTGACAAGGGACGGGTTGTCGGTACGATCCACGTTGGCCGCTGCATCGTCGACGGCACCGTGGAAGGGGCGATCGAGGCGGGAGAGCTGCTGGTGCTGCAGCCGGGGGCGAGGGTACAGGCGGATGTCGTAACCCCCGCTTTGGTCATGGAAGAGGGCGCCACCCTCGACGGTCGTGTGTCCATGGGCACGGTCGGATCTCGAGACGCGGGCGCTACTGCAAGGGAGGAAGGTTGACCCTACAGCCGAATTTTGCTAGCTTCGGCCGCCCGGAAATGAGCGGGGACGACCACGTCGGGAGAGGTCCATGAGCTTCGATTTTTCGCTTCTGATGATCATGGTGTGCTTCTGGGTGGCTTACGTTGTCATCCGCAAGATGTTCATCGATCCTCTCGGCACCGTCCTCGAGGACAGGACGCAACGGGTGGAGGGCGCCCGGGCCAAGTGGGAGGAGAAGAACGCGGACTTCGAGTCCGCCAGCGAGGGCTTCGAGCGCGAGCTCGACGAGGCCGCGCGCGCCGCAGCGCAGCGCCGCGCGGAGCTTCGTCAGGAGGCCAACGAGGAGCGTCAACGGCGGCTGGACGCCGCGCGCGCCGTAGCCGATGCCAAGCTCTCCGAGGCGCTCGCGCAGCTCGAGCAGGATGGTGCAGAGGCTCGAGAGCAGCTTCGTGCGGAGGCCCGGCGCCTCTCAGAGCTGTTCGCTTCGCGGCTGCTCGGACGGGAGGTCCAGTCATGATCCGTCACAGACTCCTGCGTTCTGTCCTGATTGCTGCAGTGGCGACCGTCGTCGTACTGCTGCTGCCCGAGGTTGCGTTCGCAGCCGAGGGTGGTGATGGCGGCCACGGGGTGCTCTGGACAGTCCTCAAGGCGATCAACCTTGTGGTGTTCTTCGGGCTGTTGGCGTACCTCATTGGTCGTCCCCTCGTCCGCTACCTGAACGCGCGCGCCGACTCGATCCGCAGCGACCTCGCAGATGCCGAGGCCAAGCTAGCGGAGGCAGAGCGCATCCGCGAGCGTCTCATGGAACGGATTCAGGAGGTCGAGCAGGAGGTTGCCGATCTCAAGCAACGAGCAGAGCAGGAAGGCGTCGCGGAGGCGGAGCGTATCCGCGCCGAGGCCCAGACCGAGGAAACCCGCTTCCTGGCCCGGGTCGAAAGCGAGCTGGAGCGGCGAACCAAAGAGACGAAGCGAGAGCTTGCCCACGAAGTCGCGCGGCTGACCCGCGAGATGACCCGCCAGCTTCTCGAGGAGAAGATCACCGACGAAGACCGCAAGCGCGTGCTCTCGCGGAGCCTCGAAGCTTTCGAGAGCGTGCAGACGAGGGGGTGACGAACATGACGCGCTTTCGAGCAACGCCGTACGCGCGAGCTTTGCAGGAGGTGGTCACGACCTCCCACCCAGAGCGGTTGGAGGCCGTCGCCGACGAGCTTGCCCGTGCGAAGGCGGCGTTTGACGAGGTCCCCGACCTGCTACGAGCCCTGCACGCTCCGACGGTGCCTCCCGATCGCAAGACCGCGATCCTCGACGAGGTCCTGACCGCTCTCGACGTGCAGGAGCCGAGTCGGCGTTTCTTGCACGTGCTCCAGCAGCACTACCGGCTCGAGCAGCTGGCCGAGGTTCTCGATGCCTACCGCGAGCACGTCGACCGCCGCCTCGGCCGGGTGCGCGCACAGATCGAGGTCGCCCAGAAGCTCTCCAAGAAGGAGCAGTCCACGCTCCTCAAGACGTTAGGCACGCTCACCGGTGCGGAGGTCGTTGCCACCTTCGAGGTGGTCCCCGATCTCCTCGCCGGGTTCCGAATCCGCCTTGGTTCAAAGCTGTTCGATGGATCGCTGGTCGGTCAGATCGATCATCTGGCCTCTCAGAACCTGTCCGAAAGCCTGGGGTAGAACATGCAGATCAAAGCCAGTGAAATTGCCGATATCCTCCGCCGACAGATCGAAGGCTACGAGACCACCATCGACATGGCCGAGGTGGGCACCGTCATCTCCGTCGGTGACGGTATTGCCCGCGTTTACGGTCTCGACGGTGCAATGGCCGGCGAGCTCATCGACTTCGGGAACGACGTATACGGCATCGCTCTCAACCTCGAGGAGGACAACGTGGGCTGCGTGCTCATGGGCGAGTCCCACCACGTCGAGGAAGGCAACGAGGTCCGCCGTACGCGCGAGATCATGCAGGTGCCGGTGGGCCCCGCGATGATTGGGAGAGTCGTCGACCCTCTCGGCCGGCCCCTCGATGGCAAGGGCGCCATCGAGGCTGCGGATAGCTACCCGATCGAGCGGATCGCCCCCGGCGTCGTGCGACGGCAGCCCGTGAAGGAGCCGATGCAGACCGGTATCAAGGCGATCGACTCGATGATCCCGATTGGCCGCGGCCAGCGTGAGCTGATCATCGGCGACCGGCAGACCGGCAAGACGGCGATCATCATCGACGCCATCCTCAACCAGAAGGGCACCGGCAACATCTGCATCTACGTGGCCATCGGGCAGAAGAAGTCCACGGTGGCCCAGGTTGTCGCAACGTTGGAGAAGCACGGTGCGATGGAGCACACCATCGTGGTCTCGGCGACTGCATCCGAGCCGGCGCCGCTGCAGTATCTCGCGCCGTACTCAGGCTGCGCGCTGGGAGAGTACTTCCTCTACAACAACGGTCACGCCGTATGCTTTTACGATGACCTCTCCAAGCATGCACAGGCGTACCGCGAGATCTCACTGCTCCTGCGACGGCCGCCCGGTCGCGAGGCCTACCCCGGTGACGTGTTCTACCTCCACTCGCGGCTGCTGGAGCGTGCTGCGAAGCTGCGCGACG
>CAZEJK010000052.1:0-26383 GCA_964512045.1 uncultured Thermoanaerobaculia bacterium
GCGGGACCGGCACCTTCGGAGCATCACTTTGGTTGCGGCCCGCGGCCGCGTTGGGCGCTACGACCTCGACGACGGAACCGCCGACGGGTACACGAGCTGTGAGACCTCGATCGCCGGCTCCGCCTCGGTGGGCTCCAGCACGCGCCGCCCTTCCTCCGCGGACCGCTCCCGTACGTAGCCATCGTCGATGAGCTCACCGATCAGCTGGTCAAAGGTCTTCAACCACAGGTAGTACCCGGCGTGATTATCCTCGACCTCCCAGTCCACGTCCTCGCGTTTCTCGCCCGTAATCGCCTCGAAAACCGCCCTCTCCCACGTATCGGGATCGGTCCCGCCGAGCCTACGGATCTGACGCACCATCTCAGACTTCATCAACGTCCTGGCATCATCGAGCACGACACCTTCATTGAGCATGATTCTCATCCTCCATCCACGACAACCCTCGGTGACCTATCCGGGATTTCCGTTGACAGCGCGTCATCGGCAAAAGAGGTCCGCGACGTGCTCCGACCCTCACCGCTGGTGCAGCGTCGGGTCGATCCCCGTTCGACGCCGCATGCGCTCGACCATCTCCGCCGAGATCCTGTCCGCGTCCTCGCGCACAGCCGAGGCGTCGGCATTGACGAGTGTGCCGTTCTCCACGACGACCTCACCTTGCACCAGAACGGTCCGAGCCCGGGCCGGTCCGGCGGTCATCACCAGTGCTGCAACGGGGTCGTGAGCCGTGCCGGCGTAGGCGATGTCGTCAAGATCGTAGACCGCGAGATCCGCCGCGCAGCCTGGCTCCAGGACCCCGATATCATCGCGACCCAGCACCCGAGCTGAACCGCGCGTGGCCAGCTCGAGTGCCGCTACCGCCGGCATCCGATCCACCGCGGTACCGACCCTATGCACGAGGGTCGCCAACCTGGTCTCGCCAAGCAGGTTTCCACCATCGTTGGACGAGCTGCCGTCCACAGCAAGTCCCACTGGAACCCCGCGCGCCAGCATCTCCGGAACCCGGGCGATCCCGGATCCCAGCCGCAGGTTCGAGCTGGGGCAGTGGGCGACGCCGGTTCCGGTCTCGGCGAGCAGGTCCAGCTCCTCGTCACGGAAGTGAACGCCATGGGCGAACCACACATCCCCGCCAAGCCAGCCGACACGACGCATGAGCTCCAGCGGTCGCACCCCGTACTGCTCCATGCAGTAATACTCCTCGTCCACGGTCTCCGCCAGGTGCGTATGCAACCGGACTCCGTGCTTGCGGGCAAGCTCGGCTGTGTCGATCATGAGCTGCTCGGAAACCGAGAACGGGGAGCACGGCGCCAGGCCGACGCGACACATGGAAAGAGGCGCCGGGTCGTGGAAGGTCGAGATCACCCGCTCGCAGTCCGCCAGGATCTCCGACTCGTCCTGGCAGAGCTCGTCCGGCGGCAAGCCACCGCTGGACTGGCCACGGCTCATGGAGCCTCGCGTCGGGTGGAAGCGAACGCCGAGCTCGTTGGCGGCCTGGATCGTCGCATCGAGCAACGACGCTTCCTGGTTGCGCGGGAAAAGATAGTGATGGTCCGCAACGGTCGTGCAGCCCGAGAGCAGGAGCTCGCCCAGGCTGACCAACGCTCCCACCCGAGCCCCATCCGCGGCGAGCTCGCGCCAGATCTCGTACAGGCCCACCAACCAGTCGAAGAGCTTCGCATCTTGCACGAACGGCATGACCCTGGTCAGGCTCTGGTACAGGTGGTGGTGTGTGTTGATCAGACCCGGTGTCACCACACACCCCCGAGCATCGATGATCCGATCAAACTGGCCTTCAGGACGGCTCCTGCTCACCGCGACCACGCGCGGCCCATCAACCACAACCCAGCCCGGGCGCAGCACCCGTCGCTCGTCATCCATCGTCACCACACACGCCGCTGCATCGACCAAGGTCCGCATCGATCCTCCGATCCCTCCACCGGGACGAGCCCGGGGAAGGGCGAGCGCACTGCGCAGCATGATACGTGAGAGGACCACCAGCCGGTGCACCGGCACGCGCGCGGGAGCCCCTCGTGCGTGGCCCCGCCACTCCAACAGAACGGAATGGACGGCCCCGTCCAGGTGTTTTGCCGCAACACGACGAAGGCTCACGCTCATGCGACGGCAGCACCGAGGCATAATAGACACCAGAGCCCGACCGCAGATGCCTGGATGACGAGGAGGCAGGGACCATGAAGACCTTCGACTTCAAGATCGATCCGCTCACCGGCGAGCACTACTACGAGGTCTACCTCCGCGGCCATCAGCTCCTGACCGACCCGTTGCTGAACAAGGGCTCGCACTTCACGCTCGAAGAGCGCGCCAGCCTTGGGCTCTCCGGGCTCCTGCCACACGGATACTCGACCCTCGATGAGGAGGTGGCGCGTACGCTCGAGAGCTACCACCGCAAGCCGAACGACCTCGAGCGGTACCTCTTTCTCCTCGGTCTGCTCAACCGCAATGAGACACTGTTTTACCGGGCTCTTGTCGAGAACCTGACCGAGATGCTTCCGATCGTCTATACGCCCACCGTCGGGCTCGCCTGCCAGCAGCTGTCCAGAATCATGCGCCGGGCTCGCGGCGTGTACGTCAATCCACAGAACATCGGCGCCATCGACACGATCCTTAGGAACATCCACCTTCCGCAGGTGCAGCTGATCGTCGTCACCGACGGAGAGAGAATCCTCGGCCTGGGCGATCTGGGCGCGGACGGTATGGGTATCCCGGTTGGCAAGGTCAGCTTGTACGTGGGTGCAGGGGGCCTCAACCCGGCGTGCTGCCTGCCCGTCTGTCTCGACGTCGGGACCAACAACCAGGAGCTGATCGACGACCCGCTGTATGTGGGGTACCGGCATCGACGGCTCGAGGGCGCCGACTACGACAGCATGATTGAACGCTTCATCCTCGGAGTGCGGCGCAACTTCCCGGATGCACTGGTGCAGTTCGAGGACTTCGCCAAGCACAACGCGTTCCGGATTCTCGAGAGGTACCGCGACCGGGTCCTGTGCTTCAACGACGACATCCAGGGCACCGGCGCCACCGCCTGCGCCGCACTGCTCACGGCAACCAGGATCAAAGGAACCCGTCCGTCCGATGAGCGCTACGTTGTCGTGGGCTTCGGTCAAGCCGGGTACGGCACGGCGGCGAGCATCCGAGCGATCCTGGAAGCCGAGGGCCTCACGGCCGATCAGATCCGCTCGCGGATCTACGCAGTGGACTACCAGGGCCTGCTCATCGAGGACGATCCAACCCTGTCCGAGTGGCAGCGCTCGTTCGCGCAACCGCGCGAGGCGATCGCTGACTGGACGCTCGATGATCCGAACCAGGTGACCCTGCACGATGTCGTGCGCAACGCTCGCGCCTCTGCCATCGCCGGCGTCACCGCCAAGGCGGGGCTGTTCGATCGGCCCCTTCTCTCGCAGATGGGAGAGAACGATCCTCGACCGGTCATCCTCGCCCTCTCGAACCCGACCTCGGCCTCGGAATGTACGCCGGAGCAAGCACTACGGGCCACGGGTGGTCGGGCCCTCGTGGCCACCGGCAGCCCGTTCCCCGTTGTCCACCTCTCGGGCCGAGTCGTCCGCGCGTCACAGTGCAACAACCTGTACATCTTCCCCGGCGTCGGTCTCGGCGCCCTCGTGTCCCGAGCAGCCAGAGTCACGGACCGTATGTTCGTCGCTGCTGCGAGAGCCCTCAGTGAGATGGTGACGCCTGACCAGCAGGCACAGGGTCTCCTCCTGCCGGGAATGGAGAGCATCCGTCAGGTCTCGGCAACAGTCGCGCGTGCCGTGGCCCTCGAGGCCCGCGACTCGGGCCTCGGTCGCCTCCTCAGTGACGAGGAGTACGACCGGCTCATACAGCAAGCTCAGTGGAAGCCCGAGTTCGTGCCGTACCGCCCGGGCACCCCGGTCAGCTAGCTTCCACCTCAACTGAGCGGTTCTGCGCGCTTGAAGATGACGACAGCCGCCCGGCGATGCCCGCGCCGCTGTCCCGTGCGGTGAACGTGACATTGTCCCGCTCGCGCTGCGCATGACTGGCGTCTCACAGCTCGGCCGCTGTCGTGCAGCCTGCTACCTCTCTTCGAGCTCGTCGCCCACCCAGTCCACACCGAGCTCGGTCAGCAGCTCCTCCTCCCACACCAGCCAGCGCACCATGTCCTGCAGGTCGACATCGCTCGGTGAACGGGTCTCGTCGTAGGTGCTCATACAGAAGTCGTACCACTCGTCGGCGAACTGACCGGCAAAGCGCCGGGCCAGCTCCTCCAGCGAGTCGTCCACCCCAAGCTCGATCGTGAAGAAGATCGTACTGGCCATCGCTGCCACCTCCCGTGGTCAGGCGCGCCCGTTCGAGCCCGACCGGTGTCTCCTCCTGTACCACGCGAACGACGCGAACACAACCGGTCGAGTGCTTCCGGCCAACGTGAGGGTGAACCGAAACCACCGGGATGCTCCGCAAGTCCCACTCCAGGCACCGACCACCCGCACCCACGAGTCCGTGGGCTGCTGCGACGGAGGCTTCACGTCCATGTACGAAGAGTAGACGATCGTGGCGCTGCACCCCGGATGCCTTTACGGCGAACCTTCCCCGGCTTCACGTTTTCTTCACACGAGCGTTCAATGCTCGCCCGCGAGAGCCCGATATCGGCCGAGCCTGTGGCCTGTCATCCACGGCGGCTCGCCACCTGAGCGAAACGAGGAGGTCTGCTGTGATCGGTTTGCACCGCCAGAACGTTGTCGCCTGCGCCCTCTGTGCGCTGATACTCATTGCTGCTGCAACAGCACTCGCAGCCGAGACAGGTGTGGTCCGGGGTACTGTCACGGACACCGCGAACGCTCCACTTCCAGGAGCCAAGGTCCGGATCGAGGGAACGGTGTTCGAGGCCACGACCGATGCCGCCGGCCAGTTCTCGATCGCACGGGTGCCCACCGGCGCAGCGGCGCTCACAGTGGAGTTCCTCGGGTACGAGACACAGCAGACGGAGGTTGACGTCGCGGCTGGCAGCACCGCTTCGGTCACTGTCGTGCTTGAGCCATCGCAGCGGTTCTACGGCACAGTGACCGTCCGAGCGCCGCTCCTCGAAGGCCAGGCCAAGGCACTGAACCAGCAGAAGAACGCAGTCAGCATCGTCAACGTGGTCGCCTCCGACCAGATCGGAACGTTCCCGGACCAGAACGCGGCGGAGTCCACCCAGCGGATCCCGGGCATCTCGATCCAGCGCGACCAGGGCGAGGGCCGCTATGTGCTGATCCGCGGCACCGAGGCACGGCTCAACTCGATGCAGATCGACGGCCAGCGGCTGCCATCGCCAGAGGGCGACGGTCGCGACGTCGCACTGGACGTGATCCCGGCCGACCTCCTCGAACGGATCGAGGTGTCCAAGGCGCTCACCCCAGACCAGGACGGCGACGCCATCGGCGGCGCCGTGAACCTCGTGATGCGAGAGTCGATCGAGCGGCCACGGTTCAACGTGACCGTGGGTGGCGGCCACAACGATCTCGGCAGCGGGAGCTCCGAAACGGCGCGGTTCGACTTCGCCCGCATGATCGGCGACGGTGTCGGTCTCCAGCTCGCCGGCAGCTACATGGACACCGACCGCAACTCCGACAACTTCGAGGTTGCCTGGGACGACGACGCCATCGAGGAGCTCGAGCTCCGCGACTACGACGTCAACCGGGAGCGGATCGGCTTCCGCGGTGGGCTGCGTATCCAGCCCAACGAGGAGCTCGAGCTCTACTTCAAGGGCACCTACAACCAGTTCGACGACACCGAGATCCGGCGCCGCAAGGTCAATGTCGTCGAGGACGGCGAGATCGAGCGCGAGATCAAGGACCGCTTCGAGTCGCAGGAGATCTACCAGCTCGCTCACGGTGGCGAGATGATGTTCGACAACGCATCCCGGCTCAGCTACTTGATCTCATACGCCTACGCGGAGGAGGATCAGCCTGCCGCGCTGGACAGCTTGTTTATTGCAGAAGATATCGTGTTCTCGCCGGACGCCTCCAACCCGGACAACCTGCGCGCCAACCCGATCAACGAGACCGTCGGGGCGTTCGTGCTCGACGAGCTGAAGCTCGAGGACGGCATCACCACCGAGGACGAGATCATGGGTACCGTGGACTACGAGCTCCCGATGAGCTGGAGCTCCGATCGCGCCGGCCTGTGGAAGCTCGGCGTCAAGTACCGCGACAAGAACAAGGACCGCAACAACGAGGCGTACGAGTACGGACCGGAGGACGACGTGTTCCTGACCGACTTCCTCGATCCTGGCTACGATCCGGGTACGACGCTCATCGACGGGCGTTACACAATGGGGGCGTTCTGGGCGCCGTCCACCGCTCGCGACTTCCTCAACTCGCTGAACCTGGAGCGTGAGAAGGACTACGAGGAGGACACAGCGGACTACGACGCCTCCGAGGTCACCTACGCCGGGTACGCCATGGCCGAGCTGTACATCGGCGATCGGCTCATGATCCTCCCGGGGCTCCGCTACGAGCTCACCGACGTCGACTACACCGGCTACGAGGTGCTGTTCGACGACGAGGGAGACTGGGCGTCCACCAACCCGCTGGAGGGCAGCAACGACTACGGGCTGCTCCTGCCGCACCTCCACCTGCGCTACGCTCTGGACGACGCCTCCAACATTCGCGTTGCCGTCACACGCTCCTTCGCCCGACCGAACTTCGAGGACCTGGCGCCGTTCAATCTCATCATCGAGGAGGACATGGAGATCGAGCGCGGCAACCCGGAGCTCGACGTGACCACCTCGTGGAACCTCGACGTGCTCTACGAGCGCTACTTCGAGACCGTCGGTCTGGTGTCCGCCGGCTTCTTCTACAAGTCGCTCGAGGACTACATCTACGCGTTCCGATTTGCGGAGATCCGGGGTGGCGAGGAGTTCGAGGTCATCCAGCCACGCAACGGCGACGACGCCACCTTGTGGGGCCTCGAGATCGCCTACCAGAACCAGCTGCGGCGGCTCCCGGCGCCGCTCGACGGGCTCGGCGTCTACTTCAACTACACCTACGCCGACTCCGAGGCCGAGTTTCCCGGCCGCACCGGCGAGAAGGCGACACTCCCGGGTCAGTCCGAAAACGTCGGCAATCTCGCACTATCGTATGAGAAGGGCGGTTTCTCCGCGCGCCTGTCGTACAACTTCCACGGCAAGTACATCGACGAGGTCGGCGAGGATGCGTCCGAGGACATCTACTACGACGACCACGAGCAGCTGGACCTCTCCGCCGGCTACCGGTTCACCGAAAACCTGCGGGTCTTCGTCGAGCTGAACAACCTCACCGACGAGCCGCTCCGCTACTACATCGGAACCTCGGACCGTCCCATTCAGGAGGAGTACTACTCCTGGTGGGGTATACTCGGTATCCGATATGCATTCTAAAAGCTCTTTGTTGCTCCTCGGCGTCGTCCTCGTGGCGACGACAGTCATGGTTGGATGCGGCCGGTCTGACGAAGGCGAGGAAGCGGCTCCGGCCACCCCCTCGCCCGAGACCGAGCAGGCCGCACGAACACCGTCAGGCACCGTCCCCCCCGAGCCGGTAGCGTCGCCCGTGACCGGCGGGGTCGCCTTGCCCGAGCGGTACTGCGTCGACACCTACGCCGCCGACAACGTCGACTCGGTGGCGATCTGGCCAGACCGCAGCTGGGTCATCGCCACGTCCAAGGAGGGCCACCGGCTCCTCGTGTTCGACCTCGTCGACGGCTCTCTCGTTCGCGAGGTCACCGGAGGGTCGCAGCCGTTCCGGAGACCGAACGGTATCGCGATCATCGACAGCACGGTGCTGGTGGTCGAGCGCGACAACCGGCAGGTCCGGGTGCTCTCGCTGCCAGGGCTGGAGACCGAAGCGACCTTCGGCAGCGACGTACTGAGACGTCCCTACGGCCTGGCCGTGTTTCCCTCGACGCAAGCCGATGTGTGGGAGCTCTACGTCACGGACAACTATGAGACTCCCGAGGAGACGGTTCCACCCCCGGCGGAGCTCGACGAGCGGGTGCGACACTTCCGGGTCGACTCGAAGAGCTTCGAGGCTCGGCTCATCCGCTCGTTCGGCGCCACCGAGGGTGCGGGCGTGATCCACACTGTCGAGTCGATCGCCGCAGACGTGGCGGCGCGCCGCCTGCTGATCGCCGACGAGACCGACAACGCGTTGAAGGTCTATGACTTCGAAGGTCGCTACGTGAACGAGATGGTCGGCGCCGGTCTGTTCGCCCACCAGAGCGAGGGCATCGTCCTGGCAGCCTGCGCAGGCGACGGCTACTGGGTGGCCACCGACCAGGGCGATGCGCAAACTCGATTCTTGATTCTGGAGCGCGAGTCGGGGAAGCTCGCCGGCAGCTTCGTCGGCTACCAGGTGGCCAACACCGACGGCATTGCCCTGTCCACCGCACGTCTCGACGGGTACCCGAACGGTGCGCTGGTTGCGGTCCACGACGACCGCGGGCTGTGCGTGTTCGACTGGCAGGACGTGATCGACGCCAACGCGCTCGAGTGGGGTTGCGACGCACGCTAGGCCGAAGCTCCTGCCGCACAGAAGATGGTGGATGCACACAACCGGGTGCTCGACCACCGGCAGTGAGCTGATCACCTTCGTTCTGACCACGGTGGCACGGTATACTCGACGTACATGCGCACCGAGACGGCAGCGTTGCTAGGTCAGCGAATCGGACACATCAGGGTTGTCGACGTCCTTGGCGAGGGCGGCATGGGTGCCGTCTTCGTCGGTTTCGACGAGAAGCTGCAACGCAAGGTCGCCCTCAAGGCGATCCGTGGCGACTATCGGCTCAGTGAGACGGCCAAGGCGCGGTTTCTCAGGGAAGCACGGATCCTTTCTCAGCTCGCCCACCCGCAGGTGTGCACGGTCTACGACTACATCGAGGGCGATGAGGACGACTACTTGGTGCTCGAGCTGGTTGCCGGAAAGAACCTCCGGCAGGCGCTGCAGGAGGGACTCGACTGGTCCACCAAGATCAGCATCTTCAAACAGATGTTGGAGATACTGACAGCTGTGCACGACCGTGGTGTGATCCATCGGGATCTGAAGCCCGAGAACGTCATGGTCTCGGACACGGGACAGATCACAGTCCTCGACTTCGGCCTGGCCCGGTCGAGCGACGAGGAGCCTGTCCATGGTGCGATGCCGACCCTCGACCTGGACGCGGACGATATGCTCGACGAGAGCGAAACGTTCGTTGTTCGCACTGCACACGTCGACGAGGCGGACTCCTCGTACGTCCAGACGAAGCTCGGCACAGTCATCGGAACGGCGGGCTACATGAGCCCGGAGCAGGCCCGGGGCGAGCCGGCGACGGCAGCCAGCGACATGTACGCCCTCGGACTCATCGTGCAGGAGCTGCTCACCGGTGCGCCGCCCCTGGAGCCTGGCCTCGGCGCACGAAGCTTGCTCGAACGAGCGGCACGTGGCGACACTCGTCCGATCGTCGGGCTTCCTCCGGACCTGACGCACCTGATCGAGCGTCTCAAAAGCGTCGCACCCGGCTCCCGTCCATCCGCAGTGGACGCTGCCTCCGAGCTCGACTGGATCCTCGATGGACCCCGTCGGAGACGGCGCCGTCTCCTCGTCGCCGCCGTCTGGGCCGTGCTGGTGCTGCTCGCCGCCGGCATGGCCGTCCAGTGGGTCCGTGCCAGCCGCGAGGCCCGGCGAGCAGAGCGCGAAGCAACCACCGCAACGGCGGTTTCCAGCTTCCTCGTCGGGCTCCTTCAGCAGGCCGACCCCACCGTGGCGCATGGGAAAGAGCTGACGGTGCGGGACGTGCTGGAGTCGGCGACCGAGCGCATTGACACCGAGCTCGTCGATCAGCCGGCGGTTCAGGCGCGCGTGCTTGACACCATCGGCTCTGCACTCAGAAACCTCGCCGCGTACGATGACGCCGAGCCATTGCTCAGAAGGTCGCTGGCACTGCGCCGCGAGCACCTCGGCCCAAAGCATCCGGAGGTGGCGTTCAGCCTGAGCTCGCTCGCTGACCTTCTGAGCTACCGGGGCAACCTCAAGGAGTCCGTCCCACTCTACCGCGAAGCGCTCGCAATCCGGCTCACAGCCTACGGGCCCGACGACGTGCACACCGCTCACAGCCAGTTCCAGCTCGGCGCTGTCCTCACCCGTCTCGGTCAGTACGACGAGGCCCGCGAGCTCCTCGAGACTGCCCAGGCGAGTCACCATGAAGAACCAATGGACATCCTCGACTCCGCCTGGCTCCTGTTCCACCTCGGGTGGGTGTACAACCTCACCGAGGATGACAGAGCCGTGCCCACCTTGGAGCGCGGAACCGAGGTGATGGCCGATGCCTACGGCGACGCGAGCCCACAGCTGGCCTGGTGCACCTACCGGCTCGCGTCGGCGCTCGAGACCCGAGACGAGCACGAGCGCGCGCGCTCTCTCTACTTGAAGGCACTGGCGATCTACGAGAAGGTGTACGGTCCGGAACACCCGTTTGTTGCCGACGTCGTCAACAACCTCGGCAACCTCGCGTGGAGAGAGCGGAGCTACACCGAAGCCGAACGGCTCTGGGAGCGCGCCTTGGCAGTGCGCGAGCAGGCGCTCGGCAGGAACCACCCGGACGTCTCCGCCAGCCTGAACAACCTGGCACTGATCGCAAACGCCCGAGGCGAGTATGGAACCGCTCGCTCCCTGATGGAACGTTCGTTGGAGATCTGCGTACAGGTCTTCGGCCCCGACACCATCCGCGTTGGCGATGTGCTCAAGAACCTCGCAGTGCTCCACCGATCCACCGGTCAGCTGGAGGAAGCTCGGCGCTGTATCGCGCGTGCGGTTGAGATCTTCCAGAACGCGCCCGGCGCCAACAACCTTCGCATCGCGGATGCCCTGACCACGTTGGGGACGATCCACATGGCAAACCAAGCCTACGACAAGGCGGCGGTCGCGATCGAAGGTGCACTCGAGATCGAAGAGGCGAGCTCCGAATCGAACACCGCACGACGGAGCACGATGAGCAACCTCGCCGAGGCCTACCGAAACCTGGGACGGTTCGCCGAGGCCGAGAGACTGCTGCAGCAGTCGATCGCGCAGATCCGCAGCCAATACGGTGGCGACCATCCGACTATGGCGCCGGACCTGATGGCGCTGGCCACGGTCCATGCGTCCCGAGGCGACGGGGAGCAGGCCGAGCGCTACGAAGACCAGGCGCTCGAGCTCTGGAGTCAGGGCGAGACGGAGGACGGGACACTGATGGCCTACTACAGCGCGTGTCTGGCCGCCATCGCGGGCGAGCGCGAGGCAGCCCTCAAGCACCTCCGCACGGCCGTGGACGCGGGCTTCCGCCAGTACCAACGCCTTGCCGATCCGGAGTTCGAGGCTCTCCACGGCGACCCGGAGTTCGAGGCGATCCGGAATGAGGCCCGCAGGCGGCTCGAAAGCCGGCTCGACCAGTAGTGGGACCAACCGGCCGGCGAGCCCAGAACGACAGCCAGCCACAGTGCTACCGCTTGACCTCGAGCTCGACCGACACGGCCGGGGCAGCTCCCCGGCGAGGTGCAGCAACGTCCCCAGCTCGGGAACCGGCACCGGCCGCACACCGCCCACCAGCCCCGCGCGCAGATCGCGGGCCTCCTGGACGAACGTCATCTCTTGGCTGGCCTCCCGCAGCGAAGCTACTCGACGCTCAGCGCGTTCCGTAGTCCGTCAGCCAAACGGTTCACCTGATGCCTCACCGCGCCAAGCGCGGCTCCATCCGCTGCCACTGCCATGAGACAACGTTCCCCGGAAAGCCTCCGGACGACAACCGTCTGCCCGGCGTCCTCGATGACCATCCGCAGCTCCTCCGAGCTCATCCGAAGCATCCCGCGCAGCCCGGTCCACAACGCACGGCGATGCGTCTCGGTGGGCAGTGCCCTCCCGGCTGCCGCGAGCAGCTCCCCATCGCGATCGACGATCCAGGCGGCCCCGAGCTGCTCCGACCCGTCCATTAGCTCTCGCAGCAGGTCGTTCTTCAAAGTGGGCATCGCCTCAAGCTGGACTCGCGGCTCATCGGAAGCATCCTCGTGCTCCGCCTCGTCCCGCCGCCTGGCCGCCTCCATCACCAGCTCCTCGGTGGGCAGCACCACGTTCGCCGAGAACGCCTCCGGGTCGGTGGGCACCTCCTCGAAGATTCCACGCTCCCACTGCACCACGGCGAAGAACGCCTCTTCACCGCTGAGGCCCTCGCAGTCCGCATGCAGCAGCTGGCCGTTGCGGAACGCCAGCACTGCGCTGGCGCCCTCCAGCTGCGCGCAGACCACCAGCGTGCGACGGGTCAACGTGATGAGCTGAATCAGATCCAACAGATCGAGCTTGGTGAACGCGGCGCTCCAACCGCTGGTGGGCTCGCCGAAACGCACTCCCGGTTTGCGATCACTCACTGCTCCCCTCCCCCGAACGCGGTCTCCACTCCAGTATGCCGCACCTCGGCCTGCGGCATGAAGCTCCCGCGAACGGAGATCCCTCCGGAGATCCGTCACATCGGGACCCAGCAACGGTCCTGACCCGGTCGGGGTACAGGCACCGACAGCCGGTCCCGGATGGACGCCTTGCAGCAACCGTGCTCAGCGTCGCCGCAGGAGCACGCCGGCGGCCATCGCCACCGCGACGACGAGCACCACCACGCCAGTCGGCGTCAGTCCAGGAATGCCCTGACGGTGCACCGTCAGGAGCACCTCCGATGTCTCGTCTCCAGGCTGCGGGTCGACACCGTCGCCGGTGATCGTCACCGCGTTACGGATCACGTGGCCGGCATCGCTGACCACGCTCGTCGTCAGCCGGCACTGGACCCGCGAGCCAGCCGGCAGGCTTCCGGGCATCCAGGTCCAGGTGCGGCTACCGGCGTCCCAGCTGCCACCGCAGCTGTCGTGCACGTACTCAAGCCCTGGATCCAGCGCATCGGTCACGCTCACACCCACCGCTCGTTGTGGGCCCTCGTTGCCCGCCCGGATCACGTACTCCACCGCATCACCCGGCGCCACCGGACCCACCGTGCTCAGCTCCTTCGTCACCCACAGGTCCGCGGTCTGCGATCCGCACACCTCCACGGTCTGGGCCAGTGGCGTGCTCAGAAACCTCTCCCACGCGCCGTGCATCAGGTAGAAAACGTTCCCGACACCGACGCCCTCCAGCCTGTACGTGGCCTCCTCCGGGTAGCCAAGCTCGACCCACTCGGTCCCGTCGAACGCAAGGTACGGCACCGTGCTCGACGCCTCGTCCGCACCACCGCCGATCACCGGCGCCCAACGGTCCTCGAACCAGATCACACCATCGCCGCCGGCCCAGTACGACGCCGGCAGCTCGCCAAGAGCCGTGCTCTCCGGACCCCACGCCTGGGTGCCGAGGTCCAGGCACTGGGTGCTGCTGAGCTTCCCAGACCGGTTGATTCCGCCCGCCACGCATAGCATGCCGTTCCACACGAACGACGCGTGAAACGCCCGAGCCGTCGTCATCGGCGGCAGAGGCTCAACGGCATGGTCGCCAACGGCATACGCGTACGCGGTTGCCAGATCGCCAGCTCCGGGCTCGGTGGCGCCGCCGGTGATGTAGCACACGTTGGCCTCGGGGTCGCACGCGATGTCGGCGCCCCAAAGACCTTCCGCCGGGAAACCGGCCGGCACCGGCCAGTGCTCCCAGCTGTCCTCCTCGAGGACATACACGTGAAACCACGGTGTCCCGTGCAGGTCCGGGATCAGCACGATCACCTCACGGCCGGCAGCGTCTCGGCCGTACGCGGCATCCATCGGGTACTCGAGCGGCTCCGGATCCGGGGTCAGCGCCGTCCACCGCCCTGTGGCAACATCAAACCGGTCCATGTCCCCTTCGATGTAGGCGCCGCCGTACACATAGATCCCGCCGTCATGGTAGACGGCACAGCTATCCATGTGCGCGCTCGGGCTGTTGGCAGCTCGGCTCACAGCCGGGCTGGCGACTGTGGTTGTCAGCTCGGGCGTCCACGACACCGAAGGATCGGTTCCTGACGCCACCTCGACCACGGTGGTCACGCTGGCGCCGACAGCTGCATCCATCGGCAGCTCCACCGCGACCTCGAACCGCTCCCACTCGCCGTCCGGCACCGAACCGAGCACCGTCGGAGCACTCGCTGGCGCATCGCTGTCGAGCACCTGGACTGCCAACGTATCGCTCTGGCCGGTGGCGTTCTTCGCCCGCATCTGGTAGCGAACGGTGCTCCCGGCGCACCCCTCCAACGTCTCGTCGTCGGCGCCGGCCACCACATCCGGCGCCCAGAAACGGATCGCCAGCGGCGGCACGATGATGTCCTCCTCGTGGCAGCCGTACAGCAGCCCGGACGGATCGTTGTCCGGGTCGTACGGCTCGTCCGGCGACTGGATGCCGACCGCATAGCTGTCACCAGGGTCCTCGCCAACATCCAGGTACTGCAGCACCATCGAGTCGTCATCCAGCACCACGATCTCCCACCGCCCCATCTCGATGTAGGGTGGACCACCAAGGCTCCGACACAGATCCGGGAACTCACCAACGAAGCAGGCGCCAGGGTACCCGGCGTACGGGCACTCGCCTGCCGCGTAGGCCCGCGTGTAGATCGAGGTGCGCGTGGGGAAGTTCACACACGGCCTGAGCCGATCCCAAAGCACAGCTACGAGATCGTCCTCAGTGGAGGCACCGGGCCAACGGTCGCACTCCTCGCCCGCCCAAATGCCAGAGCCCGCACTGAAAGCGCCGTACGAAGACAGCATTGCGTGATCCCTTGGAACGCCGTAAAACTCCCAGGTGAAATCGAGAGGCAGGTTGGGCGTGCTCGACCAGAGCGCTACGCTATGCAACGTCGCCTCCGGATCCCCCTCCAGCTCCACCCAGTCGAAGTCAGGACCATCCGGCGCCAGCGAGTCTCGGAACACGTACCCGAACCGGTCGGGACCACCCCGGTGCTCAGTGGGACCCACCCCGTCCCGCGCCGATGCCGGCGCGGGACGGGCGTGAAACGCTCGCCGGGAAGGCGCCACGCCAGTCTGGAGGTCCTTCGTTCCCGCGCCCACCACGCCTCCGGCGACCAGAAGCACCGCGAGGACGACGACACATACCACAGCCCGCTTCCTCATCAGCTGCTCGGTGTTCCGTTCACCACGTACAGCGCGAAGTCTTGCTCGCCCATGGAGTTCTTTGGTGGAATCGCGTCCCCTCCGATACTGAAAGCAACCACACTAATCAAGAAGCGCGTTCCCTTCTCCGGGAGGATTCGCACAACCTTCACATTGTGGTAGAGATCGTACGTCTCTGGCGCCTTCACGATGTACCTGCTATACCAGCTGTTCGGCCAGAAGTCGTTCCCGATGTACGAGCCTGCGCGATCGAGGTCAATGACTCTCAGGACAAGGGTATTCACGAGAAGATCGGTCGCATTCGGCGCGGCGGGGCAGTCTGAGTAGGCCATCGCGACGATCACTGGGTCCTCGCTGGAGATCCGTTCGATCTCGACGCTGTAGTACTCATCGGGCTCGAGCACAGCTGTCTCGTCAACGATGTAGGTGTTGGCCGCACTCGTTGCAAACACATTGCCCAGGTCGATTCGACCCCACCCTTGCGCGACCGACGGGCTATGGGGCAACAACTCGTCTTGCAGATAGTCCCAGTGTCCGTACAGATCACTCGCATGCGCGACCAGCATCGCCTTGACCATTGCGGGGCTAGGGACCGAGCCGTAGGTCTCATGGAACCAGCGACGGAGGAGTATCGCGCCTCCGGTAACGACCGGTGCAGCTGCGCTCGTACCCGAAAAGCACTCATAGGTCGACACCGCCTCGGTCGCCATGGAGTCCGCCGCCAGTGAGGGCATCGCCGGCGCGACGAGATCCGGCTTCCAGTCGTACGGGACCTCGTCCAGCTTGTCCGGTGGGCTGTTCACGAAGCCCCGACGCGAGTAGTCGTGAATATCATCGAGCGACCACGCACAGTACGGAGGATCGTCACAGTCCTCGCACCGCGAGCCGGCCGCAGTCTCCGCGTCGGACTCCCAGGCCCACGACGCCCCGACGGTGATCACGTTCTTCGCGTTTGCCGGCGCCTCCACGAACGCATAGTCATCGTACTGGTCGTTGAAGTTCCCGGCCGACCAGACGATGGTCATGGGGTTGTCGTCGTCGAAGCCACCGTCCGCGTCACGTACCAGCTCATCGGCCTTCTGGGAGACCGTCGTGTACTCGTGCGCATCCACCTGCTGCCAGCTGTTGCTGGCTGTGTCAGCTTCACCCGTGGTGAACGTCTGGCTGACCAGGCTCTCGAGGTATGCAGGGGTGAAGGGATCCAGCAGGTACCCGTCCTTGTTAGCAAGTCGCCCGACGACGATCTTGGCCTCCGGGACCATACCGGCACCCTTGTAGTACAGCAACCCATCCTGAGACTGGGTGCCCTGCGCGTCGCCGGCGATGATCGAGGCGACGCGCGTGCCATGGTCCTTTGTTACCGACCACTCATCGGAGAAGATATACCGCTGCTGGCCATAGTCATAGCACCAATTGACGCCCGGGGGAGAGTCCACGCAGAAGAACCGCTCCTCGCGCTGCACGCCGCCCACCGTGAAGTCGGCGTGGCGGTCGTGGGTGTCGTTCGGCCCCAAGCAGTTGCTCCCATGGCTCTCGCACTTGTTGTCGTCGAGGCCGATGTCCAACAACGCCACGTGCTCCGCAAAGGTCTCGATACACCCGAAGCTCTCCCCTGGCTTGCAGAACCCCTGATCGGAGAGCCACTGCAGGTATGACTCGCTCTCGTCCCTCCCAAGACCGGGGTCGTTCTCGTCGATGGCCACCGGTATCGGCCGGTCCCCTGCAACGTTGAGCTCTCCAGCTGCGATCTTCGCGACCCGCTCGTCGGACAGCTTGATCCCACGCGCCGGCTCGATCCAGAGCACCTCCGGCCGCCTCGCCAGATCGAGGATCTGTGCCCGGGTCGCGGTCACCATCGCGTTCCGGCGGGGTCCCGCCGGCTCGTAGCTGACTTGTTGGTCGGTCAACGCGCCGAGCGCCGTGGTCACACCCGAGAGCTCCTGGGCGCCATCCATCTGAACGATGACCTGCGTGGCGCTCCGGGCTTCCAGGAGCTCACGGTGAACCTTGAACGCGGGCTCGTACCGTGACACGTGCTGGACGTGACCGAGCTCGAGAAGCGCCTCGATCCGTCCGCCATTGCCTCTCACGAGGAACGTGTTTTCCGGGTAGTACGCGACGATCTCTCCAGCACGCTCGAACTCCTCGTGCCACTCGCCGCGGATCGGTCCCACCACCTGCACCAGGTACAGCCCTTCATCCTCCACGGCACCAGTGTGACAGAGCTCCGGAGGAAGGTCCGGAGTGCTCCCGCTGGCAAAGCGGTAGCCGTTGATGGCGATCTCGTCGTACTCCGGGCGGTGCCATGCCGGGATCCCTCCAGCATCGAAGGTCGCCACCACCTGATCCACCGCGCCGTCCGGGACCTCCACCAGAAGCATCGTCCGGTACTCGGCCAGCACCTCGACGCTCGCCAGGTCCACCGCAGCGGTGCTAATCGGCTCGTAAACGACACCCTGCTCGGCATCGACCCGTGGCGTCTTCTGGAGCAGGAGCTTGGCCGACTCAGCGACGCCAGCCGTCAGGAGAGAGAGAGAGAGAGAGTCGTTATCAGTACCGATTTGTTCAGAGTAGAAACCATCGCGCAGCCTCCTCCGCACGCGTCGTGGCCAGCCCCCGAGACCGGCCTTTTCCAGAGCAGAACGGGTAACAGATCGTCGCCACCAACATCGCGTCCTGCCACGCTACACGACAGATGTCGTGTTTGTCAATAAAGCTGCATTCGTCGCTTGAGCGTTTATTCTGTCGTAAAGCTACTCATCCTATCTCCACGGAGACAGGCTCCGTCTACCGCGCACCGGTGGTCTCGTCTCCCTCGGTCCCTTCGCGGTGGCCCCGTCTCCGCAGCCGGCAGGCGGGTCCTGGGACGGGGACCGGGATCGTCCGGGGCCGGATCCACGACGCCATCGTTCTTCCACGGGATCTCTCCGCTCGCCACATGCTGCGGGGAGATCAGCGAACCCGTGACCTTCTCAGCCATCAGCAACGCCACGAAAGCTCGGTCGAGATGACGAGGCTTGCGAAGCTCGCACCTACAGAAACAGCACCACCCTCGACGGTGGTGCTGTAGTTCGCGTGTCTCGAGGCTTGGTATCGTCAGTACTTTCTCAGATCGATGCATTGCTGGTCGAGCCAGGGTCCGCTGCCCATCTCGAGATCCTCGATCTGGGTGCCAAACTCGTCGTTGCTGACCTCACGGTGGTACGTGCCGCTCGAACCCCCAGGCGCGACATGTCCAGCCATCGTGTAGCAGAAGGTGTCGTTCATGGTCAGCTCGACAGTGACCGACCATCCATTCGTCGCATCCGGCTCCATCAGAGTGGCGACACCGGTCGCATCATCCGTGGTGTACGTCAGCCAATCGATTACGAAATGCTCGTTGGTCTCCACGCTGAGCGTCACCTCGGTCGGAGCTGGGTCCACCCTGTAGCCCGGCAGCCACCGCAGCGGCTCGACGTAAACAGCATCGCACCCGCCGCACCGCAACAGTGCTACCATCCCCGGCGATGGCGGCCGACGCAGGTGAGGTGCTGCTGCCGGTAGGGACGTTGTGGCCCCGGGTGGTCGAGCGCACGCGCTCGGCACAGGCGAGCGGCGCGCTGGTGTCGATCCCCACCGACTGGGAGATCATGACCGACGGCGGGGTCGAGTTCATCGTCCGCACCGTGGCCAGCCTCGAGCGCAAGCGGACGTACACCGCCGAGCAGCGCAAGCGCAGCATCAACCCCTTCCTGCCGTACGACCAGGCCCTGTTCGTGTCCGAGGTGTCCACCACGCACGTGTGCCTGCTGAACAAGTTCAACGTCGTGGACTACCACCTGCTGGTGGTGACCCGCGCGTTCGAGCACCAGGACGAGCGTCTGACGGAGGCGGACTTCCTGGCGCTGTGGGCGTGTCTCGCAGAGATCGACGGACTGGGGTTTTACAACGGGGGGACCATCGCCGGGGCCAGCCAGCCCCACAAGCACCTGCAGATCGCTCCCCCACCGGTGGGTCCCGGACCCGCTCGCACACCGATGGATGCCCTGCTCATGGCACCTGCGACAGCCGGCGCCAGCAGCACCGATCGGCTGCCGTTTCACCATGTGCTATCGGCGACACCACCTATCGAGCGGACCGACCTCACAACGGGCGCCTCGGCGGCATACCGCGCCTACAGAGACGGCTTGGAGACCCTCGGCATCGACAGGGAGCAACCGGCGCCGTACAACCTGCTCATCACCCGCGACTGGACGCTGATGGTGCCGCGGGCTCGGGAGAAGTGTGAGGGCGTGTCGGTCAACTCCCTCGGCTTTGCCGGGTCGCTGCTCGTGTTTCGCTCAGAGCAGCTCGAGATCATCCGTCGCCACCGCCCGATGGGCGTGCTCACCCACGTCGCCGCCATGGAGTAATGTGGAGGTCCGAAGACGAAGGCGCCACAGAAGGTGCAGCAGCCGCGAACCCTCACGAATCACCAGCATGGCCCAAACCACGACCGGCCCCGGACACCACGTTGACCGGGCAGGTGCCTGATTGAGCGCGCTGCTGGCACAGTGACCTTGCAGCAGGTCACATGCCTCCGCCACGCCGGCGCCTGCGGGGATCAACCCCGTAGCTACGATCAGCCAACGCGAGCTCCCGTAGCCGTATGTCTTCGCTCCGCGCAGGCATCGCTCAACGCAGCGACCCGGATCACGACTTCAGCGAGTCGAAGACATCGCCGACGGACGGCGCGGGCTCCGAGTCGATCAGGCTGACGATGATCGCTGCCATGGCACACAGAATGAACCCCGGAAGGATCTCGTACACCTCGAACAGCCCGCCCGAAAGGTTCTTCCAGACGATCACGGTGACGGCGCCGACGACGATTCCGGCAAGCGCCCCGTTGCGAGTCATCCGCCGCCAGAATAGCGACAGGATGATGATCGGGCCGAACGCGGCCCCGAACCCGGCCCATGCGTACGACACCAGATCGAGCACCTTGCTCTCCGGGTTCAGTGCCAGCAGGAAGGCGATGAACGCCACACCGATCACCGACGCCCGGCCGATCCACACCAGCTCCTTCTGACTCGCTTCACGCCGGAACAGCGACTTGTAGAAGTCCTCGGCGAGAGCGCTCGAGCACACCAGGAGCTGGGAGTCGACCGTCGACATCACCGCCGAGAGGATCGCGGCGAGGAGAATCCCCGACACCCACGGGTTGAACAGTGCCTGGGTGAGCTCGATGAACACGGTCTCCGAGTTCTCCAGCGGTGCGTCGGCATAGTAGCCGATACCGGCAAAGCCCGTGAAGATGGCGCCGTACAGCCCGACGACCATCCACGACATCCCCACCAGGCGCGCCTTCGGCACCTCACTGGCCGTCTTCACCGCCATGAAACGCGCCAGAATATGCGGCTGGCCGAAGTAGCCGAGGCCCCACGCCATCAGCGAGGCGATGCCAAGAAACGTCATCCCCGAGAAGATGTCGACGGACGCTCCCTCCTTCGCCGCGGCGAGCGACACCACCTCCCCGAACCCGCCGAGGTGGCGAACGACGATCACCGGAACGACCACCAGGGCGACCATCATCAGCAAGCCCTGGAAGAAGTCCGTCCAGCTCACCGCCATGAACCCGCCGAGGAACGTGTACGACATGATGACGAGCACACCGATGATCAGCGCGGTCAGATAGTTCAGGTCAAAGCTGCTCTCGAACAGGGTAGCTCCGGCCACTAGCCCTGAGGAAGTGTAGATCGTGAAGAACACCAAGATGACCACCGCCGAGATCACGCGCAGCATCCGCGAGGAGTCCTCAAACCTGTTCTCCAGGTAGTCCGGCACGGTAATCGAGTCGTTGGCCACCTCCGTGTAGCGACGGAGCCGGCGCGCCACGAACTGCCAGTTCAGGTAGGCGCCGATGGTCAGCCCGATGGCAATCCAGGCGTTCTTCATTCCGCCTGCGTACAGCGCTCCTGGCAGACCTAGCAGCAGCCAGCCGCTCATGTCCGAGGCCCCCGCGGAGAGGGCCGCGACTCCACCGCCGAGGCGACGGCCACCGAGGATGTAGTCGGACAGATTCTTGGTGAGTCGGTAGAAGATCACCCCGATGGCCATCATCCCCACCAGGTAGATCACGAACGTGGTGAACTCCGGTATGTTCATCGATCGCCCCTCCTCTCGGTGAAGAAGGTGATGATCGACAGGATCACGGCCCCGCACATCGGGACCAGGAGCCAAAACCAGGTGGCGAACGGCAATGACCGTGCTGGCATGAGTACCTCCCCTTTTCCAACAATCGTAGCAGGACCACTCGCATCACCAGCGGGAATTCTCAACTGGGCTGAGCGTTGGCAGAACCGAGACCGAGCAGACTGGCGAGGAGGCCACGATGTCGACGTCGATTCCGAAGACCTTCCACCCACCGCAGCGAACCTTGATGGGACCAGGACCCTCGGATGTCCCTCCGCGTGTTTTGGCCGCCATGGCGCGCCCGACCATCGGCCACCTCGACCCCGTCTTCGTCGAGTTCATGGACGACCTCAAGGCCCTTCTGCAGCAGACGTTCCTGACGACCAGCAAGCTCGTACTGCCGATCTCTGGACCAGGTACGGCGGGTATGGAGTCCGCGTTCGTCAATCTGGTGGAGCCCAGCGACACCGTCATCGTCGGCCGCAACGGCGTGTTCGGCGAGCGGATGCGGGAGAACGTGGTCCGCACCGGAGCCACCCCGGTTGTCGTCGATGCACCGTGGGGCGAGCCGATCGAGCCGGCCGCCATCGCTGAAGCGCTCGACCAGCACCCGGAAGCCTCGATCGTCGCGTTCGTCCATGCCGAGACGTCCACCGGCGCTCTGTCCGACGCCGAGGCCATCTCAACGGTCGCTCACGACCACGGCTGTCTTGTCATCGCCGACACCGTGACCTCGCTCGGCGGTGTCCCGGTGAGGATGGACGACTGGCAGCTGGATGCCGTGTACTCCGGTAGTCAGAAGTGCCTGTCGTGCACCCCCGGCCTGTCGCCCGCAGCGTTCTCTGAACGAGCTGTGGAGCGGATCTCCAAGCGGACCCACCCGATCCAGAGCTGGTTCCTCGACACCAACCTGGTCATGGGTTACTGGGGATCGTCATCCCGTCGCTCCTACCACCACACCGCACCGATCAACGCGCTCTACGGGCTCCATGAGGCGCTGGTCATCCTCCACGAGGAAGGCCTCGAGGCGGCATGGGCTCGACACCGTCGCAACCACCTGGCGCTGGTGGCCGGACTTGAGGCGATGGGGCTGGAGATGGCTGTCCGACCCGACGCCCGGGTTCCACAGCTGAGATCGGGGAGAGTTCCCAACGGGATCGACGCCGAGGCAGTACGGCGCCATCTGCTTGCCGAGCACTCTCTCGAGATCGGCGCAGGCCTCGGCGACCTGGCCGGAAAAGTGTGGCGGATCGGGCTCATGGGAGCCTCATCGACGCCCCACCACGTGATCCACTGCCTCACTGCTCTCGAGCAGGCGCTGGTCGACGAGGGCGCCAGCATCGAGCGCGGCGCCGCAGTGGACGCTGCACGGGCGGCGTTGAGAGAGTAGGCCTACAGGCTCTGTAGCGACCCACACGGCACAGCGCCGAGCCTGGATCGTCCAGTCCGACACGTGCTCGGTCCGCCCTGTGCTCCCGCTTCCGATCGTCCGGGACCCGCTCACTCGTTCCAGATCGCGAACTCGCGCCGGCCGTTCGCGTCAGCGGCGGCGTGGTAGAAGCCCGTGGTCGAGAACACCACCGAGACGCTCCCGTCAGCGCCGACAGCAATCACACCCCCGTCGCCAGGAGCGAGCACCTCGCCGATCACCTCGCGCGCCGCCGACTCCAGCTCCATGCCGGCCAGTGCCATCCGCGCCGAGATCGCCTGCGCGGCGCCGTGGCGGATGAACTCCTCGCCGTGACCCGACGCCGACACAGCGCACGTCGCGTTGTCGGCCCAGGTCCCGGCGCCGACCACCGGCACGTCGCCGACACGACCGAACCGCTTGGCCGTCATCCCACCGGTCGAGGTGGCCGCCGCGAGGTTTCCGGCGCGATCGCGAGCCACGGCGCCAACGGTGCCGTGTTTGCCAGCAGCTTTTCGCTCCACCAGCACCTCCTCGAGGGACTCGACACGACGCTCGGTTGTGAAGTACGCGTTGTCCACGCGCTCGAAGCCGTGCGCATCCGCGAACGCCTCCGCGCCGTCACCGATCATGAACACATGTGGCGACGACTCCATCACAGCGCGCGCGAGGCGGATCGGGTTCCTGATGCTCCGCAGTCCCGCAACGGCTCCGCAGCTGTGGTCACGCCCGTCCATGATCGCAGCATCGAGCTCATGGATGCGCTCGCTGGTGAGCACCGCCCCCCGACCGGCGTTGAACAACGGATCGTCCTCGAGCGCCACCACGAGCTCCTCGACCACATCGAGGGCCGCGCCTCCGGCGTCCAGCAGCGCAGCGCCACGGTCGCGAAGCCGCGTCATCGCCTCTTCGATCGCCTGCAGCCGCTGGGGATCGGCGTCGCGCGGGATGTTACCGGCACCGCCGTGGATCGCCAGCGCCCACTCCGCCGTCGTCGACGCGGACGTCTCGACCGGCGGCTCCACCGGCGCCTCGGCAGCGCATCCAAGCAGAAGTCCAACAGCTACCACCACGGTACCAGCAGTCGTCACGCGCACGGGGCACCTCCTGGTGCGATCGTCCCAGAGCGTGCTGCACTGCGCAACTCGCCGCCGGACCGGGGCCGCAGCCGGAGGCGGCGGGTGAGGGGCCGGGACTCCCGGTCTCTCTTCAGGTTTCCACGATTGAGGGCCGGTCTTGCGCTGCACGCACGGATCGGGCTACCGTTCGGCCATGCCTTCGCAGTGTCCCTGGTGCCTCGAGCCGCTCGGTCTGCGCCAGCGTCGCGCCGACAGCTGTCCGCATTGCAGCAGACCTCTCACAGGTGTATCGGGCGAACTTCGTGCGATCGATCTGCGTTATGACGAGGTGAGAGCCGCACAAGAGGTGCGGTTCTGGGAGGTGCTCTGGTGCGGACTGGCAGTCGTGATCGTGCTGTTCATCGTGTTGCCACTGGTCAACGTGGTGGTGCCGATCCTCGCCCTGTCGCACCTTGTGGCCGTCCCGGTCGTGCTCGCCGCCCATCTCCTGACGGTCTCGCTAGCGCTGACTCGCAGGGCACGGCGGCTCCTCGGGCCGACGCGGCACCTGTTCCTGCGCTGGATCACACGGCTCACGTTCCTGTGGATCGGGGGTATCGGTTACGGGCTGACCGGCGTACCGCTCCTCGGCGCCGTCGTGGGCGCCGGCACCTACGCCGGGCTCACCTACTTCGCCCACCGGTACACCCTGTGGAGCCTGGAGCGAGAGCACCGGCGTCAGCCGCTCGCCGGATGGGAGAAGCTGCTCCTCCTCGCGCTCGTCGTCCTCACGGTGCTGCTCCTGGTGCTCGTGGTGAGCGGCGCGCTGCTTCTCGGCTGGGGCGTCAGCAAGCTGCTGGAGCTGTTCTCAGCGTGAGCTGTGCTCAGTCACGTTTCGGAGGTCTGTCATGACACCGTTGATGTCCTATCTCACCGGGTTCGGGCTCGCCGGAGGCGCCGGCACCAAGGCGTTCATCCCGGTGGTCCTGCTCGGAGCGTTCCACTACACGCCGTACTTCGAGCTGTCCGAGCGCTGGCTGTGGATCGCCAGTCCGCCCGTGATGATCGTGCTTGGCGTGATGGCGCTCGTGGAGATCATCGTCGACTCGAGCCCTGAGCTCGGCGAGTACGCCGATGCCATCGGCTATCTCCCGAAGCTGGCGGCGGGCTTCATAGCCTTCGCCGCCGCAACCGGGACCGTTGACTCGAGCCTCCTCGAGCTGTCCGCGTCGGGTCTGCTCGGCAGCGGAACCGCCGTCGGCGTGCACTGGCTGCGCAACAAGGTCCGCCGGCCGATGCGCTGGCTGTCGGCGGATGTCCACACCGGCTTCGGGCGGCTGGTGAGCGTTGGCGAGGCCGGCGTCGCGACCACGGTCGCAGGGTCTGCGGTGCTGGCGCCTGTCGTCGCGGTACTGCTGCTGTCGATCGCCGTGGGCGCGGCGCTCGCGATCGCCTGGATGATCGACCAGCGACGCGTTCCGTGCCGTCACTGTGGGCAGCAGATCCGACCAGGAGCCGTCATCTGCCTCCACTGTGGTCAGCACCAGACCGAGGAGCCCGGCTCGGCGTCCCACGCGTCAGGCTGATTCGCCAGCACAGGCGTTAGTGTGGACCGCGCCTACCGAACCGCCGCACGGCCCTGGCGGGGCAATCGCGGCTCGCGCAGATCGATCCGCACGTCGTCACCGCCCGCGATCACCGTCAGCTCCGCACCGTTCCACGTCAGCCCCGGAGCCTGCAGCGGCGGACCACGGCGACAGTCCAGCGGCACCTCGGGCTTCTGCGCCACGGGCTCGTGAAACACAGTGTCGTACACGGCTTCCAGCGTGCCGTTCACGACGCCGCCGGAGCCTCGGAACCGAAGTCCCTCCGGCGTTCCCGCCAGCTCCACCGTCGTCGAGTCGACCAGCTTCCACAAAGCGGCAACGTCCTCCGCCACCGTCCGAGACACCGCCGCCACCAGGTAGCCGCCGCTCAGCAGCTGCATCTGCCATCGCGGCCGGATCTCGAGCCGCAGAACCTCCATCCCGCTGGCGGTCCGGGAAGGCGCGGCAAGAACCACATCGCCCGGGCCGAGCGTGGCAGCGCAGGCCACGACCCACCACTGCTCGCTGCCCACTGCAACCCAGCCAGGAGACGCTAGAGGCCACGACATACTGCTCCCCGGCTCAGGAAGCGCCACACGCACGCCCGCCACGTACGTCTCCTCGGTCCGCGGCAGGAACAGCACCAGCGTGTTCCGCTCCTCCGGGTACGGCACCGTCTCCACCGAGACGATGGCGGCCCGCCGATGATGGCCTGCCGTGAAGTACAGCCGCGGATGACCCGTACCCGCACCACTCGGCAGACCACCGCTCCCATCGCCGCGGTCCGCACTCAGATGCACGCGGGCCAACGGTCTCGGCAGGTCCACCGCAAGCCCTCGGTCTTGAGCACCGTACGCGGCCGCAGAGGCCCCGACGAGCAGGCCCGGCTCACGCCACCAGCTCCGATGCTGACCCGGACGATCGCCCCAGCAGGCCACGGCGCCGTGGGGAGATTCGTGCCCAGCCAGCGCCCGGATCGCCTGCGGCGGGGCGGCGACGGCGCTGCTCGCGGGGCTGATCGTCCTGGGTTCGCGCAACCTGGCCCACTTCGACGCGGCGCTCGTGGGCTACACGTTCGCCGTCCTGTTCGCGACGTTCGGCA
>CAZEJK010000053.1:0-25760 GCA_964512045.1 uncultured Thermoanaerobaculia bacterium
CCGGCCTCGCTACCCCCAGCCACCCACCGCGGCTACGCCGGGGCACGCGCGGGCCACTACAATCAGACTGACTCCTCTTCGATTGTGGGAGCCGGCGTCTCGCCGGCGGGTGGGTGGAGGGTCTTTCACCACACGCCACTCAACGAAGTCGCCCGGTCCCGGTTCCGGCCCCCGCCCCGGCCGCCGGGAGCCGGTCGCGGAGCTCTGAAGCCCCGGCCATCGGGCCGACGTGGACCCTTACTGGCTGCCAGAGCAACGGTATCCACCACCGAACCCCGTGCGCCAACCATCCAAGCACGAAGCCCACGAAACCCTGTCTCCCCGTGCGCTCCATCGCCGCAGCCTGACCATCATCCTGGACCGGCGCCCTACTCTCGCAGATCGGCGACGACTGGAGCGTGGTCGGATGCGGTGAGACCGTCCTTCTTCTTGCGCCAGTCCCGGTCGATCTCGACCGATGTGACCCTTTCGGTCAGACGACCGGTGGCAAGGAGCAGGTCGATCCGAAGACCACGACCGAATCGGAACGCGCCGCCGCGGTAGTCCCACCACGAGAACGCCTGCGTATCCGGGTGCTGGTGGCGGAACAGATCGACCAGGCCCCAGTCGAGAAGACGCTGCAAACGGGTCCGCTCCGCATCGGTGTGGAAGATGGATCCCGCGAGGGCCTCCTCGTTCCAGGAGTCGATGGCGGCGGGACAGATGTTGAAGTCGCCACCGATCAGCAGGGCCTGGTCGGGGGCATGTCGTGCGCCGAGATGCTGTGCGAGGGCGTCGAACCATGCCAGCTTCTTCGGGTAGTCCTCATGGTCCACGCTCTTTCCGTTCGGACAGTACACCGAGGTGAATGTGGTGGCGCCGACCTCCACTGTGAGGAGACGAGCGCCGAACGCTTCCTGGCCGGGGAGCCCGGTCTGGGTGACCTGGACGTCGAGGCCCCCGCGAGTGAGGATCGCCACTCCGTTCCACGCCTTCTGACCGTGATGGACGGCTCGGTACCCCAGCTCGCCGATCGCCTCATGCGGGAACTGCTCGTCGGTGAGCTTGAGCTCCTGCAGGGCGACGACATCGGGTTGGCGGGCCTCCAACCAGAGCTGGAGGTAGTCGAGGCGTGCGCGAAGACCGTTGATGTTCCAGGTGGCGACTCGCATGCTCGGAGTACACCACCGTCCGCCGAGGATCGCAAGCGCGCTGGCGGAGCTGACCAGGCTGCGTAAGTGAGTGGGCCGACGATCCGAAGCTCCAGCTGGAGGCGGCGCTGGTCTTGCTGATGGCAGGCGACACCGGGTCCGCTCTCGAGAGCTACGCCGAGGTCATGGCAGTGCTCGAGCCGGCGATCGAACGCCTCGGTGGGTGAGCGGACACGGTCATCGGTAGCCGCCAGCAGATCCGAGCTGCCCGGTACCAGCAGTTGACGCGGACGGCGCGACGGTATTACAGTTTTTGGGAACGTAATACTGGCTGGAGCCGCCGATGTCCGATCTCGTTCGTCTCAGCTTCTCCCTCGATTCCAAGCTTGAAGAGCAGCTGGGCCAGCTGGTTGATCGGTACGGCTACGCCAACCGCTCCGAGTTCATCCGCGACATGATCCGCGAGCGGCTCGTGGCCACCGAGTGGGAGGAGAACGAGGAGGCGGTGGGCGCCATCACCCTGATGTACGACCACCACGCCAGGGGCGTGCACGAGCGCCTGACGGAGGCCCAGCACGAGCACCACCGCTGCGTGCTCGCGACGACCCATGTTCATCTCGACCACCACCGCTGCGTCGAGGTGGTGCTGTGCAAGGGTGAGGCGCGCACGATCCGAGAGATCGCCGACCGACTTCGGCAGCAGCGCGGGGTGCTCCACGCCACCTTGTCGATGAGCTCGACCGGTCGCGATCTGATCTGAAGCCGGGTACGACGGGAGGGGACGCGATGCAAGCGATACAGGGACTTCGGGCTGTTGCGGCGTTCGTACTGGTGGTCGGTCTGAGTGGTGCTCTGCTGGCCCAGAGCTCGGCGGAGGATGTGGACAGCCAGCCCTCCGGCGACGAGCAGCGCTCGGAGAGCTCACGCCCCGCGGCGGTGTTCGCCGGTCAGGTGGAGGTGGAAGGCCCACCGGTCGTGGAAGGCACCACGGTGGACCGCCAGGCGACGGCGGTGACGACGGTGAGTGCGGAGCAGATCGAGAACCTCAACGCCCATGATCTGGCGTCTGCCCTGCGTCGGGTTCCCGGTGTCGTCATCTCCCGCTACAACGTGATCGGTGCGTACGGTGGCGCCGACGGCGGTGGTGTGTTCATCCGTGGCCATGGCTCGAGCCGACCCGGTGGCGAGGTGGCCACCATCGTCGATGGCGTCCCGCGTTTCGTCGGTGTGTGGGCACATCCGCTGCTCGACACGTTGAGCCTCGACCCCGTGGAGCGGATCCGCGTGGTGCGCAGCCCGCGGCCGGTGCTGGTGGGCGCCGGCACCTTCGGATCGGTCGAGCTCGTGTCCCAACGTCCGATCGCCTCCGGCCTGTCGGCGCGGGTGGTGGGCTCCACGGGCCGTTACAGCACCGACATCGGCCGCGTGCAGGCGGCGGGACGACACGGTGCGGTGGACTGGTCCATCACGGCCAGCCATCGCGCGAGTGACGGTCATCGTGCGAACGCCGGCGGTCAGGTGGAGGCCGCCAGCGGTCGCTTTGGCTGGCAGCTGTCCGAGGGTTGGGAAGCTCGGGTGAGCTGGCATCACACCGATGCCTGGGCAGAGGATCCCGGACGGGTTGGTGCTGGGCCACGACCGGTCGTTCCGTTGTACGACTCCTTAAGCGACCTGGCGATCGTTCGCGTCGAGCATCGCCACGGTGGCTGGCACGGGCGGTTGATCGTATCCCGCGACGACGGACTGGCGGATTGGTTGCAATGGGACGGTGGTGCCGCGGAGTCGTTCCGGAGCATCACCGACTGGAGCAACACCGGCGTGCGGCTGCGGGAGACGGTGGCCCCCTGGGTGGGCGGGGAGCTCATCATGGGGATCGACTACGACCGGTGGGGCGGCGAGTTCGTCGAGCGGCGGCCGACGACCGACCGGCTGAGGACCGATCTCCACCTCTCCTCCACCGCCCCGTATGTGATGCTGAGCCATACCTTCGAGGGACCCATCGAGTGGACACCATCGGTCGGAGTGCGCTGGGCGTCCGTGGACGAGCTGGATGACCAATGGGGGGCGCAAGCTGGTGTGCGAGCCAGGATCGGTGAGCATGTGGTGTACGCCAACGCCTCCCGCGGGTTCAACCTTCCAGGGGTCTGGGCGGCGGTGAGCTTCGCCGGTTGGGGGCTCGGCGACGCCTGGAAGGAGCTCGACGCCGAGGTCGTCGAGCATCTGGAGATCGGCGTCGAAGCGCAGCTGCTCCCGGGTGTTCGCGCCACTTTATCCGTGTTCAGCGACGATGTGTCGGACGCGATACGGTTCGTTCCTCCACCGCCACCGCCACCGACATTTGCCAACGTCGGCGACTACACGGCGCGAGGGGCCGAGCTGTCGCTGCACGCTCAGCTGAGCCGCCGGATGGCCCTGTTCGTGGGAGCGACGACGTCCGATCCCAGCCCGGACGACGTGCCAAACATGCCGGAGACCACCGCGGTTGTGGGCCTGAACTGGTCTGCCGAGAGCTGGCGGCTGCATCTCGACGCCGAGTGGGTCGACGAGCAGAGCGTGCTCAACCCGCGGTTCGCTTCGAGCCAGGCGCGAGTGGACTCCCACCTGCTGGTGAACTCTCGGCTGGCGCTGCCCTTGCCGCGCCTGGGCCTGCCTTTTGGCGGTGAGCTGTTCGCGGCGGTCGAGAACCTCGCCGATGAGACGTACGAGTACCGGATCGGCTACCCGATGCCGGGTCGTGCCTGGTCGGTGGGCCTGGATGTGAGGTTCTAGCCCATGGGATCGATGACAACCCGACTCGTCGTGGTGACGCTCCTGATGATCAGCTCCATGCCGGTTTCCGCAGCTTCCTCGGACAACGATCCGGAGACGGTGGTGGTGACGACCTCGATGCTGGCTGCAGCCGTCGAAGAGCTGCTGTCGCCCGAGGCGCCGGTGGAGGTGATCCCGCTGGTGCCGCCGGGGAGCTGTCCCGGTCACTTCGATCTGAACCCGCGCGTGGTTCCCGATCTCCGGCGGGCGTCCGTCATCGTTCGTCACGACTACCAGCAGTTCCTCGAGGAGCGGCTGGCTGACCTTGGCGTCGGCGGTCGCCTGGTTGTGGCGTCAACGCCGGGGAGCCTGCTGATTCCGGAGCACTATCTGGCGCTCGTCGAGCAGGTGCATGGGGTTCTGCTCGGAGTGCTTCCTGGCGCGGAAGACCAGCTCCGACATGCACATCAGGCCGTCGCCGCACGAGTCTCGCGCCACGCGCAGCATGCTCGAGCCTCTGCCCAGCCGTGGCGAGGACGTCCGGTGGTGGCGTCGACGATGCAGGCAGACTTCTGCCGGTGGCTCGGGATGGATGTCGTTGCCGAGCTGCCGCGCGGAGAGGACGTGTCTCCTCGGGAGCTCGGCGAGCTGATGGCGCTCGACCCGGATGCCGTGATCGGTAACCTGCAAGAGGGAGTGCGAGCCGCCGAGGTGCTGGCGGACCGACTCCAGTGCCCGCTGGTCGTGCTGTCGAACTTCCCTGACGTCGACGGCTACGGGAGCGGATGGGACGAGCTGTTCACGGCCAACCTCGAGCGGCTTGCCGCAGCGTGGGCTGACGGGTGAGCTCGGCGTCTGTCCGGTGTGAGCAGGTTGCGGTCTGGCGGGCCGGACGCACCGTGCTCGGACCGTTGGATCTGGAGATCTCGCCATGTCAGCTGTGGGGTGTTGTGGGTCCGAACGGCGCTGGCAAGTCCACCCTGCTGCGCGTGATCGCGGGCCTCGAGCGGGTCAACGGAGGCAGCGTCCGCGTGTTTGGCGCCTGCCCCCGATCGCGCCGGCGCGCTCGCGAGCGGATCGGGTTTCTCTTTCAACGCCACGAGTTCCTCCCGGAGGTCCCGTTCACGGTCGAGGATGTGGTGGGCTTTGGGGGCGTCGCTCGGGCGCCGTGGGGGCCGGTCCGCGCAGGCGGTGTGGCGACCTCCGAGATCGACGATGCGCTCGAGGCGCTCGGCCTGACGACCATGCGCCATCGGCTGTACCGCGAGCTCTCCGGCGGCGAGCGCCAGAAGGTGCAGCTGGCCCGTCTGATGGCGCAGGATGCAGACCTCTATCTGCTCGACGAACCGGCGGCCGGCCTCGACCTGGACTGGCAGGAGCAGCTCACTCGACGGATCGGCGAGCTCTGGCGGCGCAGCGGCGCGGCGGTCGTGATGGTGACCCATGAGGTCGATCGACTACCGGCGGGTTGCGATCGGATCCTTCTGCTGCGCGCAGGCAGGACGGTTGCCAGCGGCCTGCCCGAGACGGTGCTGACGGCGCGCACCCTGTCGGCGCTGTACGGCTGCGAGATGGTGGTCCGTCACGAGCACGGGCGGTTTCACGCCCACAGTCTCGGCCAGGGGGTCGAGGAGTGAGCTTCGCCGAGGTGTTCGCTCCGATCCTTCTCGCTGCCCTGATCGGCGGTGGGTCTGCTGGTCTCCTCGGCGTCCTTGTGGTCGGTCTGCGGATGCCGTTTCTCGCGGTGGTCACCGCACACACCGCTCTCGCCGGAGCGGTGTTCGGTGAGCTGGCCGGTGTCGGGCCCGGGCTGTCCGGATTCATCGGCGCCGTCGTCGGCGCGGGCGTGCTTGGCGCAGTGCTGCGGAGGCGTCAGCTCGACACCAACATCGCTCTCGGAACGCTGTTCTCTCTCAGCATGGGGCTGGCGTTTCTCGGTATTGGGCTGAGCGAAGGAGCGCGCTCCTCGCTGCTCGGCCTGCTGTGGGGTAGCCTGCTGTTCGTTGGTCGTGCGCAGCTGCTGTGGATGTCAGTGGCGGCGGTGGCGCTGATCGTATTCCTCGTCCTTGCAGAGCGCCGTTTGCAGGTCCTTCTGTTCAGCCGCGAGCTCGCTGCAGCGCTGCTTCCCGGCGCCGGCGTCCTGTTTGCCGTGTTGCTGGTGGTGGCTGCAGGGGTCATCGCTGTCAACCTGCAGACCGTTGGCGGTCTTCTGCTGTACAGCCTGGTGTCGAACCCGGCGGTGGCCGCCCTGCGGATTGCCCGTTCGTGGCGCGGCGCTCTGGTCGGCGGCGCAGTGGGAGGCGCGGTCAGCGCCGTGGGTGGGTTCGCGGTGGCGTACTGGCTGTCCCTGCCTGTGGGAGCGTGCATCGTGCTGGTCTCGAGCGCACTCGTAGGTGTGGTGCTTTGGGGATGGGAGTGATGGCACAGAGCACGCACCAGATCGCGTCGTACTTTGACCGGTGTGCGCATGAAGGGCGAATGCTGGAGCTGGACGCGGACGAGAGCACGCAGCTCGCAGCGTGCCTCGAGCACTGGCAGATCAGGCCGGGTCTGCGCGTGCTGGAGCCGGGCTGCGGCGCCGGCCGGTTCACCGAGCCGCTGGCGGAGGCGGTCGGGCCGGACGGAGTCGTGGTGGCATGCGACCTGTCGCTGGCGATGCTTGCGCGCGCTCGCAGGCGCCCGCTGCGGGCGCCGGTCTGTTGGGCCCTGGCGAGCGCCGGCGCGATCCCGATCCATTCGCAGGTGTTCGACCGGGTGCTCATCATCAACGTCTTCCCACATCTCGAGGATCGTCGTGGCGTTCTTGCCGAGCTGCGCCGGGCTCTCGTCCCCGGCGGATCGCTGTGGATTCACCACTTCATCTCGCGAAACGAGCTGAACAGCTTGCACAGCGCCCTCGATCCGCCAGTGTGTGACCATTGGTTGCCGCCTGCGGATGAGGTTGCCATACTGCTCGCCGAGGTGGGCTTCAGTGTGCGCGGGACCTGCGACGACGCATCCGAGTACTGGTTACACGCTGTGCGCTGAGTGCTCTGTCCGGGCGCCGCGGCAGCCATCACCGTTCGAAGAGTCATGAGCACGAGTCTCAATACGTGGATGTGTCTCGAGAGTGTGACTTCCCTTGCTGACATGTCGCGAGGTTTTGCGTACCATGGCCGGGAGATACAGTCCGGGGTTCCCCGACGTCTGTCACGGTGCGGCGCACGAATCGACTGGCCGCGGAGGAGAGCGGACGTGAGCAGGCGTGGGGCAGCGGAAGGCGGGTGTTCGTGGACCGATTGAAGCGTTTCCTCCCGTTCCTCGAGTGGTTCGAAGGGTACTCCCTCACCGATCTTCGCATCGACTTCATCTCAGGCCTCACCGTTGCACTGGTGCTGGTGCCGCAGTCGATGGCGTACGCCCAGCTCGCCGGTCTTCCGGCGTACTACGGTCTGTATGCGGCGTTCCTGCCGCCGATGGTGGCCAACCTGTTCGGTTCGAGCCGGCAGCTTGCCACGGGTCCGGTTGCCGTTGTCTCGCTGATGACGGCTGCCTCTCTCGAGCCGCTCGCGACCGCCGGCAGCTCGCAGTACATCGCGTATGCGATCCTGCTCGCACTGATGGTCGGGCTGTTCCAGTTCGCTCTTGGCGTTCTCCGGCTCGGACTGATCGTCAACCTGCTGTCGCACCCGGTGGTCAACGGCTTCACCAACGCCGCGGCGCTGATCATCGCCACCTCGCAGCTGTCGAAGGTGTTCGGCGTGTCCGTGGACAAGGCCGCACATCACTACGAGACCGTTTGGCGCGTGCTCGAGACGGCTGTGCATAGCACCCATCTGCCGACTCTGGGCATGGCGGCGCTCGCGTTCGCCACCATGATCACTCTCAGGCGGGTCAATCCGAGGCTCCCGAACGTCCTGATTGCCGTGGTGATCACCACTGTGCTGTCGTGGGCCCTCGGCTTTCAGAGGAACGAGACCGTACCGGTCGAAGCGGTGGAGTCCGGGCGTGTGGCCGAGCTGGTCGAGTCGTTCAACCGGACCGTGGCCGAACGCCAGAGGCTCGAGGCTCTACGAGCTGAAGGCGCCACAATGCTGGATGACCTCGCGGGCGGAGACGGCGAGCTGTGCACGTCGTGTCACGGCGAGCGCGAGATCGAGCGGTTCGAAGGTGGATGGACCGGCGACGAAGCGGGGCGCGAGAAGCGGGCCTTGGCACTGCACCAGATGGCGGGTCTCGTCAATATCCACATCTCGGCGCTCAAGGAGCGGTCGTCCGAGCTTCGCACCGAGCTCCGCGAGATCAAGCTGCGACGTATCGAGGATCCGGACGGGACGCCGCGGTTCGTGGTCAACGCAGCAGACGTGACGGAAGGCGAGCCGGGCTGGCACATCCGCGTCGGAGGGGCCCAGCTGAACCCGGAGGAGCTTCTGATCGAGGGCGGCGGTCGCGTCGTTGGGATGATCCCGCAAGGCTTGCCGGCAATGCGGTTGCCAGAGGTGGACTTCTCGGTGGTGCCGAAGCTGATCGCCGCGGCGATCATCATCTCGATCCTCGGCTTCATGGAGGCGATCTCCATCGCCAAGGCGATGGCTGCGAAGACCCGGCAGCGGCTCGATCCGAACCAGGAGCTGATCGGACAGGGTCTGGCCAACATTGTTGGTTGCCTGGGGCAAAGCTACGCCGTTTCTGGGTCGTTCTCGCGCTCGGCGGTCAACCTGCAGGCGGGAGCCAAGACCGGCCTCTCGAACGTCTTCTCGAGCGTTGTGGTGGCCGTTGTTCTGCTGTTCTTCTCGCCGCTTCTGTACCACCTGCCGCAGGCCGTGCTGGCCGCGATCATCATGATGGCGGTGGTCGGTCTTCTCAACGTCAGCGGTTTTGTGCACGCCTGGCGCACGAGCCCGTTCGACGGCTTCGTCTCGGTGCTTGCCTTCGTCGTCACGCTGATGCTGGCGCCCCATCTGGAGTGGGGTCTGTTCCTCGGCGTGGCGCTCTCGCTGGGTGGGTACATCTTCCGCACCATGCGGCCGAAGGTGGCGCATCTGTCGCCGCACCCGGATGGAGCGCTGCGCGACGCCGACCGCTACGACCTCGCCAAGTGTCGTCATATCGCCATGGTGCGGTTCGACGGGCCCCTCAACTTCGCCAGCACCAGCTACCTGGAGGACGAGATCCTCGGTCGGGTGGCCGAGCTGCCCCAGCTGCGTCATCTCGTCGTGGTGGGTAACGGCATCAGCGAGATCGATGCGTCCGGCGAGGAGATGCTGCGCCATATCGTCGAGCGGCTGCGCACGGTTGGCTACAAGGTGTCGTTCAGCGGGCTGACCGACGCTGTGGTCGATGTGCTCCGGCGCTCGCAGCTGTATCAGCGGATCGGTGAGGAGCACTTCTTTCCGACGCAGGCACAGGCCATTGCGTCGGTGTACGCGGACGCCCACCCCGAGCCCGAGCCGGACTGTCCGTTCCGCACGGTGATGCCGCGTGTGGTGGAGCTTTCGCTCCATCCAGACGGTACGCTGCGCAGCGCCGACCGGCATGACCTGCCAGTGTGCAAGCACATGGCCATCTTCCGGTTCGATGACCCGCTGACGTACGCCAACACTGAGTTCCTCGAAGAGGAGATCCGTCAGCTTCTCGAGGGCCGCGACGAGGTCCGCCACGTGATGTTCGTGGCGCACGGCGTCACCGACATCGATCCCTCGGGTGCACGCAAGCTGTGCGACCTGGTGGAGCGGCTGCGCGAGGACGGTCTCGAGGTCTCGTTCAGCGGGTTCCGCGACGAGGTGCTCGAGGTGCTCGACCGGATCGACACCGATCAGGTGATCGGCTCCCACCACCGCTATGCAACCGAGTACGTCGCGATCGCGGGCCTGTACGCCAGCGCGCACACTCGCTCCGACGAGGATGCGTGCCCATTCTTGCCGCTTGCTCCGCGTCTGACCGAGGTGTCGTTGCATCCGGACGGCTCTCTGCGCGAGGCGCGACGGCACGGCTTGAAGCTCTGCCGCCACATCGCTGCCCTGCGGATCGACGGGCCGTTCGTGCTCGCCAACCCGGACGCATTGGAAGCGGAGTTCGTCCGGTGGGTGAAGAACCGTCTCGAGGTCACGCACTTGCTGCTGGTGGCGCATACCCTGGACAAGATCAGCGAAGGTGAAGCAGAGAAGCTGTACATGGTCGTTGAGCGTCTCCGCGAGGCGGGCTACGAGGTGGCGTTCTCCAGCTTCCGCGACCACGTCTTCGAGACCCTGGGCCGAACCGGCGTGGCCGACCGGATCGGGCTCGACAGGATCTACCCGAGCCAGGTGCTGGCGGTGGCCGGGCTCTGGGGCGAGGCGCATGAGGGCACGAGCGAGCCGGACTGTCCCTTCCGGCAGCTGCTGCCGAACGTGGTGGAGGTGTCGCTGCATCCGGACGGATCGCTCCGCAACGCCGAGCGGTACGAGCTGGCCGTCTGTCGCCATATCGCTGCTCTGCGGATCGACGGGGCGCTCAGCTTTGCGAGCGTGCCGTTCGTGACTCGTGAGATCGAGCGTCGGATAGCCGACCGGCCGAGTCTCAACCACGTTCTGATCGCCAACGATGGTCTGAGCTCGATCGACGAGGCGGCGTGCGAGGAGATGAGCAACCTGGTCGTGCGCCTTCGCGAACGCGGACTGCAGGTGGTGGTCAGTGGCTTGAAGGACGAGGTCCGCGACGTGCTCGAGCGGACCGGGTGCCTCGATGTGGTGGGCTCGGAGTGTCTGTACCCGACGCGAGCGCGAGCGGTGGACGCGATCCACGAGGCGGCCCATGTCGGGTCCGACGAGCAGCCGTGCCCGCTGGTCGAGGTGGTTCCTGCGAGCGATGCTGGCTGACAGCAGAGGCTGCATGGGTCCCGTTGAACGGTTTGGTAAAGGGCTGGCAACCCGTCGTGTCTTCGAAGGCTGACCTCGCGTACCAGGGTGTCTGAGGCAAACTTGCGCAACTGTTGAGCAGTTGTCGGGAAGCCGCAGCGTGCCTTGGCGCTCGGGTCAGGACGCGCTACACTGGTCTCAAGTACCGGTACGAGCCGAGAAGGCCCATGCCTGGTGGACTCACTTGTGGAGGACGTTTCAGGCGTCGCATCTGCCGTGCCTGGGGCGTCCAGCAAAGGAGGGGGCGGATGCAGCTGATATCCGTATCGCGTGGCGATCTGCAGGCGGGACGGGACTTCGCCGAAGGGCTGGCGAGCAAGCTGGGCTTCCAGTCGCTGGGTCGACAGGAGCTCGTGGATGCGGCCACCGACGAGGGGATTGCGGTTGGGAAGCTCGAGACAGCGGTGGTCAAGCGCCGGGCGTTCGACGAGCGGCTCGTCATCGAGAAGGAGCACTACCTGGCCTTCGTGACGCGGGTTCTGTGCGAGCGTGCGTTGAGCGGGAGTCTGGTGTACCACGGCCGCAGTGCCCACCTGAGCTTGACCAAGGTGCCGCACGTCCTGCGGGTCTACACCGCCGTGGATACGGAGTCGCGGATCGATGAGGTGATGCGTCGCCTGTCGGTGGACCGAGGCAAGGCGAAAAGGTACGTCGAGGACGTCGATGACGATATTCACCGTTGGATCCGGACGATGTACGGAGAGCCGTTCGATCCGCTGGAGGACTCGGACCTCGTGGTCAACCTCGATCGTGTCGGTGTGGCCAGCGCGACGACGGCGCTGTGTCACTACGCGCAGCTGCCAGAGTTCCAGGCCACGCCGGCCGCCATACGAGCGCTCCAGGATGCGCTGCTCGGTGCACGGGTGCGGTTGGCCCTGGCGCGCGACGAGGCCACCTGGTCCGCAGCCTTCCAGGTTCGTGCCGACGGTGGACACGTGACCGTCACCTATCAGCCGAAGGACGCGGCCATCGGAGCACGAGCGCCTGATGTGGTCGCCGGACTGGAGGGCGTGGGCGAGCTGACCTGTACCATGGCCTCCACCAATATCCTCTGGGTGCAGGAGCGCTTCGAGCCGCAGGGAAGCACCTTCGACTCGATCGTGACCCTGGCCTCGCGGTGGAACGCGGCCGTTGAGCTGCTCAAGCTGGCGCCGGCCGGTGGCGACGTCGAGCTCGAGGAGCAGGCCGCCGCACCGTCAGCTTCGGAGACGACACCCGCGTGGGTGTCGCGAGCGACGAACGGTGGTATCGAAGATGACGCCGAGGCGGCGGGCCGTGCGGCGGAAGAGCTGCCCGACGTGAGCGAGGTGGTCGCCGAGCTCCACTCCCGAGGTGTGGCCGGTAGCGGACGGTTGGCGCCAGCGAGCTTGCGGCGGGTGACCGATCTGATCGAGCCCAACGTGCCCTACAGCATGGTCGTGGTGGGCGATGTGTTCCTGGACAAGGGACACGCGTCGCGGGTGCGGATGACGCGCGAGCTGGTGGGCCGGTTCGAGGACGCGGTGAAGGCGCCGGTGGTCGGCGCCGAGGACTTGAGTCGCCGGGCAAGCTTCGGCGCTGGGTTTTATGCACGGATCGTTGCACTTGCAGTGATGGTGGTGGCCATCATGCTCGTGGTGTTCTCGCACCAGGAGGCGTCTATCCGGTTCTTGACCCCGGAAACTGTGGCTGGTAAGGCGCTTGCCGTGGTGGTGTTGCTGGTTGTCGTTCCAGGCTTTGCCATTCTGTATGGAACACTTGCGAAGTCCATTCTGAAGCTCCTCCACGTGGAGTAGCTGGAGGCGGTGGTGACGGAGATGCGTGGAGAAGCGGGGGTGATGTGATGGCGGAGACGCTACTTGGTAGCTTCATTGTGCTCAACCTGGGAACCGCTTTGCAGGTCGTGCTGCTCGGCTTCATCGGCGGTGTGCTGAGCGGGTTCATCGGGAGTGGCGGTGCGTTCTTCATGACCCCGGGCATGATGAACCTCGGGGTGCCGGGTGTGGTTGCGGTGGGTAGCAATATCACCCACAAGTTCGGCAAGGCGCTGATGGGCTCGCGCCGGCACGGCGAGCTGGGCAATGTGGACCGGAAGATGGGGCTGTACTTGCTGGTGACCTCGTTCATCGGAATCCGACTGGCGGTTTGGATCAACAGCACCCTGTTCGGGATGGGCGACTCCCACGGCGAGGGCTCGGGTGCGGCGGCAAACCTGTACATCAGCCTGGTGTTTGTTTGCATTCTGTCGTTGGTGGCGTTGTCGATGTTGCGCGACGTCCTGCGCTCACGAGACGGTAGCGAGGGTCCTTCACGGAAGATCGCAGAGCTTCTCGGCCGTATGCGGCTGCGTCCGGTGATCTACTTTCCCGTAGCGGACGTGAAGGTGTCGCTGTGGGTGCTGGCCGCAGTCGGGCTGGCCACCGGGTATCTCGCGGGGACGATCGGTGTCGGTGGCTTCATTGGTGTGCCCGCGATGATCTACGTGTTCGGTATGCCCACGGCGGTGGCGGCGGGTACCGAGCTGTTCTTGGCGATGTTCATGGGAGCGTGGGGTGCGTTCAACTACGTGCTCGAGGGGTACGTCGATATCCGCCTGACCCTTCTCCTCTACCTGGGTTCACTGATCGGTATCTACGTCGGTGCCTATGGAACCAAGGTCGTCAAGGAGGTGGTGATCCGGCTGGTAACCAGCGTCGTGATCCTTCTGTGCGTCGTCTCCCGTGCAGTGGCCGTGCCGGCGTACCTTCGGCAGCTCGGCTTCATCGAGATCGATCCGATCTGGGACGGACGGTTCAACGCGGTCAGCAAGGCGATGCTGTTCGCTGCCGGGATCTCCGGAGTGTTGGTGATCATCTATAACGTGATCAAGGCATTTCGGAGACAGAGTGCGATCCGGCGGAGGCTGGCAGAGACCACGGCGGCCCCCGCCCATGGCGAGGCATGACGTGGACCCCGAAGGAAGGAGTCTGTGATGAGCGACGGCTTGAGTGTGCTGGTCCTGGACGATGAGGAGATCGTGGGGAAGCGGCTTCGCACCGCGCTCGAGAGCTCTGGCTACCAGGTGGAGGTGTTTCAGAGCAGTCGGAGTGCCGTGGAGCGGATCTCCGAGCACGAGTTCGACATCGTGGTCACTGACATCCGCATGGAGGAGGTCGACGGGATGCAGGTGCTGGACCACGTCCTGAAGAGCTCCGAGCGGACCAAGGTGATCATCATCACCGGCTACGCCACCGTCGAGCTCGCTCGCGAGGCGTTGACGCGAGGGGCGTTCGACTTCATCGCCAAGCCGTTCAAGCCGGCGGACCTCCGCGAGGTGATCGAGCGTGCTGCCAAGGAGCTCCGGAGCTAGGGATCTCGAGATGGAGTCGAACGCGGAGACCAGCACTGGAGGTGCTGCTGCCGGTTCGCCGCAGCCGCAAGGGTTCGCTGTCGCGGAGCGTGACAAGGACCCAGAGACCGAGCAGCTGGATCGGGCATTGCTGGCGCGGCCGCGGATCACGATCCGTCGGCGCCTGTTCACCACCATTGGTCTGTTCGCGCTCGGTGCGGTGGCGATCACCGTGATGATGTGGGTGCTGATGGGGAAGGTGGAGCAGAAGATCCAGTTCATCTCCATCGCCGACCAGCTGAACTACGAGATTCTCCAGGCGCGGCGATTCGAGAAGAACTACCTGCTGTACGGCAGCGACCTCGAGGAGGTGGTGCACCATATCGATGCTGCACACCTGGCGCTGAACCAGTCGAGGGCGGAGCTGGGCGCCTCGGTGAGCGCTGAGTGCCTGGTCAGTCTCGAGCGCAACCTCTGGCAGTACCGGGAGGCCGTCAACCTGCTCGACCGGATCGATCAGGCGAAGGTGAGAGAGACGTCCCATTCGAGAGCCGAGATCGAGAACGAGATCCGCGAGCTCGGCATTGAGCTGATCTCTTGCGGCGAGAGAGTCGCCAAGGAGGAGCGGGCGAGCGTGCGCAAGACGCTGGCAGTGTCGCGACTGATTCCAGCGGCCGGTCTGCTATTCGTCATCCTGCTGTCGTCGTACGGTACCTACTATCTATGGCGTCACATCATGCGCCGACTGAGCATCCTGATGGGAGTCGCGCACCGCATCGGCAAGGGCGACTTTGCTCCGATCGCTCCGGTCCGCAGGTACCGGGATGAGTTCACGGATCTGTCGATCGCCATCAACCATATGATTCGCGAGCTCGAGCGGCGGCAGGAGTTCCTGCTCCAGTCGCAGAAGCTGCGCGCCGTCGGCTCACTGACCGCAGGTGTGGCCCACGAGCTCAACAACCCGATCAACAACATCATGCTGTCCGCGGCCGTGCTCGAGGAGGAGTACGAGCGGCTTGGAGACGATGAGCGACGGGAGATGGTCGCGGACGTGCTGTCCCAGGCCGATCGGGCGCGCAAGATCGTCCGCAACCTGCTCGACTTCGCCCGTGAAAGTGAGCTCGGCAGCGAGCTGCTGTCGATCCGAGATGCGGTGGAGGAGTCTCTCAGGGTCGCCTCCAATCAGCTGAAGCTGTCGGGCGTCAAGGTCGCGAACTCGATGCCTGAGAAGCTGCCAGAGGTTGTGGGCGATCGGCAGTACCTATCGCAGGTGTTCTTGAACCTGATCCTCAACGCGGTCGAGGCGATGCCGGATGGCGGGACGCTGTCATTCGATGCCGACCTGAGCATGGATACCGGGTACCTGGCGGTACACGTGCGCGACACTGGGGTCGGAATGACCCCGCGAGTTGTGCAGTCGATCTTCGATCCCTTCTTCACGACCAAGCCGACGGGAGTGGGAACCGGGCTCGGTCTTTCGGTGTCGATGGGGATCGTGCAGAAGCACGGCGGTGAGATCCAGGTGAAGAGCAAGGTCGGGGAGGGCAGCACGTTCACGGTCATTCTGCCGATCGCTGGCCACGCCCGTCATCAGGCGGACGACGAGGCGCCGACGGAGGTTTGAGCCGCCGGGCGACCGCGTAGCTGCAGCCCGTCCCCGGTTCCGGCTCCGGTCCTGGTCCCGCCATCCGGTTTCCGGCTACCCGGCTCCCGGCGATCATGCTTCGAGTTTTCGAAGATGCGCGATGCTTGAGCCGCCAAGAATGAAGAGCTGAGAGCTGACAAGGTCGCTGCAGCTGTCGGGACACCGCCACGGGCGCGCCACATTGTTGTCACGATGTGGGGGTCTATTGGTTGCATGAGATGGGGTATGGATGGACTCGCCGACCCAGTGCAGCAGCTCATGGCTTCGGCGCTGGGAGCGTTGCGTACGCGGCAGCTCTGGTGGCTCCTGGGCCGTGCAGCTGCGATTGGTATCATCGCCGGAGCGCTCGGGGGTTGGCTGGCGGCGCAGATGCTCCACTTCCCGCAGGTGGAGGCGCTCGAGTCGTTCGAGCCGCCTGCCACCAGCCGCGTACGGGCAGCCGACGGCACGGTGCTGGCCGTATGGGGGCGCCAGCGGCGGACCGAGCTGGCCTACGGGGAGCTGCCGGAACATCTGGTGCACGCGGTGCTCGCGGCCGAGGACGCGGCGTTCTTCGAGCACGGCGGGGTCGATCTCCGCGGGCTCGTACGGGCCGCGGCGGTCTCGGTGGGACGGTCGGTCCGCGACCTGCGTCTGCATTCGCCAAAGGGCTGCTCGACACTCACCATGCAGCTGGCCAGGCAGCTGTTCCTCAGTCGCGAGAAGACCGTCGTGCGCAAGCTGAAGGAGATTCTGCTCGCGCTGGCGATCGAGAAGCGGTACTCGAAGGAGCAGATCTTCACCTTTTACGTCAATCAGATCTGCCTCGGTCACGGAGCGTGGGGCGTGGAGTCCGCAGCTCGTCTCTACTTCGGCCGGAGTGCCCGCCAGCTGACCGTTGCGCAAGCCGCGATGCTCGCCGGCATGATTCAGAGCCCCAACGGGCTCTGGTCGCCGCTCGAACGGCCAGAGGACTCGAAGTGGCGGAGGGACTATGTCTTGGGCTGGATGTACAGACGTGGCTTCCTGGACGAGGTCGAGTGGCAGCGCGCTCTCGACGAGCCGCTCGGTGCCGGTCGGCACCGGGAGTCGGAACCGTTGGCCGGGCACTTCGTCGAGTGGGTGCGGCGGCAGCTCGAAGAGCGACACGGCGAGGCGCTGCGTTCAGGCGGCCTCGATGTGGTCACCACACTCGATCCCGAGCTCCAGCGGGCAGCCTCGTCGGCGGTACGAGACGGGCTCGAGTCGCTCACGCGAGCGCGAGGTTGGCGGCCGGTGCGCAACGTTCTGGCCGGCGGGACGGTCAGCGATCCCGCAGCGTACGTGGACCCCACCTGGCGGCACGGACGCCGTCAGGGAGACCTTGTGCGCGCGGTCGTCACGCAGGTGGACTCCGAGATGGCGCGGTGCCGATCCGGTTCCCTGACGCTCGAGCTGGCTGCGACGGATGCGCGCTGGGCCGGACGACCGTTGCCGAGTCTGCTGAAACCCGGCGACCTGATCATGGTCCGGCTCGCCGGGCCAGTCGCCAGCGAGCCGATCCGCGTCGAGCTGGCGGTCGAGCCCGAGCTGGACGCTGCTCTGATGGCAGTGGACGTGGCCACCGGCGATGTCCTGGCGATGGTCGGCGGATTCGATGTCGGACGGAGCCAGTTCAACTGCGCGACGGATGCGAGACGGCAGCCGGGCTCTGCCTTCAAGCCGATCGTGCTGCTCACGGCCTTCGAGAGCGGCTTGACGCCAGCGGACGTGGTGTTCGACGCTCCGTTTCTGCTGGAGGATGGTGCCGGCGGCCCCGGCTACTGCCCGAAGAACTACGAGCCGGCGTACTTCGGTATCACCACGGTGCGGAGAGCCATCGAGGAGAGCTACAACGCCTCGATTGTCAAGCTCCAGCAGCGGATCGGTGGCGAGCAGGTGGTCGCCACCGCACGCCGGCTCGGTCTGTCGGGACCGCTCGAGCCATACCCCTCGCTGGCGTTGGGGTCGTTCGAGGTGTCGCTCGAGGAGCTGGTGCGGGCGTACGCCGGAATCGCCGCGCTCGGCGAGCTGCCGCATATCCGCGGTGTGCGTTCCATTTCGACCCGGGACGGCAGGGTGCATCAGACCGTCCCGGATCGCGAGCGTGTGGCAGACCCGCAGCGCGTCTACCAGACGCTCCACGTCTTGCGTGGCGTCATCGATGAAGGGACCGGAGCCGCCGCCCGTGACCTCCCGGGTGATCTGGCCGGTAAGACAGGGACCACCGACGCGTTCTCGAACGCGTGGTTTGTCGGGTTCACGCCACGGATCGCGGTGGGTGTCTGGGTTGGGCACCGCGACAGCAACCGCCCAATCGGGCCGGGGATGACCGGGTCACGGGCCGCGCTGCCGATCTGGATCGACTTCATGGAGACGTACCTGACGAGCACGAGAGGGAGCGGGGACCGAGGCACGTTCGCGGTTCCGCAGGGGGTGACGTTCGTGCCGGTGGACCGGTTCAACGGGTGTCTGGCGAATGCCAGCTCGAGGGCGGTGGTGCGCGAGGCGTTCCTGGACGGGAGCGCTCCGGACGAGAGCTGCTTCCCGTACCCACCGCGCCTCGGTGACCTCCCCTGGCCGATGCAGTGGGCGGTGTACGCTCCGCGTCCGGGAGAGCCCGAGCCCACCGCGGCTGCAGTCACGGTCGCCGACAGCAGGCTCGGTGCCGAGCCGAGATCGAGCCGGCCGAGGCACGCTCTCGTGCTTACCGGGCCTCCGTGATGCTGGCCACATGCTCACGCTGGATCGGAAACCGCATCTCCCCGGTTCCCATCTTGCGAAGGACGTCGAGCGTGGTGGCATCGTAGGTGACCAGAGTGACCACGGCCGTTCGTCTGTTGTGGTAGGTGATCAGCACCCGCCTCCCGACGAGATGCTCGAGCGCGCGATCGCTCGTGTCGGCCAACCGGACGACGATCGGGGTCGCGGTCGCCTTTGCCCGAGGCAGTTGCATCGCCGCCGGCGTTGAGCGCAGACCGCTGAGCTTGCGTTGCAGCTGGTCGATGGAAATCGTGGGCTGCGGGGTTTCGGTTGGTCTGAAACCGGATCGGTTGAACGCGTCGTACGAGCCAGAGGAAGAGGCCGCGTGCGCCGACTGCTCCGCAACGAGCTCGGGTTCGCTCGAGGTCGGAATCAGAATGATGCCCACCACGCACAAGCCGATCGCCGCAAGCCAGAGCTTCAGCGGACCCTTCGACTCCTCCCAGTGGAGGAAAAGGAACGCAATCCAGATCGGCCAGAGGAATATCAGGCCGATGCCCCAAAGAAGGTGGACTCGAAACCCCCGGATGACGATCATGGTCTGTGCGACGAGTGCGCATACAGCACCAGCGATAATCAAGAAGAGGAACATCATGGAGGGTGCTGTCTCCTCTCAACCTCTGTCGGTCGCTCCACGATACCACTGCGGGTGGTTGCGTGGGAAAGGAATAGAGGATTTCTCCGGCTGCGGGTCGGCAAAGCCCTCCAGTGCGACGCCACAGCTGGCCGGACCTGGATCCGACGAGAACCTCGGCCACCGGTCGCCGGACTGGGGTCTCGGATGGTGCTGTCCTCTTGACCTAGGTCGGTTGTCGGCGGTGATCGATCGCTTCGATGCCGGTGTGATCGGTCGGAGGATGCATGGGCGCACCCTCCGTGAGCATACACTCCTTTGGCGAGCGGCCCGCGGTGACCTCGGCGGTTCCTGTGCTCGAAGGCAAGCCCAGTCAGCTAGGAGGTCAGTCGCTGTCGCAGCACGCGTGGGCGAACATCGCCGCGTACAGGTGCGCTGCGTGCTCCACCTCGTCGAGGGCCACGTGCTCGTGGGGCGTGTGGGCGACCTCGAGACGGCCGGGGCCGCAGACGATGGGAGCGGCACCGTCGAGGAACAGCGGGCTGGCGTCGGAGTGGGACCGAAAGGTGCCGGGCCTGAACTCCAGGCCAGAGCTTTCGAATGCCCGTCGGACGGGCCGCAGCCGCGGGTCGTCGGCTTTGACGGACCAGCCGGCGTGCCGGTAGTCCTCGGCGTACTCCAAGACGCAGCCCGGGTGCTCGTCCGATGCGGGGCCGCGCGCGGCCTCCACCACCTCGGCGGCGACGTCCGGAGACATGCTCGGAGCGAAGTGGATATCGAGCTCCGCTGTGCACCGCTCGGCGACGGCGAACAACGAGCCGCCGCCGCTTATCGTGCGAGGGTTGAGGGCGATCCGCTCCGGGTGTGGGAGCTCGCGGCGGGTGTTGAGGGTGCCGAGGAGCCAGCTGAGCATGGCGTGGATCGCGCTCGATCCGACCTCGGGCAGAGCGGCGTGGGCGCGGCTGCCGCGGCTCGACAGGATCGCCTCGATGTACCCGTAGTGGTCGAGGCACGGCGTGAGCCCGGTGGGCTCGCCGACGATGGCCAGTGGAGCGTGAACGGTCTCGCGGAGCGCGTCGATACCGTCGCCGTACTCCTCCTCACCAACCACCAGCGCAACACACAGCCCATGGTGGAGCTCCACCTCGCTCGCCGCGAGCGCTGTGACGGCCTCCACAGCGGCCGCGCATCCGGACTTCATGTCTGCGGCGCCGAGGCCGTGGAGTAGCCCATCGGATATGGTCGCGTGGGGGTGCTCTTCATCCACGGCAGCGACGGTGTCGACATGGCCGACCCAGAGGAGGCGGACCGGCTCCGGCCCGAGTCGGACGATCAGGTTGGCACGCGGAATGCCGCCGCCTTCAGCTCCTCCGGCCACCGGCTGGCGCTGGTACGGGATGCCGTTGGCCTCGAGGTGGCGAGCGAAGACTCGGGTGGCGGGCTCCTCGGCAAAGCTCGGGCTGTAGTGGTCGACGGCGTCGGCCAGAAGCTCGGTGAGCCGTTCACGGTCGATGCGGGCGGCGATCTCAGCGATGATGCTGTCCATTGCTTTCCTCGTGCTTCTTGCGGATGTAGGTCGGATCGTGGGTCAGGTTCTTGGTGAGGTACACGTGGTCGCGCTGGTTGCCGAAGCCGTGCTTGCGGAACAGCCTCAGCGCCGGCTCGTTGTCCGCTTCGGTGTCCACCATCAGCATGCGCACACCCTGGTCGATGAACACCCTGGTCAACCGGTCGAGCAGGCGACCCCCGATGCCGCGCCGACTGATGTTGGGATCCACGCCCAACCACGCCAGGTAGCCGTAGACCCAGGGGCCCGAGCGCTTCTCGAGCACGGTGCCGAGGGCGAAGCCGGCAAGACGGTCACCGAGATCCGCCACGAGGCAGGTCTCAGCGGAGGTGGCGTACAGGTTCAGCACCTCCGACTCGTCCCACGTGCGGTAGAGCGTTGGCCAGCGGTCGGCGGTGAAGAGCTTCAAACCGAGACGGAACACCGGTGCGATGTCCTCCAGCTCCATCTCGCGAATCTCCAGATCGGTACCGTTTGAGCTCATCAGTGCTCTCCTTCGGCCTTCGACGGCCGGTGTGACAGGTGCTCAGAGTATCGTGTCGGCGGTTGAAGTGAACCCAGAGTGACCTATCCGTCGACGTCGGAGTGGGGAGACCTCCTCACCTCGGGCCGCCGCGGCCACATCTGTCGTACGGCCGGACTGTATCACGCGTCAGTCGGGTGCGCTGGCACCACGTGGCGGGAGCCCTCTGACGCATTGTCAATGGTCAATGGAGGTGCAGGCGCCTTCGGCCGGTGCGAGACCATCGCGGGTGCGGATGCTACCGGAGGCCGCCGGTCGGTGTTCCGACTCCGATCAGGTCGAGCGGTGGGGTGGCTCGGCCAGCGACGCGCTCCTCGACGAAGCTCATCGCTTCGTGCGGTTCGGGTTCGTCTCGAGCCCCTGGATAGCGGCGCTGCGAAGGCGGCGGATGGTCGTGTCAGGGCGGACCGACTGCATCACCACCTCGCCCGTGATGATCCCGTCGAACCCCGCGGACAGGAGGCGGGCCACATGGTGCGGAGCGTCCAACCCGCCTTCCGACAGGACTGCCATAGCGGATGCCGGCTGCTCGCGCAGCACGTCTTCTGGTGCACCTGTTTGGTTGGTGGCATGAGCCCAGTCGATACTGAGGATCCGGCCAGACGCTTCCGACGGCGTCAGCCGCTCTCCAGGGGAGAGCGACAGCATCACCTGAAGATGGTAGCTGTCCGCGACGTCGAGCAGGCGGTCGAGATCGTCGATGACCGCGGGGTAGAGAACGATCCCATCGGCGCCTGCGAGAGCACTCTCGGCGATCTGACGAGGCGTCAGAAGAAGATCGCGGCGGAGCACTGGCACTGGCACTGCGCGTCTGGCGTGGGCGATCCACGAGGCGTCGCCGGCGTACAGGCTCGGCTCGGTAGTGACGACAAGACCGGTGGCGCCCCCGCTCACGCACGCCGCCGCAAGCTCCTCGATGACGAACGGATCGCGCAGCGTTCCAACACGTGGCGAGGCCCTGCGCAGCTCGGCGAGGACGATCGGCGCGTGCGCCGAGGTGAGGCTCCGCAGGCCGTTTCGCCGGCGCCGCTCGGATGCCTGGCGCGCTGCGTGGAGCAGACTCGAAGGCGCCGGGATCGCGGCGTGTCGACGCTGAGTATCGACGACAAGGCAGTCGAGCAACGTGCGGTCCATGCCCCTCCAGTGCGTTGACGGCCGGCAGCTTCGGCTCGCTATGTTTGTCTGGTGGCGCTGCGAGCCCTTGCGAAAGGCAGTATTGTGCCCGAGCGCGCGGCGATCGTCCACCATCAGCGTGGTGTAGAATCTCGGTCCTGTGGGAGGCGGTATGGAGCATCCGGTCGTGAGGATCGCTGACCTCGGCGATCACGTTGGAGAGCAGGTCACCCTCCAAGGTTGGGTGTACAACTGGCGCAAGAAGGGCAAGATCCGGTTCGTGATCCTGCGTGACGGCACCGGCTATTTGCAGTGCGTCGTGTTCAAGCCCAACGTGGAGGAGCCAGTTTGGGATGCCGCGGTGGCACTGACGCAGGAGTCCTCGCTTCATGTGACCGGGACTGTCAAGGAGGACAGCCGGGCGCCCGGAGGGTTCGAGCTGAATGTGACAGATCTCGAGGTCGTGTCGCTGTCTCCGGAGTACCCGATCGGTAAGAAGGACCACGGTGTTGACTTTCTCCTCGGGCAGCGGCACCTGTGGATGCGTTCGCAGCGGCCACATGCGATTCTCCGGGTGCGCAGCGAGGTGGAGCACGCCATCCGCGACTTCTTCTACACCCGAGACTACGTCCTGATCGACTCCCCGATCCTCACGCCGGCGGCGTGCGAGGGCACCTCGACCCTGTTCGAGACCGACTACTTCGGCGAGCCGGCGTTCCTCTCACAGTCCGGCCAGCTCTACCTGGAGCCCGCGGCGGCGGCGTTCGGCAAGGTGTACTGCTTCGGTCCCACCTTTCGTGCGGAGAAGTCGAAGACGCGCCGTCACTTGACCGAGTTCTGGATGGTCGAGCCAGAGGTCGCCTGGATGCGGTTCGATGGGCTGCTGGATCTGGCCGAGGAGTTCGTTTCCGAGGTGGTGGCCCGGGTTCTGGACCGCTGTCGAGTGGACCTCGAGCGTCTCGAGCGGGATGTGAGCAAGCTCGAGCCCGCAACCCGCAGGCCGTACCTCAGGATCGACTACGCGGATGCGGTGAAGCATCTCCAGGATCGGGGTGCGGCCATCGAGCACGGTGAGGACTTTGGTGGTGATGAGGAGACCGTGCTGGCTCAGATGTCCGAGGCCCCGGTGCTGGTGACCCGGTACCCAGCCGCGATCAAGGCGTTCTACATGGAGCCGGATCCGGTAGATCCGACCCGTGCTCTGGCGGTCGACATGCTCGCTCCGGAGGGGTATGGCGAGATTATCGGCGGGTCAGAGAGGATCGGTTCCTACGATCTGTTGGTGGAGCGGATCGCGGAGCACGAGCTGCCGCGGGAAGCGTTTGAATGGTACCTTGACGTGCGCCGCTACGGCGGGTTTCCGCACTCAGGTTTCGGCATGGGACTGGAGCGGTTCGTAACATGGATCTGCGGCGGGCACCACCTGCGCGAGGCAAGCCCGTACCCGCGGACGCTGAACCGGATCTACCCGTAGGCGTCGAGTTGCCGTGCCCGGGCGGTCCCGATACTCTGGGCCACAGGGACAGTGCGCGAGGAGGTTGAGAGCATGAGTAGATGGCGGTTTGGACCTGTGGTCGTGCTGATGCTGGCATTGGTCGTGGGCGGCTGCGGACTGACAGATCCGGAGCGTCCGACCTCGCAGCCAGATAGCGAGATCTACGGTGAGATCTTGGAGATCCGTGAGGATCGGGCCACGGGTGAGACGGTCGTGGTCATCAAGTTCGGGATGCCCGCCGCGCTCAAGGTGCTGCGCAGCGAGGACGGGCAGGAGAACCCGAGCCTCGAGGAGGACCTCGAGGCCGAGGTGACGGTGGATGAAGAGACCGTGGTGGTCGTGAACGGTCTCGCGGGACCGCTTGATCGTCTGGTCGCGGGGGGCGATGTCGTGGCGCTTCCTGTTCCTGGTACCACGCTCATGTACGGTACGAGGCGCCTGACCTGTCGCGCAAAGATGATCTTGGGGATCCCGAGCTTTCAGCAGTGGAAGCTGCCGGTCACGCTCCCTGAGGAAGCACTGTCGCCGGTCCGGCAGGATCCGACCAGAGTGAACTCGGACGGAGTGGAGCGAGCCCCCGTTACCGTGGCGGAAGGGCGGGTGCTCTACTTCTCGGGGAAACCCGAGCTGCCGTGGATCGGCGCCCGTCGAGCCGGGATGTCCGAGCCGCAGGGCGCTGCCGCACCACTGCGCACCTACAGAACCGAGCTCAGCGAGGATGGATGGTCGACTCCGGAGCTGGTCGTGCTGCCGGGCACCCAGGACGCTCGAGCGGTCAGCGTGACATGGATGGCGGCAGACGAGACCGACTGTCTGGTGACAGTGAGCACTGAGGAGACGAGCTGGATCGGACGCTCCCAGCGACCGGATCCCGGCTCGCCGTGGGGGCCGGTGGAGCAGCTCGAGTTGGAGCGAGAGCCGGCGTTTGACGGAGTGTTTCTCGCCGGTAGCCGCGAGCTGGTGGCGTTCAGCGCGTTTCAGGGAGCGCGAGCGACGCGTGATCTGTTCCTGCTCGGACGGGAGGACGGAGCGCTGGTGGTCAAACCGTTGCCGCCAGTGATCAACACGGTCGGAGACGAGTGGGGTCCGCGCGTAGGTCCTGACAACGAGCTGTTCTTCAACCGCGAAGATCAGCAGCTCCGGCTCATGGAAGGTGCGGTCGACTCTGTTCGCCTGCCGGGATCGACGCGCATTCCGGTGAGCGAGTGCAACCCGACCTCCGACGGCCGGTGGATGTTCTGCGTCAGTGTGCGCTACACGCCCGTCGAGCTGGATCGCGACATCATCGTGGCGAGCTGGGACGGCGAGTCGATGGGCGAGCCGATCATGGTGGACGACTGGCGTCCGTAGCTCGGAGGTGGTGTCATTCGCCAGGCTCCGTGTCCAGGGGCTCGAACTCCTCCTCCCACGCCGCCATCTCGTCTTCTGAGAAGCCGAAGTGGTGCCCGATCTCGTGCAGGAGCGTGAGCTGGATCTCGCGGACCAGCTCTGAGCGGCTGCGACAGGCGGAGACCAGGTTCGCGCGGTACAAGAGGATCACGTCCGGAAGACCGGGCAACGCATCCCACCCGCGGCCGGTGAGCTCCTGACCGTGGTACAGGCCCATCAGCTCGCCGCCTTCGTCCGGCGCCATTCCGAGGTCCTCCAGCATGGCCCGATCAGGGCGCTCTGCGGCCTGAACGACGACGTTCTCCAAGAGCTCGGCGAACCGCTCTGGAAGGTGGTCCAGAGTCTCGGCCACCAGCTTCTCGAACTCACGTCGGCTCATCTTCATGCGCGTATCGTACCGCACTGCCCCGATCGCGCTGTCGCTGCTCCTCGACCTCGCGGCTTTGTTCGGCCTTGGCGTGCTCGTGAGCGGCGTCGCCCGTCCTCGTCTCGGGCCGTCCTGCACAAGCCGTTGGGCGGATCGGAGAGGGGCTCCCCGAAACGCCCAGGCCTGGCCACCGGAGCCCGGCCCCTGGCCGCGTTAGTCGGTAGTCGTGAAGTCCTGCGCAGTTTTGGCAGAATATTCAACGCAAAG
>CAZEJK010000054.1:0-25728 GCA_964512045.1 uncultured Thermoanaerobaculia bacterium
ATTCGAACCCACGGACCCCGTGAAGGGTCAACGGTTTTCGAGACCGCCCCGATCGGCCACTCCGGCACCTCTCCGCGGCGGAGGAGCATTCTACGACGTCTGCCGCCGATTCGCAAAGAACTCGCGCAATAGACTTGCACACGCCTCCTGCTCCAGCCCACCGCGGTGCGCCAACGGCGGTCCCAACCGCGGATCGGTCGCCAGATCGAGGACCGATCCGCACGCCCCTTGAGCGGGGTCGGTAGCACCCCATACCACCAGCTTGATGCGCGCCTGACGACACGCGGCCACACACATCGGGCACGGCTCCAACGTCACGTACAGGGTGACATCCTCCAGCCGCCAGTCACCGACCTGGCCGCCAACCGCTTCCAGCGCCAGCAGCTCGGCGTGCGCGCTCACCCGGTGCACGGTCTGACGGCGGTTGTGGGTACGTGCCACGACCTCCTGGTGTCGTACCGCCACGGCACCGACCGGAACCTCGCCACGTTCGGCTGCCCGGCGCGCCTCATCGAGAGCCTCGGCCATGAACCGCCGATCGGTAGAGTCGAACACCCACTCCGGCCACATGATGTGACACTGTACCGTGCTGGATTGACCGGGTCGAGCCCCGATCGGATGGCTCACGCTGCGACCGCGGTACACTGCTGCCATGGAGCGCTGCGCGCATGATCTGTCATCCCCCGCCTGGCAACCGCATGTGCCTGCAGCCGCCGCGTGGAGCCGATGGTTGTGGTGCGGGCTTCGCGCAGGCGCTACCAAGCCGTTGACCCTCTGCAACCTCTCCGGAGCTGCGGGTGATCTTCACTGAGGTGTCCGTCGGTCTCACGGGGTCGATCACAGCCACCGAGGCGATCGACACGGCGGAGCTTCGGGCCGAGGCCATCGGCGTGTTCCTCGAGCTCCTGTCCGAGCACCGAACGGCGTTCATCGCTCCGGTCCCGGTTCGCAAGTTCGACCACATCCTGCTGCAGTGGTCCGACTACCTTTCCTCGGCAACGGCCACCTTTCTCTGTCGCAACGAGCCGGTCACGAAGACGCTGCTACTGTCCGGCCGCATCCCCGACACCGACACTGTCGCGCTGAACGTCTTTCAGAGGCTTCTCGCGGAAACGATGGTGAGCAGAGTGCAGATCGCGGACGCGATTCCTGACCGGCCGGCGTTGATCGCCGCCGGTATCGCCAACCCCAGAATCGATCCGGAGGAGCGGCGTGCGGTCAAGGTAATACAGCGGTTCGTCGCCGCCGCCTACTTCGAACGCCTCGCCACGGCGCCAGACGATGTGCTCAGCCCCTGGCTCGGCACATCGAACCCCGGCTAACCCGCCCATCAGCAGGTCGCACAGGAACCCCGCCCGCGCCACCCTAGCCGATCGGCAGAACCAGGCGACCGAGCGTGAGGGTGAAAGCGGTGATGAGAATCCCACCCACAAGGTTGAGGAGCAGCCCCTCGCGTGCCAGATCCACCGTACGCACATAGCCGGCGCCGATCACGATGGCGTTGGGCGGTGTTGCCACCGGCAGCATGAACGCGCACGACGCCGACACTGCTGCGGGCACCATCAGGATGTACGGTGGAACGTCCACCGCGTGCGCCAACGCCGCCATGACCGGCAGCAGAAGGGTTGCCGTGGCGGTGTTGGACGTCAGCTCGGTGGCGAAGCTCGTCATCCACGCAACCGCCAGAACCACCAGAACCAACGGTAGCCGGTCAAGACCGCCCAGACGGTCCGCCAACCATCCGTCCAGCCCCACAGCCGACACCGCATCCGCGAGAGCAAACCCGCCCCCGAACAGGATGAGGATCCCCCACGGAACACCGTGACGAACATCATCCCAGCGCACCAGTGGCGACCATGAGCCGTCGCCGGCGGGAATCAGACACGCCAACACCGCCGCGGCCACAGCCGGAACAGCATCGGACACCATCGACGGCTCCGGCAGCAGGTGCCGCCAGCCCGGGATCTGAACCGCTCCGGCCTGAAAACCGGTTCGCGTCACCCACGCTGCGGCGGTCACTGCAAACAGCACACCTGCCCGACGCTCGGCGGGCCGCCACGGTCCCAACGCACGACGCTCCTCCTCCAGCGAGGCAACCGCGTCCGCGATATCCTGCAGGCCGCGACCCAACCAGACCCCCACGAGCGGCAGGAACGCGACCACCAACGGCACTGCAAACAGCATCCAGCCGCCGAAGCTCAGCTCCGGGCTCCCCGGAGCCAGACGTGGTCCCATGCCAGCGAGAACCAGGTTGGGCGGCGTCCCGACCAAGGTCCCGAGCCCACCGATCGAAGCGCCGTACGCCACTGCCAAGAACAGCCTCATGGGCGCCTTCGGATCCCTCAACCGTTGCGCCACCCCGGCCGCGATCGGGAGCATCATCAGGGTTGTCGCGGTATTCGAAAGCCACATGGAAAGCGCTGCGGTGGCGAGCAGAAACCCCCATACCAGCCGCCGCGGAGAGGCGCCGATCAGGGTCAGGGTGCTCAGGGCCAGACGCCGGTGCAGGCCGGACCGCTCCACCGACAGGGCGAGCACGAAACCTCCCAGGAAGAGGAACACCATGTGGTGACCGTAGCTCGGTCCCACGTCGACCACCGAGCGCGCACCGAGCAGAGGGAACAGCACCAGCGGCAGCAGGGACGTCACTGCCAGCGGCACCGCTTCCGAGACCCACCACACCGCCATCCAGACAACGACCGCCGCGACACGCTCCGGGGGACCGTCCAGCCCTCCAGTTGGCGCCATCAGCACCAGAGCGAACGCCAGCGGCCCCGCCGGCCGGCCCCACCGCGCGAGGCGACTCGGCGCCTCGCCGGGCTCTCCGGCGTCACTCATGCCGGGAGCTCGAGGTCGCTCGCGATCGTCGCCATCGCATCGCGCACGAACGCAATGTGCTCATCAAGATCCACACCCAGCTCGTCAGCACCACGCCGGATATCCTCTCGGCTCACCGAGCGCGCAAACGCCTTGTCCTTGAGCTTCTTCTTCACGGACTTCACCTTGACCTCGGCGATCGAGCGATCCGGGCGCACCAGCGCGGCGGCGGTCAGGAAGCCGGTCAGCTCGTCCACGGCGAACAGTGCACGCGCCATCGTCGTATCCCTCGGCACACCCATGTAGTCCGCGTGCCCGGCAATGGCGCGGACCCAACCCTCTGGCCAGCCGCGTTCACGCAAGACCCGGGTCCCGACGTGCAGGTGCGTGTCCTCGGTGGGGTTCTGCTCGTAGTCGAAATCGTGCACCAGACCGACGATGCCCCACGCCTCCTCGTCCTCACCGTACGTTCTCGCATACGCGCGCATCGCAGCCTCCACTGCCAAGGCATGCTTGATCAAGCTCTCCGATTGGGTGAACTCCCGGAGAAGCTCCCACGCTTGAGTACGATCCGGTCGTTCCATGGGCACCTCCTCGCGGATTATACCGGATCAATAGAAGCGACGAAACGATCAAGCTTTTGGATGCAATTTGCAATTTTGATATTGACTTTTCTCCGATTAGAGGTTCAAAATTGCAAAACGTTCACGTTGGAGGTTTCACAGTGCCAGCCACCGCCACCGAGATCCTGTCCCGCTGCTCGGAGGAGAACGTCCATTTTCTCCGACTTCAGTTCACAGACATCGACGGCATCATCAAGAACGTCGAGGTCCCGGCGAGCCAGTTTGCGAAGGCGCTCGACGGCCAGATCATGTTCGACGGCTCGTCGATCGAAGGCTTCACCCGGATCGAGGAGTCGGACATGCTCCTGCATCCGGACCTCGACACGTTCGCTGTCTTTCCGTGGGACGAGGACCACGGTCGTGTCGGACGACTGATCTGCGACATCGCCACACCTGACGGCGAGCCGTTCGACGGCTGCCCTCGAACCGCGCTCCGGCGCAACGTCGAGCGCGCACGCGCCTCCGGGTATCAGATGATGGCGGGGCCTGAGGCCGAGTTCTTTCTGTTCCAGCGCGAGATTGCCGACGGCAACGCCAGCCCCGCAACCCACGACTCCGGCGGGTACTTCGACCTGTCGCCGATGGACCGGGGCGAGGAGGCACGCCGCGAGATCTGCCTGGTTCTCGAGGCGATGGGCTTCGAGGTAGAGGCAGCGCACCATGAGGTCGCTCCAGGCCAGCACGAGATCGACTTCAAGTACGAAGATGCCGTCACGACCGCCGACAATCTGATCACATTTCGCTTCGTTGTGAAGAAGGTCGCCCTGATGCACGGCCTCCATGCCACCTTCATGCCCAAGCCGCTGCACGGCGTCAACGGCTCGGGAATGCACACACACCAGTCACTGCTCACCCTGGACGGCCGCAACGCCTTCTACGATGCTGACGGCCCGTGGGAGCTCTCGCAGACCGCGCGTTACTTCATCGGAGGTCTCCTGCATCATGCACGGGCGCTCGTCGCCGTGACCAATCCCCTCGTGAACTCCTACAAACGGTTGGTACCCGGCTACGAGGCGCCGGTCAACGTCGCCTGGTCCGAGAAGAACCGCTCCCCGATGATCAGGGTCCCGGCTCGCCGAGGTGAAGGAACCCGGTGCGAGGTTCGCATGCCGGATCCCTCGTGCAACCCATACCTGGCGATCGCCGCCATGCTCGCGGCCGGGCTCGAGGGCATCGACAGCCGTCGCGACTGCGGCGAGCCCGTGAACCGCAACATTTTCACCATGAGTCAACGCGAGAAGCGCCGGCTGAAGATCGTGCAGCTCCCCGGGAGCTTGGCCGAAGCCCTCGACTTCTTGGAGAAGAGCACCACACTTCGTACGGCACTCGGTGAGCACATCTTCAGTCACTTCCTGTTCAACAAGCGCCGCGAGTGGGCCGAGTACCTCGAGTCGGTGCATCGCTGGGAGATCGACCGCTACCTGGATCGGTACTGACGCGGCCGCGGGCCGCAACCAAAGGGACGCTCGGGTGGTGCCGGTCCCGCTACAATGGAAGCCCGCGGAAGGAGGCGCCATGAGCACATTCGAGGGGATGGACCGGGAGGACCTTCTCAAGGTCGTGGAGATGTTCGCAAAGAACTGGTTGGCGCACGACGGCTGCTGGTTTCTCGGCGCCGAGGACCGGTTCGATCTCGACACGGCCATCGATCTGGATACACGTTCGTGGGCCCGATTCGCGGCGGTGGAGGCCCGCCGGATCGTCACAACGTTCGACATCGGCATCAACAGCGGCCTCGAAGGGTTGGCCCGGGCCCTGGAGCTGCGGATGTACGCTGCAATCAACGAGCAGCATAGCGAGTGGAGCACGGACGGCCAAACCCTCCGCTTCGAGATGGACAGCTGCCGCGTGCAGAGCGCCCGCCGGCGCAAGGGGCTCCCCGACTTCCCGTGCAAAAGCGTCGGGATCGTGGAGTTCTCGACCTTCGCCGAGACTGTCGATCCGCGCATTCAGACGGTCTGTCTGCACTGCCCGCCGGACGCTCCGGAAGGAAAATGCTGCGCCTGGGAGTTCTCTCTGCGGGAGAGCGCCGATGCAGACAGCTCCAGGGAGCGTGGTCCGCAGTAGCTCCTCGGCAATCTCCCAGAGAGGGGCGTCCGCCTGATGATCTCGAACCGTGCTCTCTCCGAGGCGCTGTTCACGCTGGCTGAGCGGGAACCGCTCGGCGAGCGGAGGGTCGCATGGCTCAAGGTCGGCTACGCGGCGTTTGATGCGAGCGGTCCCGCTCGCAACGATGTTCTCAGGGCGTCACCTGAGTGGCTCCAGCCGTACGTGTCACAGCTCGTCTCCTGCCGTGCCGACGGCGCTCTGGATGCCGTGGTCCAGCGCCTCGCCGGCGACCATCGGCCCCGGCACAACCCTTCCCGGCAGCGCTTCCTCGCACGGGCGGAGGTCCGCTCGGTGCTCGACGGGGCGCCCGAAGAGCTCTCGCCCAGCCGGCTTCGCGGTGCATTCCACTGGCACACCACAGCCTCCGACGGGCGCGGTTCACTGGAGTCCATGGCGAACCTCTGCCGACGTCGTGGAGCAACCTGGGCGGTCGTCTCCGACCACTCCAAGGGCCTCGAGGTCGCCTCCGGGCTCGATCCGGAGGGGGTTCGGCTGCAGCGACGGCAGGTCGACCGTTGGAACCAGAGGGGGGGTGACGAGCTGCGCCTCATCCAGGGTCTCGAGGTGGAGATTCTGGAGGACGGCACCATCGATCTGTCAGCTGACGAGCGACGCGACGTCGAGTGCGTTGTGGCCGCCATCCACCGCGGAATGCGCGGCGACCGAGACCAGACCGACCGGCTCATCCGTGCGGTGACGACCGATGGGGTCGATGTGCTGGCACACCCTCGCGCCCGGCTGTTCCACCACCGACCCGGCATTCGTGCACGCTGGGAGAAGGTGTTCGCCGCCTGCGCCAACGCCGGCGTCGCCGTGGAGATCAACGGGTTCCCGCGACGCCAGGATCTCGATTGGGAGCTCACGCGACTGGCGTACGATGCAGGCTGCTGGTTCCTGGTTGCCTCCGATGCCCACGCCCCCGGTCATCTGGAGTTCGACCGCATCGCGTGCGCCATCGCGGCTCGCGCCGAGGTCCCGGCGAGCCGCATCTTGAACTTCTGTAACGCCGACCGTTTCGAGGACTGGCTGCAGCTTCGGGTCTAGGTACGGGGGCGCTGCGTCTCTGCGACATTGCGCCGCCGCGTTCCGTCTTCCCGCGCCACGGAGCCCCCGGGAGCTGGCGGTGGACACTGGGTCAACCCGATGACCCGGGGTTCAACGCTCCGGGCCGAGCTGCCGGCAACCGGGGCGCGGACCGAAGACGGGCCTGCCCCGGCGTAGCCGCGGTGGGCGGGCCGGGGGAAGCGAAGCCGGGATCACTCCTCCTTTGCAAAGAGATCCGTGGAGATATACCGCTCGGAGGTGGAAGGCGCAACGAACACCACCAGCTTGCCCTCGAGCTCGGGCCGTGCCGCCACCCGCAGTGCCGCCGCACACGCCGCGCCGGTTGAGATCCCCGCAAGAATCCCCTCCTCGCGGGCCAGACGTCGCGCGGTGGCAAACGCATCGTCATTGGTGATCTGCACCACCTCGTCGATCAGGGTCGTGTCGAGGTTTGCGGGAATGAACCCTGCGCCGATGCCCTGAATCTTGTGCGGACCCGGATCCCCGCCACTGATGACAGGCGAGTCGACGGGCTCGACCGCGACCAAAAGGGTCGCCGGGCGGCGGCGCTTCCAGACACGACCCACGCCGGTGAGCGTCCCGCCGGTACCCACGCCGGCAACGAAGACATCCATCTGCCCGTCCGTATCCCGCCACAGCTCCTCGGCCGTGGTCCGGTCGTGAATCTCCGGGTTGGCCGGGTTGTTGAACTGCTGCGGCATCACCGCCCCGTCGGTCTCGCCCACGATTCTCTCGGCCTCCGCCGCGGCTCCCTTCATGCCGTCGGGCGCTGGCGTCAGCACGAGCTCGGCGCCGAGGAGCTCGAGCACCTTCCGACGCTCGACGGACATCGACTCGGGCATGGTCAGGATGCACCGATACCCACGGGCCGCCGCTACCATGGCGATCGCGATCCCAGTGTTTCCGGAGGTCGGCTCGACGACAGTCGCTCCGGGCCGGAGAACGCCCTCCCGTTCGAGCGCGTCGATCATCGCCACGCCGATACGGTCCTTGACGGAGTGCCCCGGGTTGAAGAACTCCAGCTTGGCCGCAACCGTCGCCGGCAACCCCTCGGTCAGCCGGTTCAGACGAACCAATGGAGTCGAGCCGATCAGCCGTGTGATGTCGGATGCGATGCGCATGCTGTGCCTCCCTTGGGTCGCCCCGAAGCCCCGGCGACCGGTTCTGGACTGTCGGCTCGCAACCGTCGCCGACCGCTTGCTATTCCGACCGAGGGTTGCCAGTTACAGCTACGTCGGTTGTTCGCGGTGGTTACGTCACGGCAGATGGTGTGACATACTACTGGCCGACACGGGAGGCGGTATGGACTTCATCGCAGGGATCGAGCAGCGGGCTGCGGCTCTCAACGGACATGTGGTACTCCCCGAGGGCGACGATCCCCGCCTTCAAGAGGCGGCCCGAACTCTCACCGAGCGCAAGCTCTGCCGCGTCACCCTCCTGTGCCCAGAAGGGGCGCGCGCGCCCGCCCACAACGAGCTGACCGACCTCGGAGTCAACGTTGTCGATCCGGCCAGCGATCCCCGGCGGGAGGAGCTCGCTCAGTACCTCCTGCGACGTCGGGAGAAGAAAGGGCTGACGCCGGAGCAGGCCTCGGCCCAAAGTGCCGACCCGATGTACTTCGCAGCTTTGATGGTCGCCACGGGCATGGCGGACGGTAGCGTCGGCGGTGCGGTGCACACCACAGGCGATACGGTTCGTGCCGCCCTCCACGCCATCGGACCAAAGCCCGGGCTGCGCACCGTCTCATCGTGCTTCTTCATGGTGCATCCCGACGCAAGCTGGGGTCAGGACGGTGTCATGGTTTTCTCGGACTGTGCGGTGCTGCCGGATCCAACCTCGGAGCAGCTTGCAGAGATCGCCATCGCTGCAGCCGACAGCTTCAAGATGGTGGTCGGCGGAGAGCCGAGGGTCGCCCTGCTGTCGTTCTCGACCAAGGGAAGCGCCAACCACCCGCTCGTCGACAAGGTCACGGAGGCCGTGGCGGAGCTGAGCCGGCGGCAGCCCCAGTTCGCATTCGATGGCGAGCTGCAGCTGGATGCCGCCCTGATTCCGGCAATCGGCACGCGCAAGGCTCCTGACTCGCAGGTGGCGGGCAAGGCAAACGTGCTGGTGTTCCCGGACCTCAACGCCGCCAACATCACATACAAGGCCACCGAGCGACTCGGCGGAGCACGCGCCCTCGGCCCACTCCTCCAGGGCCTGGCTGCACCCGCCAACGACTTGAGCCGTGGCTGCTCTGCGGGCGATATCGTGCTGACCTCCTGCCTGACCGTGCTGCAAGGGAAGGGCTGAGCGCCATGCGCGTGCTGGTGGTCGGTTCCGGAGCCCGAGAGCACGCCCTGGTCCACGCTCTCCGACGTTCTCCGGGTGTGGACCACCTGCTGGCGACGCCCGGGAACCCGGGAATCGGTCAGTCCGCAGACCTCCTGCAGATCGCCGTGGATGATCTCTACGGGCTCGCGGAGGCGGCCGCGGACCTGAAGGTGGACCTGACGGTCATCGGCCCCGAGCTTCCTCTGGCTCTCGGAGTGGCAGATGAGTTCGCTCGCCGCGACCTGCTGCTCTTGGGACCGAGCCAGCTCGCCGCGCAGCTCGAGTCGAGCAAGGTGTTCGCAAAGGAGTTCTGTCAGCGCCACGGCATCCCCACAGCACAGGCAGAGATCGTGTCGACGATCGGTGACGCCCGCGCGGCGATCGAGCGCAGCGGCTTCCCGGTCGTGCTGAAGGCAGACGGCCTCGCGGCGGGCAAAGGCGTGATCGTCATCCGTTCACAGGACGAGGTCGAGCCTGCCCTGGCGGCGTTCTTTACGGAGCGGCGGTTCGGAGACGCAGGGGAGCTGGTGCTGGTCGAGGAGTTTCTCGAGGGCGAGGAGATCTCCTACATGGTGATCACCGACGGACAGCGGATCGCACCGCTGGCCACCTCCCATGACTACAAAGCGCTCTGCGACGGAGGAACCGGTCCGAACACCGGCGGAATGGGCTCACACTCTCCGGCAATGCTGACCTCGGGGCTCGGCCGCTGGATCCTTGACGAGATCGTCCGCCCCGTCGTTGTTGGACTGAACCAGGAAGGCCGCCTCTACCGCGGGGTGCTGTACTGCGGCCTGATGCTGACCGCCGATGGCCCGAAGATCCTGGAGTTCAACTGTCGACTCGGCGACCCGGAGTCGCAGTCGATCCTCCTTCGGCTCGACTCCGACCTGGCAGCTGTGCTGCGCTCCGCAGCAATGGGACAGCTGCAGTCGCAAACGTTGTCATGGCGCAGAGAGGCGGTCGCCTGCGTCGTCATGGCTGCGGCAGGGTACCCGGACAAGCCGCGCAAGGGCGATCCGATCAGCGGGATCAACGAGGCGCTGGCAATCCCCGGCGTCACGGTGTACCACGCGGGTACCAAGCTGGTCGACGACCAGATCGTGACCAGCGGCGGCAGAGTCCTCTCCGTCTGCGGACGAGCCGCTGGCCTCGCGGGAGCAGTGGCCCTCGCCTACCGTGGTGTCGAGCAGATCCAGTTCTCCGGATGTCAGTACCGAACTGACATCGGTGCGGACACCATTGCGCAGATGCAAGGTAGCAGTGATGCCTGAGGTTGTCGTCCTGATCGGCTCCGCTTCCGACTGGGGTCAGGTGGCGCCAGCCCTGGATCTTCTCGATCAGCTCGGAGTGTCATCGCGGGTGCATGTGACATCAGCGCACCGCACGCCGGCGCGCACCGTCGAGCTGATCCGCAAGGCCGAGACTGACGGCTGCCAGGTCTTCGTGTGCGCCGCAGGAATGGCGGCACACCTTGCCGGTGCAGTCGCGGGCCAGACCCTTCTACCAGTGCTCGGAGTTCCCCTTCCAGGGGGGGTCCTCGATGGTGTCGACGCACTCCTGTCGACAGTCCAGATGCCGGCCGGCGTTCCGGTCGCCACCTTCGCTGTCGGTCGAGCGGGCGCCAAGAACGCGGCGTTCTTCGCAGCTCAGATCGTCGCGAGACAGCGTAGCGAGGTCGCCGATCGCCTGCGCGACCTGCGCGAGTCAGCGGCGGAGGCAGTGGTCGAGAGCGATGCCCGGATCGTGGAGGAACGATCGCGATGAGCTGGGGATGTGCAGGCGGAGTGCCAGAGACCCTCGATCCTCCGCTGGTGCGGGTCCAGGTGGACCCTGACCTTCCGGCGGTACCATGCCGACCGAACGGACACGAAGTGCGGCACGGCGAAAGCTGTGTCGTCGAGCTGCCCGACGGCCAGTTTGTCGGTCACGTCACACACTACGCCCCTCCGATGGTCAAGCGACCCTCGGGACGGACCGTCGGTCGGATCGTGCGCCTCGCCACCGAGCGCGACCTCCACCAAGCCGAGGACATGGCCACCCAGGAACGAGAGACACTGGCTCACCTCCGGCGGCGAGTTGCCGAGATGGGCCTGGAGATCCGGCCGATCAAGGCGCGGTTCCCGCTGTCTGGACGGAAGGCCGTCATTTACTTCACTGCCGAGAAGCGTGTCGACTTCCACGGACTCGTCCGCGAGCTCGCCCGGCGCTACCGGCGACGGATCGAGATGCGCCACATGGGTGTGCGCGACGAGGCCAAGAACGTGGGCGGACTCGGACCGTGCGGACGCGAGCTGTGCTGCGGGACGTTCATGACACGCTTCCACTCCGTTACGGTTCGCATGGCGAAGCGCCAGAACCTCAGCCTGAACCCAACCAAGATCTCCGGGATGTGTGGGCGCCTGATGTGCTGTCTGGCCCATGAGGCCGATCAGTATCCTGATCCTCGTCGCCAGCAACGTGCGACCGGTTCCACGGACAGCTGAGAAGACAGCACATCCTGGGCGGACCCATCGGACCGCTCCTCGAAGGGATCACCGTTCATGACCACCAAGACATCAGCGCCACGGTTTGCTACTCTTCGTACAGCGCTTTCCAAGCCAAGCCGTCCCCTCCGAGGACCCGAGGCTTCAGGGAGATTTCGATGTCCGATCGCAAGCTCATCCGACCATCGATTAACGACATGATGGAGCGGTTCCCCTCCCGCGGTACGGGACGCCGGAAGCAGGCGCCCGCAGAGCAGACGAACGCCGAGAGCTACTACTACCTGAAGCAGATGCAGGCCAAGACCGCCATGGTGGTCGTGCTGGACGACGGCACTGAGCTCAAAGGTTGGATCGAGTGGTACGACAAGAACTGCATCAAGCTCAACCGTAACGACGCTCCCAACCTGCTGCTGTTCAAGCACTGCATCAAGTACATGTTCAAGGAGGAGGAGCTGCATCAGCGCCGGCGGAAGCGGTCGGCCGCGAGTCGCCAGGGGTGATCGCCAACACAGCCTCGCCACGCCCGCGATCCCGACTATGGCACACAAAGCACGTCGAACGAGCGATCTCTACTCAGATGGATCGACCCGGAAAGAGCTGCTCGAAGATCTGCAGCGGCGTGAACAGCCGCGGGTGACCAAAAGCGTCATTCGGCAGCGTACGGAGCACATGCAGGGCCCGATGGGCAATGTACGCGAAGTTGTCGCGAACCTGCATGTTGCCAGTTGAGCGGTACATCCGGTTGAGGATTTCCAGCTGTCGCTCCAACGTGTTGTGCACATCGATCCGCCGGAGCTCGTCCTCCAGCTTCGGCGGTGGCTGGAAGTCCTCCGCCATCGGGATCCCCATCACCGAGCTTTCCAGCTCGGCCAGCTCGGTCATGATGCGGTTCACCGGCTTCGGTCGCGGCTTTGTTGGCTCGGCTGAGTCCAGAAGAATTGGATGGCGATCGCAGTTCGACAGGTGGATCTGCTGATCGTGCACCACCCAGCCGAGGTTCGTGAGATTCAGCTTGGAGGAGACAAACGACGTGAGGTAGGTGACAAAAGGACGGATCGCCTGATCGTACGACTCCTGCACGCCGTTGAACATATTCAGGACGAAGTACACTCCGAACGACTCCAAGACCCCTGCGATCGCCCTGAGAAACTTGTTGTCACCGAGGGCTCCGTACAGGTCGACGAGGAACGCGTCGAGGTTCGGCAGGCCCTCTTGGTAGAAGTCCTCCACCTGATCCAGCAGCTCGTTGACCATCCGATGTTGCTGCCGGTCGGGAGAATCGCGGAAGAACGGCGACCCCTCGGCGAAGATGAACCGCAGCTTCCGGAACAGGAGCGCCTTCACAATATCGCCGGCAGCCATCGTGGCTGCCGGGTGGTGCGGCGTGAACACCAGGATCCCCGAGTTCGATAGCGGAAGGAAGTCGAGCACGTTCGCATCGAGGCCAGCCCGAAGATCGAGGACGATGAACTGGGCCGGCAGGCGATTGATGGCGTGGACGAGCCGCCATCGCGCGTCGTCGGCCAAGTTGGTAATCTCTTCGATGGAGTGCACCGGGGCCGCGATAAAGCCGAAGTCGTTGTAGGTATCGTAGGGATCGAGAGCCGCATTCAGCGGAGTGATGCAGTCGTCCAGGCGGTGGCCCTTCCGGAAGAAATGGTACAGATCGCGACGCACCGGTGTGTTGAGGGTGTTGCGCACCGACGATGTTCCGGTATCGAGATCGATGAGCACGGTTGGACCGACCCGCGAGAGGGTCAATGCGAAGTTGACCGCAACCGTTGTCTTGCCAACTCCACCCTTTCCGGAGGAGACCGAGATGATCCGTCTCATACGAACCGTTCCACTGTACCGGAACTCATGATCAAATGCACAGGAACTCCGGCCCGCTCATGGCAGCGCCAGCAGGCGCTCAATGCGGCTGATCACCAGGTCCAGCGCCACTGTGTTGAATCCACCCTCCGGGATGATGATGTCCGCCCACCGCTTCGAGGGCTCGACGAACTCCAGATGCATCGGTCGCACCGTCCCAGTGTACTGGAGGATCACCCCCTCGAGCGTGCGCCCCCTCTCGCGAAGGTCCCGCTGCAGCCTGCGGATGAACCGGATGTCCGGGTCCGTGTCCACGAACAGCTTGATATCGAACAGCTCGCGCAGAGCTGGTTCCGCGAGCACCAAGATGCCTTCGACCACGACCACCCGTCCCGGCTCGAGCCACTCCACCTCGCCTGTTCGCGCATGCCGCGAGAAGTCGTACACCGGCACGGGAGCGGGCTTGCCCGCCTTGAGCATGGCGAGGTGCTCCACCATCGCACTGGTCTCCAGCGACGCTGGATGGTCGAAGTTGTGGCGCAGCAGCTCCTCGGCAGAGAGATGCGAGAGATCCTGATAGTAGCGATCGTGGGTCAGAATCGTGATGTGCGCCGACCCGACGCGCTTGACGATCTCGGCGGAGACGGTCGTCTTGCCCGAGCCACTCCCACCGGCAACACCGATCACTAGCGGTCGGCTCATCATGGCATCGTCAGCACGTGGCGATTCAACGGTACGTCCTTGCTGTGCGCTCATCAGCCCAAACCGGTGTGCTCGACCACGTGGCTACAGGTAGTTCAACGTTTCACGCGCCGTGGCCGCGTCCTTGCTGTCTGGCGCCACCTCCAGGTAGCGCTGGAGGTACGTCTTCGCACCTTCCATGTCCCCCGTCCGCAGGAGCAGCATCCCATACTCGAACAGGCAGTTCGCGAAGTCCGGATCGACCTCGAGGCACTGCTCGAGCAACGGCTTGGCTTTGCCATCATCGTAGCTGTTGATGTACGGCACCGCCTGGTTGTACAGTGTCGCAGGGTCCTCGGGGTTCACCGCCTGATAGCGGGTCCGGTACGCCTCCGCACGCTCGGTATCACCGAGCTTCAGCGCCGCATTGGCCGCCACTGCCAGGCAGGGCACCGATTCCGGGTCCAGCTCCAGACATCCCTCGGCCCGCGTCAGTGCGGCCTTCTGGTTGCCCGCCTCGTACTCCACAGCTGCCAGCTCCTCCCAGGCAGCAAGCAGGTCCGGACGCGCCTGAACAGCTGCCTCGAGCTGCGTGCGCGCCTGCTCGATATCGCCCGCTTCACGCAGCTCGATCGCCTGCTTGAGCTCGCGGTAACCCGGCTGTTGCATCACCTTGCTCTGCTGCTCCTCGGAGGCCTCCTGCTCACTGACCAGCGTGAAGTCGACCTGGTTGTCGGTCGTACCGACGCCCACCTTGACCATCCGCTGCTGCGAAATGTAGCCGGGCGCTTCCACGTGAAACGCGTACGCAACCGTCGCATCGAGAATCAGGACCGAGTACGTCCCGTCCTCGCTCACCTCGACGGTCTTGGAGTAGTCGGTGACCTCGTCGGAGGTGATGGTCACCACCGCTTGTGGGACTGGCTCTCCTGCGGAGCTGTGGACTGTCCCGCGGATCCTCGCCTGCGCCGCTCCCCAGGTCAGATTGACGAGGAGCAGGGCTCCCACCAACGACATGAGTGTCATCGTCACTCGTCGCATGCATTCCTCCTTCACAGTCGCGGACCGACTCGCTCGCAGCATACTACCAAGAGGTCGACCGCTCAACGACGCTGACCGGTAATGGCCAGTGTCACTTGCCAGTCAGCATGGCGCGCATGACATTGGTCGCGATGCTCGGGTTCTCGCGTAGCCTTCGAATCGAGTACGGGTACCAATCCGGGCCGTAGGGTACGTAGACGCGCAGACGATGACCGAGATCCAAGATGATCTTGCGCAACGCCCCATCAACGCCCAGCAGCATCTGAAACTCGTACGCATCGCGTTGCAGGCCCAGTCGGTCGATGAGGGTCATCGCCGCCCACACGAGGTGCTCATCGTGGGTCGCCACGCCGACGTACGCCCCGCCCGCCATCAGTTTTTCCAAGCTGTAGATGAAGTTCGCTCGAACTGTGTCGAACTCCTTCCAGGCGATCGTCCGGGGCTCCACATAGATCCCCTTGCACAGCCGAATGTTCGGACCGCCCTCAATCTTCAGAAGACGCTCGATATCGGGAACGGTCCGGCGGAGATATGCCTGGAGAACGGTCCCCGTGTGCCCCAGCTCCCGTTGCAAGTCCTCGTACATACGCAACGTCGCATCCGTGCAGGTGTGGTCCTCCATATCGATGCGCACGAAGTTGCTCGACTGGACAGCCCGCTCCAACACCTGCCGCACCTTTGCCCGGCAGACCTCCTCGCTGATCTTCAAACCGAGCAGCGTGGGCTTGATCGAAATGTTGCAGTCGAGCCCCTCACGATCGATGGCATCGAACGCGCGCATGTACTCGGCCACTGCCTGATCTGCCTTTGCCTCCTCCTGGACCTCCTCTCCAAGCACGTCCAGGGTTGCCATCGCTCCAGAGGCGTTCAAGGCCTGGATGGTCCTGACGGCGTCCTCCAGGGTCTCACCTGCCACATACCGCTTCGCCACCTTGCCGACAATGAACTTGGGAACCAGAGGCAACCCGACCACGATCATGCGATGGAACAGCTTCATACGGACCTCCCCGACTCCGGGGTCCAGGCGATCACGGCACAGTGCACCGCACTGGCACCGGCCCCCACGAGAGCCCGACTGCAGTGCCGGATCGTCGTCCCGGTTGTATGCACATCATCGACCAGGAGCACAACGCCAGCGAGACGTCTGCGCACCGTGAACGCGCGGACCGGGAGTCGCCGGCGGGCGCTCCGTCCCTGGCCTGCCTGACGGCGAGCACCGTGCCGGATCAGCACCCTCTGACAGGACACGCCGAGCCGGCTGGCCAGAGACCGCGCCATCAGCTCGGTTGCCACCCCACCTCGGCGGATCCGGTGCCACGGGTGCGACGGTACCGGCACCACCGTGTCCACTGACAGGCCGGCCACCCGCTCGCCCAGACGACGCGCGAGCGGCTCCACGAGATCGTCGCGCCTCTGATGCTTCATCGCCAGCACCGCACTGCGCAGCGGACCAGAGTAGAGCCCGGCCACCGCGAGGCTCTGCTGAACCGGTGGCTCATCCGCACACTGCCAGCACAGCTGTTCCCCCGCATCCATTCTGCGGGCGCAGCGCGGACAGCTCGGAGACGGAAGCGGCTCGATGGCGTTCCAGCAGCGATCGCACAGCCCACGCTCCGACGCCGTCAGCTCCGCACCGCAGTGCACGCACTCCGCCGGAAGCAGCAGCTCGACCGCGTGCTTCCCGAAAGCCCGAAGCCGCACCGCCCCCCACCGCAGGCCGTGCCAGCTGTCACCCCCATCGCCACTCGAAACGCGTCCCCACACCGCTGGCATCGTACCAGAGTTCACAAGGAGATCCCGCGCATCCGCGACCTCGGTATACTCCGTTCAACGCACCAGCCGGGCTGTCGGATACCGGCCGGTGCGCGCCCCCCCGCACCCGCGATCGGTACGAGGGATCCGAACCCGTGGAGGCCAGATGCCACATATCGTCCTGGAAGGCGTTGTTGACTGTGAGCGGTATGCGCAGCAACCGGCCGGCACCGTCCACCGATGGGGACGCGCGGTGCTGAAGACCGAGGCGTACTGGCTCCGTCGCGACCCCCCGGCCGTGCTCGTACAGGGAGTGGTGGTGGAGCTGGCGCGGCCGCTCCATCCAGTCGCCATGGTCACACCAGGAGACACCGAGACTGTGGTCCGCCTGTGGCCTCTGGTCACGGTCGAACGTACCCCTGCAGTGCAGCGCTGGCTAGCGACCTTGGCGGTCGAGCTCCAGCAGCTCGGCGCCGGCACAGTCCGCTCGACAACCATCCGTACCGACGCCCTCGACGGCCTCGGCCTGACCCGCGCGTGATCGGCGTCCACTGCAGGTGACACCAGCGCCGCAGCACACCGCGACCCGACGGCGGCGAGGCTGGCATCGCAGTTGCTATCGCAGGGTGTGGGAGGCCACCATGCTGAAGAGAATCATCAACACCATGAGTGTCACCATGCTCGCAGCACTCGCCGCTGGCACCGCGAACGCCCAGCTCGCCGGGTACTGGATGATCCCCGCGGCGGCCAACACAGCAGGCGTTGGCAGCACCCAGTGGCACACCGATGTCACCGTGCACAACCCGCACGACTCCGCGTTACCAGTCGTCCTTCAGCTCCTGCCATCCGACAGTGTCAACACCCAGGCCTTCGCCCTCGAGCTCGAGCTCGACGCATACGCCACGATCAACCTGTGGGATGTCCTCGGTCCCGACCTGTTCGACCACCAGGGAACCGGAGCCCTCATTGCAACCGTCGACCTCGACGCAAGCCAGTGCGATCCGGTGGAGGCGTGTGACTTCCTGATCTCTTCGCGCACCTACACGCTGGCGCCCGGCGGCGGAGAGTACGGCCAGGGAATCCCCGGCGCCCCGGTGTACGCCGGCGTGGACTGGGAGTGGTACGGCTACGCGGCCGGAGCTCTGAACGGCAACGGGTTCCGATGTAACGTTGGAGTCGCTTCGTGGACCGCTGGGTGGACCACCGTGCTGGTGGACGTCCAAGACAGCAACGGCGCGATCCTGGCCACAGAGGAGCTCGAGATTCCGCCGTACGGCCATGTGCAGCAGCGGCTCGCCACATCCGTTGAAGGGGGCAGCCTGGTGTTCTACCTCAGCGAAGGACCCAACGACGCTCTGGTGTTCCCGTACGCCTCGATGGTCAACGACGCCACGGGCGATCCGACCTACATCTCCGCGCACGCGTCCCCGGTTGGCGCCGTCTTTGCGGCTCGGCACGCAGGCGGTGGTGACGCGAACGAACGTTCGCACGTCCGTCCTGCACCCGACATCTCACAGTCACGACGCCTTCAGACAGCACCGCACAGCGAACGCTGAGGCCGCATCGGCAGACGTCCGTGTCAGCCTCCCACTGAAGCAGTGACCAGAGCCGCAGTGAGGGTCGCCAGGTCCGCAGCCGACCCGTTCGAGACGCTGGCGGGAACCGCAGAGCTCGCCTCGATGTCGAGCTCTCCATCCGTGCGCACCCAGTACCACCGCACTGTGTGAATGGAGCTCTCCAGACGCAGCGCCCGGCACAGGCCATCGAGCGCACCGGTCATCAGCGCCGGCAGACACGCCGTCCTGGAGCCTCCTTCCGTCGACGGTTGCACCACGACCACGACACCATCGTTCGCAGTCGCGAGGATCAGCGGCACCACGGTTCGCAGCACGCCCACCGTCCCCAGGACCATGGCTGTGGCTGCCTGCCACTGGGCCCACTCGATCTCATGGAGCCCTCTGGTGTCCTCGGCACTGACGGCGATCACAAGGCTCTCGGGGCAACCCCAACGGTCGATTGCTGGCGCGAGCTGGTCGGCCAGAACGTCCGGCTGCGCGGGGTCCGCCCATACTGCCTCGCCCACGCCACCGCCAGATCGAATCTCTTCCACGAGGGGCTCCGACGCCGCGCGAGGGCCCACTGCGATCACGGGCACCCTCGAGCCCACAGCCAGCTCCTGTGCGATGGCGGCGCCGGCCGCTGACTCCACAGACCAGATGCAGCACGGTCCGCTCATCCGCTCAGAATGCCAGGCATGCCCAGCCCGCGCAACTGGCATGCTGCGGATTCAAGCGATCGCTCTGTTTCCATTCTGCGCTCGGGCAACCGAACGGGTACAATCCCGTTATGGTCCACGCACCGATCCGGTGCCTCGCCGTCGACGACGATGCCGATGTACGGATGCTCATCCGTGAGGCCCTGGTACCGCTCGACATGGAGCTCGTCATCGTCGAGGACGGCGACACGGCATGGCGAACGCTCCAGACAGACTGGTTCGATATCGCGCTACTGGACATCATGCTGCCCGGCCTCGACGGCTGGGAGCTCGTCTCGCGGATCCGCAAGGATGACCGGCTCGCCGGGTGCTACATCATCGTGCTCACAGCCCTCGGGGCCCGCAACGACGTCTACCGCAGCCTCGAGCGCGGTGCTGACGACCACATCGGCAAGCCGTTCGATCCCCGTGAGCTCCGGCTTCGGATCGGCAGCGCCATTCGCATCGCACGCATGCAACGTTCGCTGAGCGCGCAGGCGGAGCAGCTCGACGTCGTCAACAAGCGACAGACGGAGTTCTACTCGATCGTTGCCCACGAGATCCGGACTCCGATGACGGCGATCCTGTCATCGGCCCGCATCATCCTCAACTACGGCCAGGCTCAGCCAGAGAAGATGCTCCGGTTCGCCGAGATGATCAACCATGAGGGCGAACGACTGCTGCGATTGATCAACAACCTTCTCGATCTGAACCGGATCGAGGCCGACCGGATGACCTGGTCGTTTGTGCCGGTCGATCTGCGCGACCTCCTACAGCACGTGCGCTCCTCTTTTGGGCAGCTGGCTGGCGAACGAGAGGTCATCCTTACCATCCGCGTCGACCCATCACTGGAGGAGATCACCGCAGACGAGGACAAGGTGGTGCAGATTGTGTCCAACCTCGTCGCGAACGCCATCCGGCACTCACCCCACGGTGGCACGGTGACCATTGACTGCTCCGCGATGGCCGACGACCGCTGGCAGCTGACCGTCGAGGACGAGGGCAGCGGGGTCCCTGCGGAGATTCGCGAGCAGCTGTTCGAGCGGTTCGTCCGTGCCGACCAGGGACGCGTTCCCGGTACGGGGCTCGGTCTTGCGCTGGTCCGTGAGTACGTGGAAGGACACGGTGGCCAGGTCCGTTACGAACACAAGTCACCCCACGGCGCCCGGTTCGTCGCCGCTCTCCCATTGCGCCCATCGTCCGCTGGAGACCGCTGATGGTTCAGTTCGACAACCAGTACCGCCAGATCAAGATCAAGATCGTGTACTACGGGCCCGCACTCGGCGGCAAGACCACGTCACTGCAGTACATCCACAAGGTCACCGATCCAGAGCGGCGCACCAAGCTGTACTCGCTGAACACTGCGAACGACCGCACCCTGTTCTTCGACCTCCTGTCGCTGAACCTCGGACGGATCCGTGGATACCGTCTGACGATGCAGCTGTACACGGTACCGGGTCAGGTACAGTACAACGCCACCAGGCGAGCAGTCCTTTCTGGGGCCGATGCTGTCGTGTTCGTGGCGGACTCGCAGCCGGATCAGGCGCAGGCCAACGTTCAGTCGCTGGAGAACCTCTGGGAGAACCTCCTGGCCAACGGCATCGACCACTCGACGGTTCCGATCGTCTTCGAGTACAACAAGCGCGATCTCGACCCGACACTCTCTATCGAGGAGATGGACAGCGCGCTGAACCCCGACGGACATCCGGCATTCCCGACCGTTGCCGTCAATGGCGACGGAATCGTCGACGCGTTTGCCGCGATCAGCGAGGCGGCGCTGGGCGCGGTGGCCAACAAGCTCGGTGTGGGCTCCAACCCGCAGGCCGTCACGCGGCTCAAGCAGCAGGTCCGGGTCGCGATGCAACCGTACATCGGCGGCGCCGACACGGATGATGCCACCGCTTCCGAGGAGACCGAGGTCCACCATCCGGCCGCCGGCGAGGCCACCGACGCCCCGATGGACCAGGAGCACCTCGTTCAGGAGGCCGTCCGGGCCAACGTCGCCATGACCGACCTCAACGCTCAGCTCGACTCGACCCGTCAGCAGCTCGAGCGGAAGGTGCGGATACTGAGCGACATCGCGGCGTTCGGAGAGAAGCTCACAACAACGCGGGACCCCCGTGAGGTGCTGCAGGCATTCATGAGCGCAGCGTGCAGATCGCTGAGGGTTCACGCCTCCGCGGTCAGTCTGACAGGCGGCGGTGGTGGCCTCCGCGAAACGCTGGTGCACACGCTGAAGCACGATCCGCTGGTACGAGCGGATGCAGGCAACGGCGAGTCAGTGGCGCTACAGCTCGTCGAGCGACGCCAGCCGGAGCTCATCAGCCGGGAGCTCGCTCAGGTCGAGGCCTCCATGCTGATGCGCACCGTCGAGGCGGCCGGGTACACGTCGGCGATCGCCGTGCCGCTGGTCGCACAAAACCAGGTCATCGGTCTTCTGACACTGTACCGCAACGATGAGCGGAGCCCGTTCGCCGACGACGACCTCCAGTTCGCAAGTGTGATGGCGAGCCACGCCGCTGTCGCCTACTCCAATGCAATCAACTGGCAGCGGTTGGAGGAAATGAACCGCGACCTCGAAGGCCAGGTCAGAGACCGTACGGCCGAGCTGCGGCAAACCCTCGAGGAGGTCCAGCGTCTCAACCGCGATCTGGAGGAGAAGAACACCTTGCTCGAGAGGGCGTACCATGAGCTCGAGCAGATCGATCGCGTCAAGAACGAGCTGCTCTCTCGCATCTCGCACGAGCTCAAGACTCCCGTCACCTCCTTGTACACCGCCGCCAAGATCCTCGAACGGTACAAGGACGCTCCGCCCGAGAAGGGCGCGCGCTTCATCGCTATCATCCGCGAGGAGGCGGAGAAGCTCTCCAACATCATCCAAAGCGTCTTCCAGGCGGCGATCCTCGCGGCAACTGACGAGGGTCCCCGCAAGCAGCAGACGGAGATCCCAGGACTGTTCAAGCAAGCCATCGGACCACTCCGCGACCTCGCCAGCGAACGCGACATCACTTTGCAGGTCCGTATTGCCGCCGACCTGTCATACCTCAGCTGCGATCGCGAGATGATCGAGGCCGCCCTGCGAGCCGTCGTCAAGAACGCAATCGAGTTCAACAAGGCCGGTGGGCAGGTCACGGTGGAGGCGCGTCGGATCGTTCGAGACGAGCGGCCGATGCTCGCCGTGAAGGTCTCTGACACCGGCGTCGGGATCCCGGAGAAGGAGCTGCCACATGTGTGGGATATCTTCTGGCAAGGTGGCAACGTGCTCACCGGCAAGCCACGAGGCGTCGGTCTGGGGCTCGCAATCGCCAAACGGGTGGTGGAGGGCCACGACGGCACCGTCAGTCTGAGCAGCCGCGTCGGAGAGGGCACCACAGTCGAGCTGATCGTGCCCACTCCTCAGGATAACGGTGGCGGTAAGGACGAGCAGCACTAGGCCACGCACTGGGTCGATCTCCAACGGACCACGGTGCTCTCCGACAACGAGGAGAACGACATGCCTGAACGTCGCACGGTTCTTCTGGTCGATGACGAGCCCAACCTCCGGGAGACCATCTCGTTCATTCTCGACATGGAAGGCTACAGGGTGGTCACGGCAGTGGACGGCATCGAAGGCCTCGAGAAGCTCCGTGAGCATCGGCCGAGAGCCGTCCTGCTCGACGCGATGATGCCTCGCCTCGACGGCTTCGAGATGTGCCGCCAGGTGAAGGCCGACCCCGAGCTCGCCACCACGACCGTGATCATGCTCACCGCCATGGGCCAGCAATCTGATAAAGAGCAGGCTCACGCATGCGGCGCTGACCACTTCGTCACCAAGCCGTTCGACGACGAGCACGTGCTCAATCTGCTTGCAGCGGTGTTCGAGGAGTAGGCCATGGCCGTCTCCGACACCCAGGTGCTCCGCGGCCGCTGGAACGGCGCCAGCGGGTGTGCTGCTGCGGTTGCGGCCTGCGGCCGCGGGACCGGCACCACCGGAGCATCGCTTTGATCGCGGCCCGCGGCCGCGTTAGGAGCTCGCTAACCGGGTTGGCGCGGTGGAGTAGCTCGGCAGGCGGATGGAGGCGACCTCACGGACCAGATCGAGCTCGAACGAGCGGGTCGCCGCAAACGCAGTCACCTGTCCATTCCACCGGCTCCGGGCATCCTGGGCGAGCGTCTCGATCCACGATGTCATCGGTGTGGATCGGAACAGGAGATCTGCCCCGGCCCGATGACAGTCGAGCAGCACATCCTCACTGTGGGAGTACGGGCTGAACCACGTTCCCAACCCGGTCGCTTCGAGCCAGGTTGCCGGCAACGGGACGATCTGCGCCGGCACACCGAGCGCGCGGGCTGCTCGGATGACCAGCTCGCGAACGGTGATCGCCTCGCGTTGCGCCACGTTGTACGCCTCACCGAACGTCGCAACGTTGGCGAGGTTCGTGGCCACCACCTCCGCCAGATCATCGACCCACAGAAACCCCCAGCTGTTGAGACCGCCGTCCGGCAAGATCACCGGACCGCGCGACAGGAGACGTTCCAGGTAGGCATCGGAACGCCGGGTGTAGTCGTGCGGTCCGACCACCATCGGTGGGCGCAGCGTCGTCACCGGAAACCTCGCGCTGTCCCATCGAGCGAACAGCAGCTCCTCGCACCGGCGCTTCTCCTGGGCGTACTGCCAGAGCGACTGGAGACGGTCGGCAACCGGCACCAAAGCTCCAGCGAAGTGCCCCTCCGAGTAGGGCGGCGCCACCCCGGAGCGGATCATATAGACCGCAGCTGACGAGATGAACAGGTAATGGCCGATGTGGCCGGGGAGCAGCTCCAAGCACGGCCGGAGATCGGCGGGCGTGTAGCCGGTCACATCCACCACCACATCGTGGTCTCGTTTTCGGATCCCCGCCCGCACGATGTCGGGATCCCGACGATCGCCGACCACCCGCCGGACTCGGGTGCCGAACGGATCCGTCGACACACCGCGGTTGATCAGGGTCACCTCATGGCCACCACGGAGCAGCCGCTCGACGATCGCCCGTCCAATAAACCGCGTTCCGCCGATCACCAGAACTCGCATCGCACAACGATTCTAGCCCCATATCGGTATCCGGTCGAGTCGAATGCGGCTGTCCGGGCCCGGTGCCGCACGCTCGCGGTGAGCGAGCTCTCGAACGGGAGTTGCCGCCAGCGAACCAGATTGTCTCGTCCGCACGGCTCTTCGAAAGCGCGTGCCGTCGTCGCCGGGAGCCGAGGACTCGGGTCCGGATACCGAGGTCGAGATCGCGGTTGGTTCGGTCTCCTGTCCCGGCCGCGTTACGGGCTACGTTTCGACGGCCAGCGACATGCCGACGACCTCCTGTGCAGCGCGCGCAGCCCTGCCGATCACCTCGGCCGGCGCCACATCGATCATCGCGGTGGAGTCCTCGGATAGCGGCGCCGGAAGTAGCTGCCCTCGCGGCGTGGCCTCCCTCGCCAGATAGAGGCACGCGTTCAGTGCAGTCGGTGCCGGCGAACCGTCCGCCGGAAATAGCTCCAGGATCTCAGGAGGGAAGTCCGCCGTGCTCGCCAGGCTCGCCGCCAGGCGCCGAGCGAGCAGCTCCAGCAACGTCACACGCAGCTCGGGAATCGGGATCGGCAGTGTCGCGAGGACGTACAGAACAAGGTCGGTCGGAACCGTGAGCAGGTGCGCCGCCAGCTCGGCGAGATCCGGGTCGACCTGCAGCGGCTCGGCCGCGGCACGCGCGGCACGCGCCAGCTCCGTCGAGACGCTCGCGGTCAACGCATCGATCTGAGATGACTGAGGACGGTGCCACGCGTCGCCGGTGGCCAGCTCCCACCACGCCTCCTGCCGGTCGCCGAACGCCGACAGCTCTGCCAACGACAGGGGCCGATGGAGCCGGGAGCTGCGCATAGAGCATGCGAGCACCATCTGGTTCCAGACCAGCTGTGGCCGACCCTCCAGCTCGGGTGTCACGCCATCGGCGACGGCGTGCGCCAGCTCCTCCACCTGCGGCGACGGAAGGGGAACCAAACCAGGGCTTGTCGCCAGCCACTGTGACAGCGTCCCCATCGCATCCCGCACCAGCTGGTACAGGCCTGCCAGACCCTCTCCATCGAGCGCTGCGGGTCCGCTGATCCCCTGCCGGATCAGATCCCAGAAGAACTGATCGTACGCCTCGCCGCTAAACGGCAGCATCACCGCAACCGGCGGGACGAACGAGTCCTGCTGCTCATCGTGCCGCCGAGAGGCCTCCAGCATGAGCTGGTTCGGCTCCAGATGCACCTCCAGCCCCAATGGATCCTGTACCGGAAAGCTCGGATCGAAGCTGAACTCCGCCTCCGGATCGACGAGCACCCGCGTCGTGACGTGCTTGGCCAGCTCGACGATCGCCTCGCGAAGGCACCCGACCTCGACCTGATCGTTCTTGAGCAGCAGGCTGGTGAAGAGCTCCCTGTGCACCAGTGAGTACACCAGCAAGCGCTGCAGAAGCTCCGCTGGTGCCGCTCCACGCCTGGCGAGCCAGGTCGCCAGCCGCTCGTCCGGGTGGGAGGACGAGACGAATACAACCTCTCCTCGAAGGAAGTCGTACCTGCGTTCGCATCCGTGCTGGATCAGCCGAAGACGCCCGCTGAGCACCCCCATTTGGAGCCACTGGAGGAGATCTCCGAGATGGAAACGCTGCAGATGTCCCCGAATCACACGCTCGAGTATACCCGTCGCCGCGCTCCGGCAACAACACCTCCCCGAGCGTTTCAGGGGCTCCGCCCCAAGGGGGCGGAGCCGCAGACGTACCTGCGCCCC
>CAZEJK010000055.1:0-25500 GCA_964512045.1 uncultured Thermoanaerobaculia bacterium
GGGTCCGGCGCCGTAGTCGCCGAGCACCTCCGCCGACGCCGGACCGAGGAACAGCGCCCCCCAGTGGTTGAGCTTCGCGGCTGCGGCGTCGATGTCGTCGACCAGCACCTGGAGATGCTCGGGTGCGAGCCGATCGCACACCGCGGCGGCCTCCTCCAGGTCGCGGACCAGGGCCACGAACCCGTTGCCGAGCGCGGCCAGGGCGACGTCGCGGGTGGGCAGGTCCTCGAGCTGTCGGCCGAGGGCCGCCTCGACGGCGTCGGCCAGCTGCTTTGAGGTGGTCACCAGCACCGGCAGGGCGTCCGGGTCGTGCTCTGCCTGGGCGAGCAGGTCTGCGGCCACGGTCTCGGCGTCGGCGCTGTCGTCGCCGAGCACCACCAGCTCGGAGGGTCCGGCGAGCATGTCGATCGCCACGCGTCCCACCACCAGCTTCTTCGCGGCGGTGACCCAGCGGTTGCCGGGGCCGACGATCACATCACAGCCCGGTACCGGCCCGGCGCCGTAGGCGAGGGCGGCGATCGCTTGCGCACCACCCACCGGGATCAGCGCGGTGGCGCCGGCGATCGATGCGGCGGCCAGTGTGGCGGGCTCCGGCTTGGGTGACGCCACCCAGATCTCCTCGACACCGGCCACGCGGGCCGTCACGGCCGTCATCAGCACCGACGATGGCAGCGGGTAGCGGCCGCCCGGAGCGTAGCAGCCGGCTCGCGCCATTGGTGCCAGCTCCTGACCGGCGTGACCGCCAGGAACCTCGACCGTCATCGGCTGGATCGAGGCGAGCTGCGCCTCGGCGAAGGCGGCGATCTGTGCCGCGGTGCGCTCGAGCAGAGCGCGCTCGTCGTCGGGCAGACGTGCACGTGCTGCTGCGAGCTCGTCGGCGCCGAGCACCAGCGGCGCGCCGGGGGCCAGCTCGCCGAACCGCTCGGCCCACTGGCGGAGTGCACGTTCGCCATCAGAGCGGACCGCATCCACGATGGTGGCGGTCTTGAGCAGCGTGTCCGTGTCCACGGGCTCCCGGGCCAGCGGACCGATCTCGTCGAGCGTCGTGCGGTTCCATCGGAACGGGATCATGAGGTGCCTCCCTGGCCATCGGTGCGGCTGCCGTCACGCCGGCGCACGGCCTTGGCGCGACGGTCGAGCTCGGCGAGCACCTCGGTGAGCGAGACGCCGCGGGAGATCGCAGCGGCTGCGGTGAAGTACAGACAGTCGGCGGCCTCCCACACCACCTCGTGGTGCTCGGTCGCGGCGGCGAGCTCCGCTGCCTCCTCGGCGAGCTTGGCGCCGAGGAGCTCGGGGTCGTTGGCGAGCCGGACCGTGTACGAGCCAGGGGATGCGTTCTCGAGCCGCTCGCTGAGACGTCGCTCGAGCCCGCCGAGGCCGTGGTCGCCGTCCCAGCAGGTGCGCTGCCCGAGGTGGCAGAACCCTTCGCCGGTCTGGCGAACGGTGAACCGCAGGGCGTCGCGGTCGCAGTCCACGTCCACCCTGAGGAGCTCCTGGGTGTTGCCCGAGGTGGCGCCCTTGACCCACAGGCCTCGCGAACGGGAGCGGTAGATCCCCTGGCGTCGGGTGATGGCGGCGATGAGCGACTCGTGGTCCGAGTACACCAGACCGAGGGCCTGGCCGTGCTCGTCGGTGACCACGGTCGGCCACAGCCCGTCCGGGCGATCGCTGGAGAGCACCGCCGCGACGGCGGCGCCCAGATCCATGCGGCCGGTGTACAGCGCCATCCCCACCTGGGCGTCGGCGCCGATCCGGTCGAGCTCGGCGATCTCCGTTGCGGTGGTGACGCCGCCAGCGACGGTCACAGGCGTCTGCCCGGCGGCCTCGACCACGGCGCGGGCCGCGTCGAGATCGATGCCGCCGAGCCGCCCTTCCCGCTCGACGAAGGTGACCAGGAAGCTGCCAGCCAGCTCCCGGAGCTCGGCGATCCGGTCGAGCACCCGCGCTCCGGTGGCCTGCTGCCAGCCCTCGACCACCACCTCGCCGTCGACGTTGTCGAGGGCCACCATGACGCGCTCGCGTGGCAGCTCGCTCAGCACCTCGGGGCGAGCCGCGGTGCCGAGGATCACCCGGTCGGCGCCGGCATCCAACCACTCCAACGCGCTGTCGATCGAGCGGATCCCGCCACCGACACGGCACGGGTAGCGGCGCACCAGCTCGCGCACGATGCCGGCGTTGCTGCCTCGGCCCAAGGCGGCGTCGAGATCGATGACAGCCAACGGACCAGCCACTGCGAACCGCTCGGCAACGGCGAGCGGATCGCCGGCCTCGAGGGCGCGCTCGCGGCCGCCGATGAGCTGCACCGCCTGGCCGTCCATGAGATCGATGGAAGGGATGATCATCGCGAGACCTCCGTTGTGGTCGGCTTCTGTTTTCCCCGCACCGCGTAGCCTCCATGGCTGCCGGCGAGCTGCTGGAGCCGCTCCTTGAGCCCGCCGACCGTGGTGGCGCCGTAGTGGAGGATCGAGGCGGCGAGGACGGCGTCGGCGCCGGCGGCCAGAGCCTCGGCCATGTGCTCCGGAGTCGAGGCCCCGCCGGAGGCGATGATCGGGACGTCCACCGCGCGACGCACCGCAGCGATCAGCTCCAGATCGTAGCCGTCGCCGGTGCCGTCCCGGTCCCAGCTGGTGAGAAGGATCTCGCCGGCGCCGCGGTCAGCCGCCTCGCGAGCCCATGCGATCGCATCGATCCCGGGACGGTCGCGCCCGGAGCGGACCACGACCTCCCAGCTGGAGCCGTTGCGCGCGGCATCCAGTGCGAGCACGGTGCACTGGCAGCCGAACTCGCGCGCGAGCTCGCCGAGCAGCTCCGGCCGGAGGACCGCAGCGGTGTTGGTGGACACCTTGTCCGCGCCGGCGGTCAGCAGCGCCTCCGCGTCGCGGGCCTCGCGGACGCCGCCGCCGGCGGTGAGCGGCAGCGGCAGCACCTGGCGGATGCCGGCGATCACCTCCAGGTGGTGGCCGCGGGCCTCCGGGGTGGCGGCCACGTCGAGGACGACGAGCTCGTCAGCGTCCTGCTCGGCGTACATGGCGGCCAGCTCCACGGGGTCGCCGGCATCGCGCAACCCCTGGAAGCGGACGCCCTTGACGACGCGGCCGCGGGCGACGTCGAGACACGGGATGACTCGGGCCATCAGCATGCGGACACCTCCAACCAGCGCTCGAGGAGCCGGGCGCCCCACGGGCCGGAGAGCTCGGGGTGGAACTGACAGGCCAGGATCGGCCCGCGCTCCAGCGCTGCGATAAACCGCTCCGAGTGCTCGGACCACGCTGCGGACCACCCTTCGGGAACCTCCGTGAGGCGGTACGAGTTGGCGAAGTAGGCCGCACCGTCGGTCAGGATCCGACACGAGGGGTCCGCGGCTACGGTGTTCCAGCCCAGCTGTGGGACGCGCTGGCCCGGCGGAAACCGACCAACCGTAGCATCCAGGACGCCGAGCCCTTCGACGCCGGGGCTCTCGCTCGAGCCGGTCGCGAGCACCTGCAGGCCGAGGCAGATGGCCAGCGTCGGGCGGTTCGCCTGGACGCGCTCGCGGACCGGCTCGTCCAGGCCGTTGTCACGCAGCCGTGCGACCACTGGACCGAACGCTCCGACGCCGGGGAGCACGAGCCGCTCGGCGGAGCGGACGGTCTCCGGGTCGGTGGTGACCTCGGGTGAGGCGCCCGCGCGGCGGAGCGCTGCGAGCACGGAGGCCGTGTTGGCGGTGCCGGTGTGGACCACCGGGATGGTGCTCGAGGCCATCACAGCGCCCCTTTCGTGCTCGGGATCGCGGTGCGATCGGTGGTCTCAATGGCGGCGCGGAGCGCCAGCGCCAGCGCCTTGAACGCGGCCTCCACCTTGTGGTGGTCGTTGGCGCCGCGGAGCACGTCCACGTGGATCGCGGCGCGGCTCGCCATCGCCAGCGAGATCATCACGTGGGCGAGGTTCTCGGAGGCCACATCGCCGATCATCGGTCGCTGGAGATCGAGGTGGATCTCCGGCCACGGACGGCCCGAGAGGTCGACCACGGCGCGGGCCAGTGCCTCGTCCAACGGTGCGAACGCGGAGCCGAACCGGCGGATCCCGCGGCGCTCGCCGAGCGTTTCGTCGAGCGCCTGGCCGAGTGCCAGTGCGCAGTCCTCGGCGGTGTGGTGGTCGTCCACCTGCAGGTCGCCGGTGCACTCTAACCGCAGGTCCCAGCCGGCGTGGTACGCCAGGGCGGTGAGCATGTGGTCCAGGAAGCCGAGGCCAGTGGCGACGGCGACCCCGCCGCTGCCGTCCAGGCTCAGCTCGAGCTGGATGGAGGTTTCTTTGGTGGTGCGGGTGACGGTGGCGGATCGGGAGCTCATGAGCGTACCTCCGGTCGGTCGAGCAGCTCGAGGAGCGCTTCGGTGGACGCAGCCACCCGGGCAGCGCCGGCTGACTCCAGCGCTCGAGCCGCGGTGGCTGGATCGTCGCCTGGAGGCGCGACACCGACCGGGACGACACCGGCTGCGCGCGCGGCGCGGAGGTCGTCTGGAGTGTCGCCGATCAACCATGCGCGGCGGACGCCGAGGCGGTCAAGGGCCAGGCGCACTGGCGCAGGGTCAGGCTTGAGCGGCGCGTCCTCCATCGACACGACGGCGGTGAACAGATCACCGATGCCCCAGCGATCGAGGAAGCGCTCGGCATCGGCGCGCGGGCGGCCGGTGACAACGGCCAGCGGTCGCCGGGAGGCGAGGTTGCGCAGCTGCTCCGCGTCGATCAGCAGGGTCTCGCGCTCACGCAGCCCCGGGGCCTCGTCGGTGCCTTGATAGAGCGTCTCGAACCGCTCGGTCACCTCGTCGAGGGAGCGCTCGATCCCGCGCTCGGCGAGCAGACGCCGGGTCAGCACCCAGTCGTTGTTCGCGTCGCCGGCGGCCTTGGCAGCCGCGATCGCCTCGGGTTTCAGCTCGGCGCCGAGCTCACGGGCGGTGGCGAGGATCGCTGCGCGGTACGACTGCGACACGTCGGCGAGCACCCCGTCCATGTCGAACAGGAGCGCCTCGGGCTCGAGGGCGGCTTCGAGAGCCGCCTCGAGACGGTCGAGGTCCGCATCGGAGGCGGGGACGGTGATCCGTAGCCAGCCGGCGAGCTGCGGCGAGGTGAACCGACGGACCGCGATGCCCAGCCCGGCCAGTGCATCGCGGACCCAGTCGGCGTCGGCGAACCGCACCAGGATGAAGTTCGCCTGGGACGGCAGCGGGTCCCCGCCGAGCCGGCGTAGCGTGTTGGCGAGCCGGCTGCGGCGGGCGCGAGTCGCGGCGATCGGGCCTTCCGGGGGACCCGAGAGCCGGCCGAGCATGCCGTTGACGGCGGCGAGTGACGGTGCCGCCACCGAGTACGGCTGGCCGACGGCGCGGAGCCAACCGATGACGGTGGGTGGTCCCGCCACATAGCCGACGCGCAGCCCAGCGCACCCCCAGGCCTTGGAGAAGGTGCGGAACACCAACGTGTTGGGCAGCTCGAGTGCCACCCGCGTCAGGTCCTCGTCAGCGAACTCGATGTAGGCCCCGTCGAGGAGGATCAGGGTGCTCGGGAGGCGGCCGGCCAGAGCTTGCAGGTCGTCAGCGGAGAGGACCGCGCCGGTGGGGTTGTTTGGGCTGACCGCCGCCACCAGGACGGTGCGATCGGTGGCCTGCTCGCAGACCGCGTCCACCGGGAAGCCGTCCCGCCACCACTCGATCTCGGTCAGGTCGGCGCCGGCGAGGCGGACGTACCGGCCGAGCATCTCGAACGTCGGCGTGGTCAGGATCGCCTCGCGGCCGGGTGCGCAGACCACCCGGATGGCGCGCTCGAGGGCGTCGTCGGCGCCGGCCGTGACCAGAACACCGGCGGGCTCGAGACCCCAGCGCTCGGCGATCGAGCGTTCCAGGCTGCTGGTGGAAGGGTAGCGGTTGAGCGGCAGCTGGGCCGCCTCGGACAGGGCTGTGGCAGCCTCGGGTCCGGGGGCGGCGCCCTCGTTGGAGTCCAGGTACAGGTCGATGGCGGACGGCGGGCGTCCGGGAGAGTACGGCTTGAGCGAGGCCACGAACGGCACCGGCTTCAGTTGCGGAGGGCTCGGAGAGTCGGGTACGGGGCTCATGGTGTTCCTCTCGTGTGTTCTTCACGGAACGATCTGGGCGAGACGGGTGACGACGACATCGGTGCCTCCGTGCTCCTTGAGCCGCGGGACCACCTCGGGGAGCTGGGCGCGTGGAACAGCGGCCTTGACCGCGTAGCCCGATCCGCCGGCGAGCTGGGACACTGTGGGGTGGCGCATGCACGGCAACACCTTCAGCAGCTCGTCGAGCCGGTCGGGCTCGACGTTGACCTCGACCATCACCCGCAGTCGCGCCTCGAGCACCGAACGAACGAGAAGTACCAGGCGGTCGATGGCGGTCCGTCGCGAGGGGTCCTCAAGGGCGGAGGGGTTGGCGTACAGGCGCGTCGAGGAGGTCATGAGCTCATCGACGATCGCGAGGTGGTTGGCCTGCAAGGTGGAGCCGGTGGCGGTGTTGTCGACGATCAGATCGGCATCCTCCGGGGGGAACACCTCGGTGGCGCCGTAGGAGCGCATGAACGTGGCATCCAGCCCGCGCTCGGCCACCCAACGAGCCGTCAGGCGCTCGTACTCCGAGGCCACGACGAGCGGTCGTGAGGGGAGCTGTCCGTTCTCCAGCAGCGACTCGGGAGCTGCGGCCACGACGCGCACGGGGTCGAGGCCGGTGTCGATGAGCTCAACCAGCTCGCCGTCCAGCTCGCCGTCCAGCTCGGCGACCCAGTCGGCGCCGGCAAAGCCCACATCGCGCGAGCCGGCGTGGAGCATCTCGACCACGTTCTGCGGCTTGAGGATCTTGACCTGGCAGTCGGGGAGCGTCACGTGGGGCCGGTAGGAGCGCGCCGTCTGGCGGAGCTGGATACCGGCCTCGGCGAGCAGCTGCTCGATGCCTGCAAGCATCCGGCCTTTGGGTATTGCCAGCTGGAGTGACGAGCTGGAGATGAAAGTGCCAGTGCGATCTGATGTCATGGTCTGCCTCCGGTGCGACCCGACCGGCGACCGACCTCCGAAACGAGCTCGACGCCGGCTGGGCCGGCGTCGTGATGGTTTCGGTCTGCGCTTTGCGTGCCTACACCGTCATCCGGCCCCAGCTGGGATGCTCGTGATGATGATGGTGCAACGCATAGCTCATCGTTCCGTTCATCGGGAGCAACCTACCCTGTTTCTCACGGCGGTGTCAACCCTCACGCTCGCATCCGCCATTCCCGCCGGTTCGCGGCCGTGGCTCCGGATCTCCGAGCTCCTGGCCTTCGGGTTGACGGAGGTGCCCTCCTGGTTGGTCGATTCCAGGCGTGACCTTTGCTCCCACGGCCGCGTCAATGGCTACTTCAGCAACGCCAGGAACACCCCTGCGGCGACGGCGGAGCCGATTACGCCGGCCACGTTCGGGCCCATTGCCGCCATGATCGGGTTGACGCGGCCGTCGGTCTGCTTGGAGACGAAGTCCTGAACCACCCGAGCCGCCATCGGGACGGCCGACACACCGGCGGCGCCGATGCACGGGTTGATCCTCCGATGACGCGGGAGGACCAGGTTGAGAACCTTGGCAAACAGCACGCCTCCAAACGTCGAGAACGCGAACGCGAAGCCCCCGAGCACGAGAATGAACAGCGTGGTGGTCTGGATGAAGGTGGTCCCCTCCATCGTTGCGCCGACGGTGATGCCGAGGAAGATCGTCACGATGTTGATGAGCGAACCTCCGGCGGCCTTGTTGAGCCGCTCCGTGACGCCCGACTCACGCAACAGGTTCCCGAACATCAACATACCGATCAGGGGCGCGCACGCAGGAATGGCGAGCGCTGCAATCACCGCCGTGGCGATCGGGAACAGGACCACTGCCGTGTGCGACACCTCGCGCTCCTGCGGCATGTCGATCTCGCGCTCGGCCCGGGTGGTCAGCATCCGGATGATCGGTGGCTGGATGATCGGCACCAGCGACATGTAGCTGTACGCCGCCACCGCGATAGCGCCGAGCAGGTGGGGTGCGAGGATCGCCGCCAGGAAGATCGATGTTGGACCGTCAGCGCCGCCGATGATGCCGATCGACGCGGCTTCCTCGAGGGAGAAGCCGAACAGGAAGAACGCACCGACAGCGGCGACGAAGATTCCGAGCTGGGCGGCGGCGCCGAGGAGGAACGTGATCGGACGGCCGAGGAGCGGCCGGAAGTCCGTCAAGGCGCCCACCCCGAGAAAGATCACCGGCGGCAAGAACTCGGTCCTGATGCCGACGTCGTAGACCATCTGCAAGAGCGGGTGGGCGATGTGGCCGGTGGTTTCAATCGGGTGGACGGAGGCGCTCATCATGGCGTGCGGGAGGTTGGCGAGAATCGCTCCGAAGCCGATTGGGATCAGCAGGAGGGGCTCGAACTTGTGACGGATGGCGAGGTAGATGAGCACCCCGCCGATCACGAACATGACCAGGTTCTGCCACACGAGCCCGGCGAACCCGGACTCGGCGAGCAGGGTTGCAAGGGCTTCCATGCTACGCCCCGATCGTCAGGATCGACCGGCCCTTGTCGATGTCTGCGCCGATCTCGGCGTCGATCGAGACCACCTTGCCTGCACACGGCGCCTTGACGTCGTGGGTGGCCTTCATGGCTTCCACGGCGGCGACGACCTGGCCCTGAGAGACCGCGTCGCCGACACGCACCTTGAGGTCGACGAGCTCGGTCTTGCCCTGGAACGGAGAGTACACGGGGGTTCCCCCGTTGGATGGCGCGGCGGCTTCGGCGGTGGTCTTCGTTGGCGTGGCGGTCGCCGCCCCTTCTGGAGGCTCGATGGTCACTCGGAACCTGCGAGTGGCGCCGTTCTCCTCGACCGTGCAGACCGTACTCACAGGGCCCTCGAACGATGGCGCCGGTGTAGCGCTGACGGCCGGCGCCGGGCTGGCCGTCGGTTGTGCAGCATCCTCTTCTTTCTTCTTCAGCGGCAGGACGATCTTTGGCTTGCCGGTGAGCAGGCGAATGCCCTCGTTGAGCTCCATCTTCTTGTCGGGCACGATGGCGGCCGCGACCAGGAAGATGTTCTCCTCGGTGACCGGAAGCCCTCGCTCCTCCAGTGCGGCCTTGGCCGGCGCCAGCGAGTCCGGCGCGGCCTCGAGGGGATCTCCGTCGAACGGCGGCTTGCCGAGCTGCTCGGAGGCGATCTTGACGACCTCTGGCTCCGGATCGAGGGGTGGCTGGCCGAAGTACCCGAGCACGGCGTTGCCGTAGCCGGGGTTGATCTTCTCCCACCGTCCGAGGAGGACGTTGTTGAACGCTTGTAGCCAGTACTGCTGGGAGCCCGGAGTCACCGACGTCCAGGCGCCGCCGGCCTTGACGACCACCGGGAACTCGGCGAGGACGTCCGAGTAGCGGTCGAGGATGCCAGCCTCGGTCATCATGTGGACGTTCGGTCCGATGGCGCCGCCGGGCATCGGGAAGCCGACGACTCGCGCATCAGCGGTGGTCGTCACCGGGTTGAAGTGGTACTCGCTGAGGCCCTCGTTGAGCATGTTCTCGATCTCGTTCATCTTGGTGTGGTCGATGTCGAGCGAGTAGCCGGTGCCCTTCAAAGCGTGCCACATGGAGCGAACATCCGGCTGCACCGTGCCCGAGGCCATCGGTCGGACCGACAGGTCGATACCGTCGACTCCGCCAGCGATCCCGGCGAGGTAGCAGGAGACTGCCATCGAGGCGGTGTCATGCGTGTGCTGCCATAAGATGACCTCGGGCGGCAGAATCTTCCTGAGCCCGACCGCGGTGTCGTAGCAGGTCTTCGGATCGGTGGTTCCCGAGGCGTCCTTCATGCACACCGAGTCGAAGTGCACGCCCTTGTCGAGCAGCTTCTGGATGATGCCGACGTAGAAGTCGGCGGTGTGCACCGTGTCGTCCTTGAACGGCAGACCCATCAGCGCGACGCACACCTGGTGGTGCATCCCGGCGTCGAGGATCGGCTGGGCGGTGCGCTCCAGGTTGTCGACGTCGTTCATGTAGTCGAAGTTGCGGTCCCATGTGGTGCCGTGCTTGGCCATCAGCTTGGCCTGCAGGTTCAGCGCGTCGATCCGCTGCGTGGTCAGCGTGACACCGGACACCGAGCGGGTCAGGATCTGCAGATCCACGTCGGGTCCGACAGCGGCGCGCATCCGATCCTGACACTCGAACGGATCCTCGCCGACGTAGAAGTACGGCGCCTGGTACCGGGCGCCGCCACCGAACTCGAAGTGACGGACACCGGCCTCCTTGGCGGCGAACTCCATTGCCGGCAGGATGTCGTTCAGCCGTACCTTGCCGCCGAACGAGCTCTGCAGGCCGTCGCGGAACGGGGTGAACATGACTCGGATCGTCTTCGGTTTGCTGGCTACGATCATGGCTCCTCCTCGATTCGGGTGACCCGCGCGCCGGGGAACCGAGACGCAACCGTCGTCGAGATGGCAGCGACGATCGCCGGTTCCACGGCGGCGAGTCGGGCGGGGAACAGCGTCGTGATGGCCTGAATCATCAGGGCCAAGACGGACAGCAGGATGAACACGGCAGCGAACGCCATGGCGCACGCTACGACGAGCTGCGTTGGGTCCACGGGATGCCTCCTGATGGGGTTTTACGATTGGTCGGCGAGCGCGGGGGTGAGTACCAGTTGAAACCTTGCATTTCTTGCACAAGAGAATAATTGAAGAATCGAGAAAACGCATCGACGCACCGCGGCAAAGGGAAGCTGTGCTTCCGGTCGTCGTACGTGCCCGGAGCCTCGAAAGCGGGTGTGTCATCTCCGGCGACCGTGTCGCCACGCTCCTGCCGGCGGTGCTTGGACCGGGGTAGCCGCGGTCCAAGGTGACGTTGGTTGGATTGCCGCCAGCGAGGGAATGTGCTACGACCATCAGGATGCAAGTACGGTTGCGCAGGGCAGATGGGGTGGTGGCGGGACGGCGGCTGGCGGCAGCGCGGCTGGCCGGAGCTGCCACGCTGGGGATGGTGGCGCAGCTTGCAGTCGACATGTCCGACGGCTACTTCGGGGCGTTCGATCGGGTCACCACTGCCGGCTGGTCGTACATGGCCGTGGCAACGGCGGTTGCGGTGGTCGGTGGCTGGGGTCTGGTGCGCGGCGTTCTCTGGGCGAGGGTCGTGTCAACGGTGGCCTTCACCGTCAACATCGGGCTGTTCCTGCCTGCTCTTGCCCAGGATCCTGTGATTGCCGGGTCGGTGGTGCTCTGGCACCTCCTGCTGCTCGGATACTCGGTGTTCCCGGTCGTTGCTCCGCCGTTGTCTCCGCTGCGCACTCCCCACGACCGGTGGGTGGCTCGCACCGGCCCCGCCGTTCGCCACCTGATCCTGATGAGCCTCGTGCTGATCACTGCAGTGGTCGGGTACGGAATCGGGTTGCGAACGCCGGCGCTGGTGGTTTGTCTGGCGCTCTCGGCGGTTGTGCTGGCCGCGTCGTGGCGGCTGCTGCTCCTGGAGGCGCGGCATGGAGGTCTGACGCCGTGGCTCGTCGGAGCGGCGCTGGCCATTGCCGCTGTGCTGGCTCTCAGCGGTCGTATGGAGGCCGTACTCCTTGTCCTCGGGGTGCCGCAGCTCCTGGTGCTGGCACGGATCGTCGTTCGTGGGGCGGTCTTCGAGCAGCTGACGGAGCAGTTCTTCACTCGGCCTGCGATGCTGGTTGTGGTGTCGTTCCTTGTGCTGATTGCTGGAGGGACGCTGCTCCTGAGCGTGCCCGCGGCAGCCTCCGGATCTGCGTTGAGCCCGCTGGACGCGCTGTTCACGGCGACCAGCGCCGTATGCGTCACCGGACTGATCGTGGTCGACACCGGAAGTGCGTTCAGCCCGATGGGACAGGCGGTGATCCTCGGCCTCATTCAGCTCGGCGGTCTCAATATCATGGTGCTGTCGACCTTTGGTGCTCTGCTACTCGGGCGAGCCCCCGGAGTCCGCGGGAGGCAGGCGCTTGGCGCGATCCTCGATCTGCATCCAAGCACGTCGGCCACGCGGCTGGTGTGGTTCATTGTCGTGATGACCGTGACCGTGGAGGCGGTCGGCGCCGCGGCGTTGACCATGGCGTGGCGTGGCCAGGGCATGAGCTGGGCCGAGTCCGCGTGGCATGGGATCTTCCACTCGGTGTCTGCGTTCTGCAACGCCGGGTTTGCTCTGCAGCCGGACTCCTTGGTGACGCTGGAGCAGCAACCGTTGGCCTTGCTGGTGGTGGCCGTCCTGATCGTGCTAGGTGGGCTCGGTTTTGCAGTGCTCGCGGCGCTTCTGCTGCGACTCCGACGCGGCAGGCGTGAAGCCCTTACCGTGCAAGCGAGGCTGGTGCTCGTTGCCTCGGCGGTTCTGACGTCGCTTGCCGCGGTGTGGATCCTGGTCGTGGAGTGGGGCTCGAGCATGGCAGGGATGAGCGTGCCGGAGCGGCTCCTGCATGCGCTGTTTCAAAGCGTGACGTTGCGCACGGCAGGGTTCAACTCGATCGATGTGACCGCTCTGGGACCGTCGGTGCTGCTGGTGATGATGGCGATGATGTTCATCGGCGCCTCGCCGGGAGGCACGGGTGGCGGCATCAAGACGACGACCACGGTGGTTCTGGTGGCGGCGATTCCGGCGATCGCCCGCGGTCGGCAGCAGGTGGTCGTGGGCGGCAGGAAGGTCTCGTTGGACACGGTCTACCGATCCGCGGCGATCGCCGTCGTGGCGACGCTCCTCGTGCTGCTGGGCGGAGGAGTCCTGCTGGCCACTCAGGACGGTTCGTTCGAGGCGATCGTCTTCGAAACCGTCTCTGCCGTGGGAACGGTAGGTCTGTCCCTCGGGGTGACCGAGCAGCTGGATGCGATCGGCAAGATCGTGGTCGTTGTGCTGATGTTCCTCGGTCGGATCGGGCCGCTGACGCTGGTCTTGCTACTGGCTCGCACTGCTCGGTCACGCGTGTCGTACCCAGAGGCTCGGATCATGGTGGGGTAGAGGCCGCCCTCCCGCCCGCACAGTTCTGAGCTCTGAATCTGAGTTCCCTTCACCCTCCCGGCGTGGCCGGATGTGCATCAGGTCGTGCGAGTGGGTGCTGGAGCAGATGTCCGGGATCGACTGTGAGCGAGAGTGCAGCGCTCTGCTACTCTCATTGCAATCAGGAGGACCGGTCGATGGCTGAGGAGTTCGCCGTAATCGGGCTGGGGGTGTTTGGACGGTCGGTGGCGTTGCAGCTTGCTCGCCACGGACAGTCGGTGCTCGGGATCGATGCCAACGACGCGGAGGTGCAAGCATTGGCCAGCGAGCTCGACGCCGTCGTGCGTGCGGATGCCACCGACGAGAAGGCGCTGCGGGAGCTGGAGGTGGAGGGGATGGCCTGTGCCGTGGTCGCGATCGGCGCCGAGTCGATGGAGGCATCGATCCTCGCCACGGCGCTGCTGCGACAGATCGGGGTCTCGCAGATCGTGGCGCGCTCGCTGAGCCCTCTCCACGCTCGGGTGCTGCGGTCGGTCGGTGCACATCAGGTGGTCAGTCCCGAGGTGGAGATGGGAGAGCGTCTGGCGCGTCGCCTGGCATACCCGAACGTTCTCGACCGCCTCGAGCTGGGAGGTAACGCGCAGATCGCCGAGGTGCAGGTTCCGCAAGCGTTCGTCGGGCAGTCATTGCTCGATCTCGGCGTCCGCCAGCGGCATGGGGTCTCGGTTGTGGCGATCCGTCGCGGTGGCGATGTGATGGCCACGGTGCGCCCGGACATGACGTTCGAACCCGAGGACGTGATGGTGGTGATCGGCGACTCTGAGGCTGTCGAGCGCCTCGCGGCACTGGCGTGATCATGGATCTGCGGACGCGCATTCTCCTCGGCTACGGCTACCTGGTGACGCTCCTGGTGATCAGCGCAGTGGGCGCCGCGCTCGGGTTTCACCAGTTGAGCCTGAGCATCGGTACGGTGTTGACCGAGAACGTGGCAAGTGTGCGGCACGCAACCGAGATGCTGGATGCGTTGGAACGGCAGGACAGTGCGACGTTGGCGCTGCTGCTGGGGGATGCGTCGGCGAGAGATGAGCTCACGACCGCGGGCGACCGGTTCGACGAAGCGTTGGCGGCGGCGAGATCGAACATCACTCTGGATGAGGAAGGTGCGTTGCTGGATGACCTCGAGTCGGCGTACCGGACGTATATTGCCCAGCGGGAGGATCTACTCGGTCAGGAGTCGGACGATCGGGTTGCGGTGTATGGTGACCTGGTCGAGCCTGCCTTCGAGCGTGTCAAGACGGCAGCGGCCGAGCTCGTGCGTGTGAATCAGGAAGCGATGGTCGCTGCAGATACAAACGTTCAGCGTCATGCCCGCCGGCGAGCCATCCTGCACGGGCTCCTGGTCACCGTCGCGTTGCTGTCGTTGGGGTTCGTGTCCCGCGCGATCCAGCGCCGGGTTCTGGACCGGGTTCGGCGCCTGCAGCGCGTGGCCGAGGCTGTGGCTGCCGGAGATATGAGCCTCAGGGTGCCAGAGGGCGGCGACGACGAGCTGGATGTGGTGGCGGAGCAGCTGAACGCTGTGCTCGATCGCCTCGCGGAGGTGGAAGCGAGTGGACACGGCCAGATGGCGCGACAACGACAGCTGCTCCTGGCGCTGCTCAACCACTGGAAGACACCGTGCCTTCTGGTCGATGGCAACGGCAATCCTGTGGCGAGCACGTTCGACCGGGAGCGGAGCCTAGAGGCCGAGAAAGCGGTGCGATCGTGGATCGAGCATCTCGAGGGCCCGCCTGCGGGCGGAACGAGCAACGGGTACGAGGTGGAGCCGCTGGAGTGGCGGAGGAGCCATCTCGGATGGATCGTTGCTCGACAGCACCAGGAGGCTGCTCAGGGCGGGACATCTGGTTGAATGGCCCGCCGAGCTGAGTGTGCCCTGCGCGAGATGGTGAGCGTGGCGGAGGTACTTGCGAGGTCCGCTACTTGACGTGGTGTGGGACCTGTGAGTAGGATGCGATGTACGCATCGGGAAGCCTGGCGCTTCCAGAGAGGTTACAGAGGCGAGAGCGATGAAGGTTGGGTTCACGGACTCTGCACTGCGGTACTGGTGGTGGTGGTATAGCACCTCACGGATAGCAGTGCCCGTGCGTCCTGATCCCACCTGATCCGAACCAGCGCACCACAACGGGCCCCGCTATCCAAGAGGTAGCGGGGCCTTTCTTGTGTGCTGGTGGAGGCAGGCGGTCTCGGGGCCCGGCGGTCGGGCGGAAAGGAACGGCAATGGTGACACCGAGTGTTGAGGCGTACACGGCGGCGGTCGAGAAGGGCCGGCGACCGGCGTTGCGGCGGCGGATTCCCGCCGATCTGGAGACGCCGGTATCGGCGTTTCTCAAGCTGCAGCCAGTGGGCGCCACGCTGCTGCTGGAGAGCGTGGAGCGCGGGATTCAGGTGGGACGCTACTCGTTCATCGGGCTCGACTCCGGGCGGAGCATTCGGCTGGTGAACGGCAGCGTGGAGGTGCGCGCTGCCGGCGAGACGACCTCGGAGCCGTTGGATCCCTCGGCGCCGTTCGCAGCGGTTCGCCGACAGCTGGCGGCCTACGACGCGGTGGATGGTGATGCGCTGCCGGGGCCGTTCTGCGGGGCCGTAGGCTACATCGGCTACGACATGGTTCGGACGTTCGAGCGTCTGGGGGCCCCGCCTGTCGATGACCGCGGTTTTCCGGACTACCAGGTGGTGTTCCCCGAGACGGTCGCCGTGTTCGACCACGTCGCCAGCTCCATCGACCTGCTCACCCTGCCGCCGGCTGGCGACGATCCTCGGGCCGCGTGGGTGGCGGCTGCCGAGCGGCTCGATCAGCTGTACGCCGCGTTGACCGGGCCGTTGCCGGCATCCTTCGGGACCTCCGGGTATCCCGTCGGTGAGGAGCCGGTCTCGAGCCTCAGCCAGGAGGAGTTCGAGGCTGGAGTGCTTCACGCCAAGGAGCACATCGTCGCCGGCGATGCGTTTCAGATCGTCCTGTCGCAGCGGCTCGAAGGCACAACCCAGTGTCCGCCGTTTCAAATCTACCGGGCGTTGCGGATCCTCAACCCGTCGCCGTACCTGTTCTTCATGGACCTGGGCGATCTGAAGCTGGTGGGCTCGTCGCCGGAGATGCTGGTCAAGCTGTCGGGCCGCCGTGCCGAGGTGTGCCCGATCGCCGGAACCCGTCCGCGTGGAGCAGATCCTGCCGAGGACCGTCGGCTGGCGGAGGAGCTGCTGGCGTGCGAGAAGGAGCGGGCGGAGCATGTGATGCTCGTGGACCTCGGCCGGAACGACCTTGGACGGGTCTGCGAGGTGGGCACCGTGGCGCCGGACTCGCTCCTCGAGATCGAGAAGTACTCACACGTGCAGCACATCGTCTCGCGTGTCTCCGGCACGCTCAAGAAGGGGCTCGATCAGTTCGATCTCCTTCGAGCCACCTTTCCGGCCGGTACGGTGACGGGCGCGCCGAAGATCCGGGCTATGGAGCTGATCGATGGGATCGAACGGCAGCGTCGCGGACCGTACGCCGGCGCCGTCGGGTACCTCGGACGCCAGGGCGATATGGACCTGTGCATCGCGATCCGCACGCTGATCGTTCACGGCAACCGCTACATCGCCCAGGCCGGGGCCGGGATTGTCGCGGACTCGGATCCCACTGGTGAGTACCACGAGACGCTGAGCAAGGTCGGAGCGCTGATCCAGGCCGTGCGCGACGCGGAGGGAGGACTGCTGTGAGCTACCTGATGATCGACAACTACGACTCGTTCACGTTCAACATCGTACAGGCGCTCGGCGAGCTCGGGGCGGAGATCGAGGTGTTTCGCAACGATGCGATCGATGTGGCGGCGGCCGAGCAGCTTCGGCCCTCGGCTCTGCTCATCTCTCCCGGGCCGGGGACGCCGGCAGACGCGGGGATCTCGTGCGAGCTGATTCGGAGGTTCGCCGGCGAGATTCCGATCCTCGGCGTGTGTCTCGGCCACCAGTGCCTGGTCGAGGTGTTCGGAGGCCACGTCGGTCGTGCCGAGCGCGTGATGCACGGCAAGGTCTCGCGCGTCTACCACGATGGTCGGACGCTGTATGAGGGGCTCTCGAACCCCTTCGAAGCGACTCGCTACCACTCGTTGATCGCTGCAGAAGCCGAGCTTCCGGATGTGCTCGAGGTCAGCGCGTACACCTCTGACGGCGAGGTGATGGGGGTACGGCACCGTCAGCTCGGGTTGGTCGAGGGCGTACAGTTCCACCCGGAGTCGATCCTGACCCCCGAGGGTCTCCGCCTGTTCGACAACTTCCTCCGCTTTGCCGGAGAGCAGCAGACGGCCGCCTGAGGCCGGGAGGGAACGATGGCGAGGGGAACTCTCGAGAAGCTGATCGCGGGGGGCGATCTGACCGTGGATGAGGCCCGGGCCGTGATGGGGGCGGTGATGGACGGCGTGCTGGAGCCTGTGCAGATCGCGGCCGTCCTGACTGCACTGCGTATGAAGGGTGAGGCGGTGGACGAGCTCACCGGGTTCGCGCTGGCGATGCGCGATCACGCGGTGAGGATCACGCCCCGACGGACGGGCCTCGTGGACACCTGTGGCACCGGTGGTGATGGGCGCAACACCTTCAACATCTCGACCGCCACCGCGCTGGTTGCCGCGGGCATGGGCGTACCGATCGCCAAGCATGGGAACCGGGCCGTGTCATCACGCTGTGGCTCTGCGGACGTGCTGGAAGCGCTGGGGGTCGCTGTTGACCTGGGACCGGACTCCGTGACAGAGCTGATTGATGATCTGGGGATCGGCTTCCTGTTCGCGCCGGGCCATCATCCGGCGATGCGCCACGCAGCGCCAGTACGGCGCCAGCTCGGGATCCGGACAGCGTTCAACCTGCTCGGTCCGCTGACCAACCCCGCCGGCGTTCGACTCCAGCTTGTGGGTGTGTTTGCTCCGCATCTCACAGAGCCGGTGGCACGGGTGCTCGGCGCGCTCGGCTGCGAACGAGCGTTTGTCGTCCACGGGATGGATGGAACGGATGAGGTGTCCATCGCTGGTCCGACCAGGGTCAGCGAGTACCGTGATGGCACCGTCCGTACCTGGGAGATCGTGCCCGAAGAGGCCGAGCTCGAGCGGTCGTCGCTCGATGCCCTGGCCGGTGGCTCCGCGCAGGAGAACGCAGCGATGGTGCGCGAGATCCTGTCGGGTGGCGGCGGACCTCGAACGGATGCCGTGCTGCTCAATGCTGCTTTTGTCGCGATGCTCGCGGGCCGGGCAGAGAGCCCGGCCGAGGGCGTCGAGCTCGCCAGGCGGGGGGTCGGCGACGGCTCGGCGACGGCGCTCCTCGACCGCCTTGTTGCCGCGAGTCAGGAGCTGAGAGCGAGGCCGGGGGGTGGGGGTTCCTCCGGTCGGCGTCCACAGGTGGATCGTACAGCACCGGTGGGAGGGCAGTGATGGCGACGGGTGATTTTCTTGCCGGTGTGGTGGAAGCCAAGCGTGCCGAGGTCGTCAGGCTCACCGCCAACGAGGGGCTCACGGTCCTCGAGCAGCGTGTCCGGGCGGCGTCGCCGGCGCGCGAGATGATCCCGGCTCTTCGCAACGCTCGCGGGGCTGTGATTGCTGAGATCAAGCGCCGATCACCCAGCGTGGAGAGCTTTGTCCACGGCGATGATGTGGCCGGCCTCGCCCGGGAGTATGCGGACCATGGGGCCGCGGCGATCTCGGTCGTGACCGACACCGAGCGCTTCGGGATGAGCCTCGAGGACGTTGCCGTGATTCGGAGGGCGTGCAGTCTGCCGGTGCTGGTGAAGGAGTTTGTGATCGACCGCGTACAGGCCCTGGCAGCCCGTGCGGCCGGGGCGGATGCGCTGCTGCTGATTGCGCGGATCGTGTCGCCTACCCAGCTCGCCGTGCTGCGGAGTGTGGTGGAGGACGAGCTCGGCATGACGGCGCTGGTGGAGTGCCACGATTGCACCGATGTCGACGCCGCGGTGCGCTCCGGCGCGAGAGTGATCGGCGTCAACAATCGGGATCTGGATACGCTGCAGACCGCCTTCGGGACGTGCGAGGAGCTTCTTCCCTCGATCCCGCGGAGTATCGTGCGCGTGGCGGAGAGCGGGATCTCGTCGGCCGCGGATGTCGAGCGCCTGCGCTCTGCCGGGGCCGACGCGTTTCTCGTGGGTGGCGCCCTGCTCATGAGCGAGCGTCCTGGCGTCCTTCTCGCCGAGCTGGTGCGAGGTGCGCAGTGATCGCAGAGATGGCGGCCCGCTCTCCCACGCCGCTGATCAAGGTGTGTGGGCTGACGCGACCCGCCGATGCCGAGGCCTGCGCGGCGCTCGGCGTGGAGCTGCTCGGCGTGATTTTTGCGGCGAGCTCTCGTCAGGTCGATCTGGCAACCGTTCGCGAGATCCGTCGAGCCGTGCCCCACGCCACACTGGTCGGCGTGTTCGTGGACCCTTCGGACCGGGAGGCGCATGCTGCCGTGGAGCATGGGGGGATCGACGTCCTCCAGCTGCACGGAAGCGAGCCCGAGGAGCGGTGTGTTGCCCTTGGCGAGTCGACGGGCCGCCCGATCGTGAAGGTCGTGCGCTCCGGCGAGGATCCGTGTCTCGCTCCAGGACTCACGGTGCTCTACGACCTGCGCAAGGGCGCCGGGGACAGTGGCGCGGAGCGGCGGCGGTTGTGGCGCGAGGCTCGTCGAGCCAGGGATGCGGGGCGGACGGTGCTGCTGGCGGGTCAGCTGGCGCCTGGTCACGTCACAGCCGCGCTGGCGGCAGTTCGTCCACACGGTGTGGATGTGTGTCGGGGCGTCGAGAAGGCGCCGGGGATCAAGGACCACGCTGCGGTGCAGCGTTTCGTAATGGAGGTTCGCAGTGAGCATGACGATCACGGATGCTGATGGCGCCACGAGGACGCCTGGCCGGTTCGGTCCATACGGTGGGCGGTACGTTCCGGAGACCCTTGTGCCGTGTCTCGAGGAGCTGGAACGGGTGTGGCGGTCGGCCCAGGACGATCCGACGTTCGCTGCGGAGCTCGATCGGCTGTCGCGCGACTTCACGGGTCGGCCGACGCCGCTGTACCGAGCGGACCGGTTGGCCGAGGCGCTCGGCGGCACCGCGCGGATCTATCTCAAGCGGGAAGATCTGAACCACACCGGCGCGCACAAGATCAACAACTCCCTCGGTCAGGTGCTACTGGCGCAGCGGATGGGCAAGCGGCGCATCATCGCCGAGACCGGGGCCGGTCAGCACGGAGTGGCCACGGCGACGGTGGCGGCTCGGTCCGGTCTCGAGTGCACGGTGTACATGGGGACCCTGGACATGGAGCGGCAGCGTCCGAACGTCCTCCGGATGGAGCTGCTCGGCGCCGAGGTGGTACCGGTCTCCAGCGGCTCGGGTACTCTCAAGGACGCCACATCGGAGGCGATTCGAGACTGGGTCGCGCGGGTGGAGGACTCCCACTACATCATCGGGTCCACCGTCGGGCCCCATCCGTACCCGACGATCGTGCGCGAGCTGCAAGCTGTGATCGGTCGTGAGTGCAGGGAGCAGCTGCTCGCGGAGGAAGGACGGTTGCCGGATCACGTGGTCGCCTGTGTCGGTGGAGGCTCGAACGCGATCGGTATCTACGCCGGCTTCCTGGGTGATGAGTCGGTGGCGATGCACGGGGTGGAGGCCGGGGGAAACGAGGAAGGCCACGCGGCCGCGTTGAGCACGGGGAGCCCCGGCGTGCTCCACGGAGCGCTCAGCTACCTGATGCAGGACGATGGTGGTCAGGTGATTCCGGCCCACTCGGTGGCCGCCGGGCTCGACTACCCCGGTGTCGGGCCGGAGCACAGCTGGCTGAAGGACTCGGGCAGAGTGCGCTACCGCAGCGTGGACGACGAGGAGGCCCTGCGTGCGTTCAGCGACCTGGCTCAGCTGGAAGGGATCCTGCCCGCGCTGGAGACGAGCCATGCTCTGGCGTACCTGCGCACACTGTGTGCCGAGTGCGAGCCGGGGGCGATCATCGTCGTGAACCTGTCCGGGCGCGGCGACAAGGACCTCGACAGTGTCATCGGGAGGTTGCGATGAGCGGGAGCACGGGCCAGCTCCGACTGGAGGCGGTGACTGCAGAACTCATGGCCAGCGGTGAGCCGGCACTGGTTCCGTTCTTCACCGCCGGCTACCCGGATGACGCGACGTTTCTCGACCTCGTGGAGACAGCAGCTTCGGCCGGCTGCTCGGTGGTCGAGGTGGGTGTGCCGTTCTCCGATCCGATGGCCGACGGTCCGGTGATACAGGAGTCCTCCCGAGTCGCTTTGCAGAACGGGATGACCTTGACCAGGGCACTCGAGCTGGTGGCGGAGATTCAGCGCCGTTCGCCGGTGGAGGTGGTGCTGATGGGGTACCTCAACCCGCTCCTTCGGATGGGCGTCGGGCGGTTTGCCGAGCTGGCCGGCGCGGCCGGCGCCGGTGGTGTGATCGTGCCCGATCTGCCGGTGGAAGAGGCCCACGATGTGCGCCGCACGCTGGAAGGCGAGGGGCTGTGCCTGGTGGACCTCGTAGCGCCCACCTCCACCGAAGCCCGTCTGAGCGCCATCGCCCATGCGGCGCGCGGCTTCCTCTATCTGGTGTCCCTGACGGGGGTCACTGGCGTTCGCAGCCAGCTCTCGGACGCGCTGGCTGCGTATGTGCAGCGCGTTCGTGCGGTGTGTGCAGCACCGCTGTACGTGGGTTTCGGAGTATCGACTCCGGAGCACGCTGCGGCCGTGGCCAGATCGGCCGACGGCGCGGTGATGGGCAGTGCGCTGATCCGGATCGTTCAGGAGACCCCGGACGCCGCGGAGGCGGTGTGCCGGGTGGGAGACCATCTGACTGCGTGTCGGGCAGCGATGCTGGAGGCTGCGAGCGCTGGTACGGTCACGACAGTCGAGACCGAGGAAGAGGTACGGCCATGATGATGGTGGTGATGGAACGCGAGGCGTCGGTTTCCCAGGTGTCGGCGGTGATCCGCTCGTTGGAGGGTCTCGGGCTGAAGCCGCGACCGTCGCACGGCGCCAGCCAGACAGTGATCGGAGTGATCGGGGCAGAGGACGGTGATCAGCTCGAAGCGGTCGCGCAGATGCCCGGTGTTGCGCAGGTCAGCCCGGTGAACGATGCCTTCAAGCTGGTCAACCGCGAGTTTCAGCCAGAGGCGACGGTGGTGCGCGCCGGCTCGGTCCGAATCGGCGCCGACGAGGTGGTGGTGATGGCGGGTCCCTGCTCGGTGGAGACGCCGGAGCAGATGCAGGCAGCGGCAGCGGCCGTGCGACGTGCCGGTGCGCGGGTGCTGCGGGGTGGGGCGTTCAAGCCACGGACCTCGCCGTACAGCTTTCAGGGCCTCGGCGCCGAGGGCCTCGGACTGCTCGCTGCCTCGGGCCGAGCGAACGGGATGCCGGTGGTGACCGAGGTGACGGCTCCAGACCTCGTGCCCGTGGTGTGTGAGCATGCCGATATTCTTCAGGTCGGTGCTCGCAACATGCAGAACTACGCGCTGCTCGAGGCGGTCGGGCGGGTGCGCACGCCGGTGCTGCTGAAACGGGGCCTGATGTCGACGGTCAAGGAGCTGCTGCTGGCCGCGGAGTACATCCTGTCCAACGGGAACTCGCAGGTGATGCTGTGCGAGCGCGGCATCCGCACGTTCGAGACGTCGACCCGCAACACCCTCGATCTCGGAGCTGTCGCGGTGATCAAGCAGGTGTCGCACCTGCCGGTGATCGTCGATCCGAGCCACGCCGCCGGCAAGCGTCCCTATGTCGGTGCGCTTGCCCGTGCCGCCGTCGCCGCCGGCGCCGATGGCCTGATCGTGGAGGTGCATCCGCGACCCGAGGAGGCGCTGTCGGACGGCGCGCAGAGCCTGACGCCAGAGGAGTTTTCCGAGCTGATGGACCAGCTGCGGGCGATCGCGGCCGCCATGGGCCGGTCGGTCAGTCCTGGGGCCGAGCCGGCACAGGTGATGGCGCAGACGGGGACGCGTCCGGTGGCGCCGCCGGTGTCATGACGACCGTTGCAGTCGAGGCCGCGCGAAGGGTCGCCGGAGCTCTGCGGATGCCGGGCGACAAGTCCATTGCCCACCGCGCTCTCATCTTCGGGGCGCTGGCCGATGGCCGCCAGGTGGTGCACCGCCTTCCAGAGTCGTCGGATGTGGCGAGCACAGTGCGCTGTCTGCGAGCACTGGGCACAGTGATCGAGCGCGTTGGGCCGGAGACCGTGCACGTCTCGGGGATACAGCCCGGTCGGCAGCACGAGCTGGATGCCGGCAACTCGGGAACGACGGCGCGACTGCTGGCGGGAGCGCTGGCCGGGATCCCGGGGAGCTGGACGATCGATGGCGACGACTCGTTGCGGCGAAGGCCGATGCAACGGATTGTGCGTCCGCTCGAGGCGATGGGTGCAACGGTCGAGGCCTCATCAGCCGGGACCCTGCCAATGCGCGTCGAGGGTGGACGGCTCCACGCGATCGTGCACCATCCGGAGGTCGCCTCCGCCCAGGTCAAGACGGCGGTGCTGCTGGCGGGTCTCCGTGCGGAGGGCCGGACAACCGTTGTCGAGCCTGCACCGAGCCGTGACCACTCGGAACGGATGCTGCGAGCGATGGGCGTTGCGGTGGAGTGTGATGGTCTGGCGGTGTCGGTCGTCGGGGGGGCGTCGCTGCACGGGGTCGAGGTCGTTGTGCCCGGCGACCTGTCCTCGGCGGCGTTCTTTCTCGCGGCGGCGACTGTGGTGAGCGGCTCGGATCTGGTGGTGGAGCGGGTCGGGTTGAACCCGACGAGGACGGGATTCGTGGATGTGCTCCGCCGGATGGGTGGGCAGGTGTGCATCGAGGCTTCAGCGAGCCACGCCGGCGAGCCGGTGGCTGATCTGCGCGTGACCAGCGCGGACCTGGGCTCGACAACCGTCAGCGGCGCCGAGGTGCCGCGGCTGATCGACGAGCTGCCGCTGCTGGCGGTGGTCGCGAGCCAGGCGTCCGGGGAGACTGTGATCCGCGACGCTGCGGAGCTGCGCCACAAGGAATCGGATCGGATTGCCGCGACGGTTGACCTGCTGCGTCGGCTCGGCGCAGAGGCGGAGGAGCTGCCGGACGGGCTGGTCGTCGCCGGCCCGTGCCGGTTGACGGGGGGTACGGTGGACTCGTACGGCGATCACCGGATTGCGATGGCCGCCGCCGTGGCCGGACTGGTGGCCAGCGGGCCCGTGACGATCACCAACGCCGATGCGGTCGCGGTCTCGTACCCCGAGTTCTTTGCTGATCTGGAGAGCGTGACGGTCCGGTAGCGGAGCTCCCGGTGCCGAACCGACTCGTATTTTTCGAAGCCGCTGCAGGGTCGTCATCCCGGCTTCGCTTTCCCCCCGGCCACCCACCGCGGCTACGCCGTGGCACGCGCGGGCCACTACAACCGGACTGACCGCTCTTCGATTGTGGAAGCCGGCGTCTCGCCGGCGGGTGGTGGAACGGTCTTTCACCACGATCCATTCAACGTGGCAGGCCCGGCATCGGCCCTGGTCCTGGCCCCGGCAGCCGGCAGAACCGCTCAGCTCAGGTTGACGAAACATCCACCCGAGTTATACTGAAGGCAAGGAGTTGGTAATGGCAACGAAAGTAGGAACAAAAGGCCAAGTGGTCATCCACCGGCACATTCGAGAGCAGCTGGGGGTCGAGCCCGGATCTCTGGCCATGCAGCGCGTCGTCGGAGACCAGGTGGTCATCCGCTTCGTCGCTTCCGAGCATGAGAGATCCCTGCGGGGACGTCTTGCGCGCGGCCGCAAGCGCTCGGTCGATGCCGATGCCTGGCCGCAGGCCGTCGCCGATGCCTGGCAGCTTTCTGTCGCTGAGCCTGAGGACGACGAGTATGGAGGCTGACTCTCCTCCGATTCACCTCGACACCAGCGTCGTTGTTCGCTACCTCACCGACGATCCGCCCGAGATGGCCGCGCGAGCCGCTCTCCTGATTGACAGTCAGACGCCTCTCGCCATCACTGATCTCGTGATTGTCGAGTCGGGGTATGTCCTGACAACCGTGTATGGAATCGATCGCTCAGAAGTTGCGGAGGCATTGGCTGCTCTCATGCTCCGCAGCAATATTGAGTGCCCGCATCTGAGCGTTGCGCTGGTGGTTCGGGCGCTCCAACTGGCCGGGAGCTCCGGCAGAGTCTCCTTCGCCGACGCTATGATCTGGGCTCGGGCTCGCGAAGTGGAGGCGCCAGTCGCTACGTTCGATCGGCGACTCCCAACCGAGGGGCTGGTCCTCCTCGAGCCCAAGTAGGCTGGCCGCCAGAGCGGCGTCACGTGATGCGCTGGACCCGTGACACGCCATCGCCCCCACGGACGATTCGACGCGTCGGCTCGACCAGCACTGACCGCGGCGAGATGATCCCCTACGCATCGGTGATCGTCAGGAGTCGACATCGGTGCTTCCCCACGGCACGGCGGACATTCAACGGTGGAACGTGCCAACGCGGCCGCGGGCCGCAACCAAAGAAGTGTTCCGATGGCGCCGGTCCCGCGCCCGCGTAGCTGTAAGGTATTAGCGGTTGGGTATGAGCTCCCC
>CAZEJK010000056.1:0-16512 GCA_964512045.1 uncultured Thermoanaerobaculia bacterium
GAAGAGCAGTCAGTCCGATTGTAGTGGCCCGCGTCTCGCGGGCCGGGTGGGTGGGAGACGGCTTCTCATTTCCGCAGGCGATCGGAGCACTGGCCGGACCCGGTCTACGGCCCCGGACCCGGCTGCCGGCATCCGGGACGGGGACCGGGGCCAGGACCGATGCCGGGTTGGCTTCGTTGGGTGGTTGGGGAAAGCGAAGCCGGGAAGCTCTGCCGTACCAGACTCAGTGCACCTGCTCGCCAGAGCCTTCCACCTCGAGCAGGATTTCAGTGAGCCGCTCTCGAGTGAGCTGGTACGGCGTCTTGCAGAACTCGCAGCGCAGCTCGGCACCGCCTTCGGGGTCGTCCTCGAGGAGGGAGCGAATCTGCTCAGCTCCCAGCAGCCGCAGCGCACGCTCGACGCGGTCGATGGAGCAGCCACAGTGGAACCGGACGGGTGCCTCTTCGCGTACCTCCAGGGTGTGGGGGGCGAGGTGTGCGAGCCAGTCGCGGGGTCCACCACCGCGGTTCAGGTCGTTGGTGACCGAGGTCAGCTCGCGCACGCGATCGGTGAGCTGCTCGGCGGCGGTGTCGCTGGCGCCTGGAAGCAGCTGCAGGAGGTAGCCGCCCGCAGCCTGGACCGAGCCGTCCGGGTTGAGCTGGACTCCAAGAACCGCCGCAGCAGGGGTCTGTTCGGAGCTGGTGAGGTAGCGGGAGAGCTCGTGGGCGATCTGTCCCGTCTCCAGCTCCACGATGCCTCGGTAGGGAGTGCCGCTGCCTGAGTCGCGTGTGACGGCCAGATGACCGCTGGAGCCGACGATCGCTGGAACGTCCATCTCGCCGTTGCCCAGCTGCGGCGCATCGGCCTCGGGGTGTGCGGCAAATGCCCGGACCCAGCCTGCTGTTGAGGCGGTGGCGACCAGTCTGGCCACGGGTCCGCTGCTGTCGATCTCCAGCGTCAGCACCGGCTCGCGCCGAGTTGTCTTTTCCAGCGACGCTGCGAGCAGCACGGCGCCGATCGCGATTCTGCCGACAGCGACGGTGGCCGTAGGTGACGAGCCGTGGAGCTGGCGGAGCTCTTCGACCGTGTCCGTGGCCTCGACCGCTACGAGTCGGACGGTTCCATGAAAAGCGAGAGCGCGGATCAGGTGGTCGCCCATGGCGCGAGTGTGCGGAGCCGATGGCGATCCGTCAAGGGAGCTACGACCGACTGTCGCGGCCGACGCAAGCTACAATAGCCGCATGGGACAGGCGGTCCGTCGCGTCGGGGTGGTGCTGAAGCGGTCCAGTGCGGAGGCGATCGATCTTGGGAGACAGCTGCTCATGGAGCTGCGTCGCCATTCGGTGGAGGCGGTACTGGATCGATCCTCCGCACCGGCGCTCGGCGAGCCCGAAGGTCCGGAGCGTACCGAGCTGGCGGCACAGGTCGACCTGGTCGTCGTCCTCGGCGGCGACGGGACCCTGCTGTCGGTGACCCACGGTCGCCACCTGGGCGGTACGCCGATCCTCGGGATCAACATGGGCTCCCTGGGGTTCCTGACCGAGCATCCGGCGGAGTACCTGTTTCCGGCGCTCAGGGATGCGATCGAGGGCACCTGCGTGACAGAGCGCAGAGAGCGTCTCCTGGTGGAGGTCGTTCCGCCGGGGCAGCCGACGGTGGAGCGGGTGGCACTCAACGACGCGGTCATCAACAAGTCGGCGCTTGCGCGCATGGTGCTGCTGTCGGTGCATGTGGACTCCAAGTTCGTGAGCCGATTCCGCGCTGACGGTCTGATCGTGGCCACCCCGACGGGATCCACGGCGTACAACCTCTCGGCCGGTGGGCCGATCGTCCATCCGTCGGTGGAGGTGGTCCTCATCACGCCGATCTGCCCGCACACGCTCACCAACCGGCCGATCGCGGTGCCTCTGACGGCTTCGATCGAGGTCCGTCTGGAGAGCCAGTCCGAGGAGGTCTACCTCACGCTCGATGGGCAGGAGGGCTTTCCGCTGACTCCCAACGACCTCGTGCGGATCCGGCGCTGTGACGAGCCGGCGCACCTGGTGGCCGATCCGCGGCGCTCGTTCTTCCAGGTGCTCCACCACAAGCTGAAGTGGGGAGACCGGGGCGGGTGAGACGACGTCTCTGGGGGTTTGTCCGGAAGCTGCTGGTCACCGTCGTCGTGGTGGTGGCGGTGCTGGCCGTGCTCCACCGGTTGCTGGCGACGCAGGTGGTTCGTGATTGGTTGCTCGGTGTCATCGAGTCGCGGGTGGCCGCCACGGGCGCCGATCTGCAGGCGACGGAGCTGGTTGCCGAGGCCTACCCGCCGTCGGTCATGCTCCACAACGTGCGCGTGTCCGCGGACGGGGTCTCCGCCGAGATGGACCGACTCCGCGTCGAGCTGGCAGGGGTGCGCTTGCGCGAGCGTGTTGTCGAGCTCGGAGCGGTGGACGCAAGCGGCGTGCGGGTGGCTGTCGATGTCGGGGCGGTGCGCGGGACCGGTGTCGAAGAGCGTTCGCGCCGTGGGTTCGAGCTGTCGGTTCGCCAGCTCGATGTCCGGGCCATCGAGGTGGTTGGTCGTAGCGTAACAGAAGGCCTGGACGTTGTGGCTCGGGACCTCGAAGCGCGGTGGAGCGCGGGCGACCGCGGTCTGAGCGGCGCCGTGACCACCGGCGAGACCACTTTCAAGGTACGGGGCCTGGAGGATATCGAGATCGAGCTGGCGGCGCGGTTCGAAGCGATGGAGCGGTTCGATGTGACATCGTGGTGGGCCCGAGGTGCGGGGCTCGAGCTCGAGGGGGAGGGCGGGTTCGTTCCAGGTGCTGGAGCGTGGGCGAGAGCTCATGGGTGGTTCGACGCCGCGGAGATCGATCGACTGACCCGTGCCCGCGCGCAGCTTGGTGGCCGTGTCCGGGTCGATGTGGAGCTGGATACCCGGCACGAGGAGTTCCTCGAGCTGCAGCTGTGGGCGCCGGAGCTCCAGGCAGTTGGATTTGCCGCTGAAAGCGTGACAGGACGCGTCGCTCTCGGCTCAGACGAGATCCGCGCACAGCTCGACAGCGCACGGTTCGCCGACGGTCAGTTGGAAGGTGACTACCGTCTGACCGGCCTTGGTGGACGGTTCGCCCACTCCGTCCGGTTTTCCGGTAGCGACCTCTCTCTGGCCCGGTTTCTCGACGCGATCCGGGTGCCGCCGGCCGGTCTTGCTGCCCGCTTCGATGCCGATGCGAAGGTCGCGTGGGAGGGCCGCGCGATCTGGCAAGGAAAGGGGAACGGACGGGCCTGGCTCGAGCCCGAGTCCGACGGGGTGCCGGTGGAAGGGTGGCTCAATGTTGCGTTGACGCCGGATGGGCTGCTGCGCATGCACGGCCCACACCTGACCGTCGGTAGTGCTGCGGTGAGCTGGGAAGGGCCGCTGACGATCGATGCCTGGCAGCCGGCGTGGTCGATTCATGTGGAGACGCCGTCGCTGGCCGAGATTGTGCCCGTTGTGGAATCGTGGATCGGTAGCCAGGTGATCCCGCCGATGGTCGATGGCGCCGGCGTGATCGACGTGCTGCTCAGCGGGCCGTGGCAACGTCTCCACACGCAGCTCAGGCTGGAAGCTGTGCCGCTGACCATCGGTCCGATCGTGATCGATCGTGCGACGACGGATCTCACGATCGGCGATGAGCAGGCGATCGTCAACGAGGCCGCGTTTCGCATCGGTGACGGGAGCGGTGAGGTCGAGGGGTGGATGACCTGGACACCCTCCGTCGGTGAGGAGCAGCTGCACCTGGGGCTCCAAGCCCACAACATCCCGCTCGAGCGGATGGCTGGTTGGGTGGACGAGTCTGCGGAGGTGTCGGGGGTGGTCTCGTTTGCCGGACCGATCCGCGGGGCCTTCGCGGCGCCACGGGGGTCGTGGGCCGTGGGGCTGATGGACGTCGCCTTCCAGGGAGTGGAGCTGGGCGACGGCTCGGCTCAGCTCGAGCTGGACGATGAGACCTTTCAGCTGCGCGACCTTGCATTTCCTCAAGGCCTGAACGCTGCTGTGGCGTGGAATGTGGCGACCGGCAAGCTCACTGGCCGAGGAGCGTGGTCGGCAATGCCGATGGCAGCCGTGCTCGGGGAGGACGTTGCGCGATGGGCTGGCTCGCCGGCGGACGTGGAGCTGAGCTGGGACTGGCTGCCGGGTATCTCCATGGTCGGAGAGGGGCGGCTGGAGAGCCCTCTCGCGTCGGTTGCCATCATCCTCGACCCGGACGCGGTGGTGGTCGAGGGAGACCTCGACGGAGTGGTCGAGGCAGAGGCACGGCTCGTACGGTCCGAAGACGGGATGTTTCGCGGGAGCGGGGAGGTGGATGTGGTATCGGCCGCCGAGCTCTCCAGGCGGCTCGCTCCCGGCGGTGAGGTTCCATTGACGGGTTCATTCTCGTCGCCGATCGAGGTGACGTGGCAGCCCGGGGAGCTGCCGCAGGTCAATGGTCTCGTTCGTTCCGTTCAGCTACGGCTGGACGAGCGGCCGATGCAGCTGATCGAACCGGCGGAGTACGTGGTCTCAGCGTCCGAGGTTCGAGTGGACGGCGTGTACCTCGCACTCGGCGAGGCGGAGCTGTTTGCCCGGGGTCGAGTTGGCGCCGACGGTGATCTCAGCGGCAATATCTCGGGAAACGCCGATGCGGTTTTCCTGCGGTACTTCGTTCCAGGGTGGGAGCCAGCCGGGGGGGTCCGAGGCATCGTCGAGCTTCTCGGTACGGTGCGTCGGCCGCAGGTGGAAGGGATCGTTGAGGTGGACCACGCGTCGTTCCGCCTCCCGGAGAGCCGGACGGTGTTTTCGAACATCAGCGGCGTGGCACTCCTGGCTCCCGGCGAGATCGTGCTCGATGGAGTTGGCTTTCGCGGTCTGCAGGGGCAGTCCACTGGCGCAGGGACGATCCGCGTCCGTGAGAACGTCGTGGAGCTGGATCTTTACGGGGAAGCCGAGGGTGTGCGGTTCGAGGTGTTGGCCGGTCTGTCCGCGCGGATGCGCGGAGCGTGGCGTCTTCGTGGTCCGGTGGACGATCTGATGCTGTCAGGTGATCTCGAGGTCGAGCGGGCGATCCTTCGCCGCAACGATGACCTGGCCTCCTTGATCTTGGAGTGGGTGGAGGATGCCGGTGGACCGACTCAGGTCGGCGTCCTCGACCTCGACGTATCGGTCGAGGCGGACCGGACGATCGAGGCGAGGATCCCGTTCATGCAGGTGGTCGCCTCGGCGCAGCTGGAGATCTCGGGATCCGAGACCCAGCCCGGTGCTGTCGGCCGCATCGTGTTTCAGGAGGGTGGGAGCTTCACGTTCCAGGGCGCACGGTACGAGCTGGATCGCTTCGAGATGGTGTTCTCCGATCCGACCGAGATTGATCCTCGGATCGAGCTGCAGGCTCGCACCTGGGTCGAAAACTACCAGATCACCGTGCGCCTCGACGGCACCATGGATCGACTCGTTCCCTCCTTTACGTCCGATCCTCCACTACCCGAGGCGGATGTCATCTCGCTCCTGGCGTTGGGCCGGCGCGACGAAAGCCTCGGTGCGGTGGGAGTCGGCGCCGGGGTGGCGTCTGCGATCCTCACCAGGCAGCTCAACGCCGAGCTCGAACGCCGGGCGCGCGCTCTGCTGTCGCTCGACCAGGTGCGGGTCGATCCGTTCACAGAGGTCTCCACCGGAAACCCGACGGCCCGGGTGACCGTGGTCAAGCAGTTCTCGCCAGCATGGACCGTGATCCTCCAGACGAATCTCTCCTCGAACCGCGAGGAGGTGATCACCAGTCGATGGCGCCTCGGCAGCGGCGTGTTTGTCGAGGCCACTCGGGATACCGACGGGACGTACGCCGTGGACCTCAAGCTGCGGAGACGGTACTGATGGGTCGTCGTCTTGTGGCTGTACTGATCGTCTGGCTGGCACTGGGTGCGGTGGCGACTGCGGTAGCACGCGATACAGCAGAGCCAGTCGTTACGGTTCGGGTGGACGCGGACGGCTCGGTGGATGCTGAGGGTGTGCTGTCACTCCTCGGGCTGACGATCGGGCGTCCGATCGATCCCAGCGCAGTCCGTGAAGGGTTGCAGAGCCTGTATGCCGGGGGAGAGATCAACTGGGCAACTGTGACCAAGCTGCGCACCGATGATGGTCTGCACGTGGTGGTGGAGATCGGAGTCCGTTCGCGGATCAGCTCTGTCTCGATCACCGGTGTCGGCTTGTGGTGGCGGATGCGGGTGAGCCGGTGGCTCGAGATCGGTCCGGGCGACCTGTACTCGGAGACCGCGCTGGAGTCGGGGCTGCGGCGTGTGCGGCGGGAGCTGGTCGAGCGCGGTTGGGCCGAAGCAGTGGTGGAGCCCACTCTTGAGTACGATCGTGCGACCAACTCGGTTGCCGTCACCGTCGATGTGGACCGCGGCGTCCCGCTGCGCCTGGCGGATGTGATGATCGTCGGGTTCGACGACCCGCAGTGGCTGCTCGAGGAGCTTGATCTGGACCTTGGCGCTGTGCTGACAGATGACCGAGAGGATCGGGTTCGGAGCCGCGTCGTGCGGTTCTTGCGCCGCTTCGGGTGGTGGGAGGCAGAGGTCGTGGACGTCCAGCGGAGGGTGGACGGGGAGGCGACACGGCTGGTCTTCGAGGTGGATACGGGCCCCGAGTACCGGTGGGAGGTGGCGGCGCCACCAACCCTGGAGGACCCGCAGCAGTACCTCCCCGATCCGGGAACTGACCCGATCTACCCTGCGCAGACGGTCTCGCTCGCGGGCAGGGTGCGGGAGGCGTTGCAGCTCGACGGCTACCTGCTGGCGGAGGTGCGGGCCGAGCTGGAGGCGAACGCCAGCCCGCGAGTGCTTCGGGTGCAGATGACACCCGGCGTGCGACGTAGGGTCCAACGGGTGCTGTTCGCCGGGAGGCACTCCGTCGAGCGGGATGATCTGCTCGAGGTGGTCCGGGTGCACCGCGGTCCCACCAGTGGCTGGCGCGGCCAGGAGGTGTCCGATCCGACGCTCGAGGAGGATCGGCTGGCGATCGCGCAGGTGTACGAAGACGCCGGGTTCGCGCAGGTGCAGGTGCGATCGCCGCAGCTCGAGACCGTCGGTGCGGACGGGCTGCGGGTGGTGTTTCCGATCGATGAAGGACCACGCTGGACGGTGTCCGGCCTGCGGCTCGAGGGCGTGCCGGTGGAGGTGCACTCCGCGCTGGAGGAGATCGGGCTGGGCCTCGTTCAAGGGGGGCCGTGGTCGGCGTCGGCCGTCGAGGAGGCGAGACGTCGGTTCGAGGCCACGCTGGCCAATAGCGGGTACCCGGAAGGCCGTGTGGTCGTGGATGTCGATACCAGCGAGGAAGGTCGTGCAGAGGTTGTGCTGTCGGCTCGGCCGGGGCCGTTCGTGACGATCCAACAGCTGGTGATCGCAGGCCTCCGCACCACCCGCCAGGCCGTGGTGGAGCGTGCGCTCGAACGGGCCGAGCTCCGTGCCGGCATGCCCTACTCGGCGGCTGCCATCGTGGAGGCACAGCGGCGGCTGTATCAGCTCGGGATCTTCCGTCGGGTGACGATCGCTCCGATCCCCGGCGACGAGCGGGCCGCGGAGCGAACGATGGTGGTGCGGTGTGAGGAAGGCGCGCAGCGTTCGTACCTGGTCGGACTGGGCTACGACACCGAGGACGGTGCTCGCATCACGCTCGGCTGGTCGCACCTGAACCTGTTCGGAGGCGCTCACGGGATCGGGGTCGAGGCACGAGTTTCCGAGCGCGAGCAGCGGTTTCAGGTGGGCTTGCGCGAGAACGATCTGTTCGGATTGGGGCTGCCGGCGTACACGGTGGCCTACCGTACGGAGGAGGAGCTGGCCCAGTACTCGCAGCTGCGCCGGGGCCTGTGGCTGGAGCTCGGAGACCGTCGTCGCAGGCCGTTGCGACCGTGGTTCCGGTACGAGTATCAGATCGTCCAGCCGGATGCTCCGCCGGAGATCCTCTCCCAGCTCGAACGCCAGGACCGTGAGATCCAGATCGCGTCGATCACGCCCACGGTGGAGTGGGACACCCGAGACGACCCGTTCCTGCCGACCCGCGGCGTGCTCCTGTCGCTGTCCACCCAGTATGCGTTCCCGGTGTTCGAGGCCGATGCACACTTTCTCAAGGTGGAGTCGAGCTTCGCGCTGTACGGCGAGCTGGCCAACGGCTACGGAGCCATCGGCCTGAGGGTCGGTTCAATCCAACCGTTCGATGCTCCGCCTGGCGAGCCTGCCAACCTGGCGGTGCCGCTGGCGGCGAGGTTCTTTGCCGGGGGGCGCGTCTCACATCGCGCCTTCGCCACCGATCGCCTCGGAGTCCCCGGTCAGACGCTGGACGCTGACGGTGACCCGATCGGAGGCAATGCGCTCCTGCTGCTGAACATGGAGTATCGACGCCCGGTGTGGGGGTTCGTCGACGCCGTCCTGTTTGCGGATGTCGGAAACCTCTGGGCGGAGCCGTCTTTGGTGGAGCTGCAGGAGCTGCGGTGGGGGATCGGTCTCGGCGTGCGCGTCAACACGCCGGCCGGGCCCTTGCGAGTCGAGTATGGGCACAAGCTGGAGCAAAGGGAGAACGAGTCCTCCGGCGAGTTCTTCGTGTCGTTCGGCACCGCGTTCTGACGCTGCCCGTGGCCGCAGTTCACCGTCGTGTTGGCAGCTCGAGACCGCCACATCTCATCCGGCAGAACCGCTCAGCTTAGGTTACAGTGTGCAGGGAGGGCTACGGCCCTGCCGGGGAGGGATGACGTGGCAGACAGTGCAGTTGCTGCGTTTGGTGAGCAGCGTGACCCGGAGCGCGACGACGAGCACGTCCGGGCCGAGGAGCTCGAAGAGCTGCGAGCGACGGTGTCGATGTACGAGGACATTATCCGCTCGTTGCCGTTCGGGCTGGTCTACATCGACGAGGAGGATCGGGTTCGCCTGTGCAACCCGATTGCCGAGACGGTGCGAGGCGCAGGGAAGCGGCTCGGCCGAGACGTCCAGGGGTGCCATCCGAGGCGGACGCATCGCTCGCTGGAGCGGGTGCTGGAGCGGTTCCGGTCTGGCGATCCAGAGGAGCACCATCCATTGGTCATGGAGCGGCGGAGCCGCTACGAGGTGACCTACGCGCGGGTCGAGCGACCCGGCGGTGCGTATCGCGGAGTGCTCTGGCTATCCACAGACATCAGTCGGCGGAAGCAGCTGGAACGGGAGCTTCGGCATGCGGAGCGGCTCATCGGGCTCGGGCGGATGGCGGCGAAGCTCGCACACGATATCAAGAACCCGCTCAACGCCATCCAGGGTGCTGCCCATTACCTTGGGGAGGTTGGGGAGGACCCGGAGACCGCGGAGCTGACCGGGCTGATCAAGGACGAGGTGCGGGGCATCACCGAGCTGCTCGGCCAGCTGCGCGAGCTGACCAGGCCGCAGCACACGCAGCTCGAGCCGACGGATATCCACGCAGCGATCGAGACCCATCTGAGGCAGGCGCAGGTAGCGTACCCGGAGATCGACTTCCAGCTGATCTGCCGATGTCACGGGATCGGCCAGGTCCCGTGTGATGCTCGGCTGCTCTCGCGCCTGCTCGACAACGCGATCGCGAACGCGAAGGACGCCATGGCGGGATGGGGATCGATCACGGTGCGGACCGAGGTGCGGACCGCCAGCGACGGTGAGTGGTTCGTCATCGAGATCGAGGACACCGGCCCCGGGTTCGCGGAGGAGGTTTTGGAGCACCTGTTCGAACCGTTCCTGACCACCCGTGAGGATGGAACCGGGATCGGGTTGACGATCATGCGCGAGGTGTGCTTCCTGCATGGTGGCGAGCTGACCGTGGAGAACACGGCGAGTGGCGCACGCGTGACTGCAACGTTGAGCACGCGATGAGTCGTCGGCCCTCCATCCTGATCGTCGAGGACGAGATCGCGGCTGCGCGGGTGATCGCGCTGAACCTGGAGCGCGAGGGTTTCGACGTGCACGTCGTGCACGATGCGGCCGAGGCACTGACGAACCCTGGAGCTTCGGACGTGATCTTGACGGACTACCGGATGCCAGGAATGTCGGGCCTCGAGCTGGTGCACGAGCTCGCCAAGGCGGGTGCAAGGACACCGGTGATCATGATGACCGCACACGGTGACGAGCGTCTGGCGGTGGAGGCGATGCGTTCCGGTACGTTCTGCTACCTCGCCAAACCCCTCGACTACGACGAGCTGAACCTGGTGTGCCAACGCGCGGCGGAGGTCTCACGCCTTCGCAGGGAGCTCGAGACAGCCCGAACCGTGGAGCTCGGGGAGCGGCTGCTCGGCACGTCGCCCAGTATTCGACGTCTTCGCCATCTCATCTCGGAGGTGGCGCCAACGGACGTGACGGTCCTCGTACGTGGAGAGACGGGTACGGGTAAGGAGCTGGTCGCCCGGGCGATCCACCGTGCCTCGCTGCGGTCGTCCGCACCCTTCGTGGCGGTCAACTGCTCCGCGTTCCCGGAGACGTTACTCGAGGCGGAGCTATTCGGTCACGAGCGTGGCGCGTTCACCGGCGCCGAGCGCAAGCGGGAGGGGCGGTTTCGGAGCGCCTCGGGAGGAACACTGTTCCTCGATGAGATCGGCGATCTGCCGGCGACATTGCAGCCGAAGCTGCTGCGAGTGCTCGAGGATGGAACCATCACTCCCCTCGGTAGCGACCGAGCCGTCGAGCTCGACGTGCGGCTGGTGGCGGCCACCAACAGACCACTGGAGGAGATGGTGGAGGCACAGCGTTTTCGCCAGGATCTCTTCTACCGCCTCAACGTTGTGCCCTTGGAGCTGCCCCCGCTCCGCGATCGGCTCGACGATATCGAGGTGCTCACCTCGGCGTTCGTGGCTCGGTTTGCGAACCGTCACAACAAGCTGATCGAGGAGATCGACCCGGCGTTGATGGAGTGGCTGCGGTCCCACGACTGGCCAGGCAACGTGCGCGAGCTGGAGAACCTGGCGGAGCGTCTGGTGATCTTCGCAGAGGATGGTGTGCTCCGGTTGCCGCTCAACGGCGTGGAAGCGGTCATGTTGCCCCGTTTTCACGTCGAGAAGCAGCGCGTCGTTGACGAGTTCGAGCGCGGGTACTTGCGTATGGCGTTGGAGATCAGCCGCGGACGCCTCACCGAGGTGTGCGATCGAACCGGGCTTTCCAACCGTCAGCTGTACAACCTGATGCGCAAGCATGGGCTGGAGAAGGAGGACTTCTTCGGCTCCTCTGGAGAGTAGCCGAACCTGTCAAAGCGATGGATGAGCGGGTGCACGGCGTCGAGACATGCGGCGGGCCTGCTGGTGATCAACGCGCCCTCTCCGGGAAGCTCGCTCCACGGTCTCCGTGTTGCCGTCACTGGAAGGAGGATACGACATGGCAACCATGGAACCTGGCACCCAGGCGCCCGACTTCAATCTGGCGGATCAGGATGGAGAGCAGGTCTCCCTCGGGAGTCTGAACGGTCGGTGGGTGGTGCTCTACTTCTACCCGAAGGACGACACGCCCGGCTGCACCACCCAGGCGTGCGAGTTCACCGACTCGATCGCCGACTTCGAGGGGCTCGACGCAGCGGTCCTCGGCTGCAGCCCGGACTCGCCGGAGAAGCACCGCACGTTCATCGCGAAGCACGACTTGAAGGTTCGTCTGCTATCGGATCCAGAGCACCACGTGATGGAGGCATACGGGGCGTGGGGAGAGAAGAACATGTACGGCCGCACCTCCATGGGGGTCATCCGCTCCACGGTGTTGATCGATCCCGCAGGAAAGGTGGCGGCCCACTGGCCACGGGTCAAGGCGAAGGGCCACGCCGCCAAGGTGCAGGAGCGACTGCAGGAGCTTCGCGGCTGAAGACCGGCGCATCTTCGAGAAAACGAAGTCGGCGGGATCCGGCTGTCGGGACCCGGACCGGGTCCCGGGCCACCGTCGGGCTGTGGTGATGTCGTTGCGCTCCGATGCCTCTCGCGTCTGGGCCGGTGCAGCTCTGTTCCGGTGCTTCACGGGGACAGATCCCCAGCTGCTGCAGCATTTGCGACTTGGACGCTGAGAAGGCTTCGCAGTGCTGGCAACGCCATGCCGATCGGTCACGCTCGCAGCCTCGGATCAGTGCTCCCAAGTGTCTGATACGATTGATTCAAACGCATGACGTATGTGTGGCACGGTTCTTGATCGTTCGGACGCCGATGACGCAGGACGACCTGTGTCGATGAAGGGAGAGGTGAGATGCGAGCTGCTGCAACTGCGGTGATCGTTTTGGGAGTGTGCCTGCTGCTGGTGGTCCCCGTTGATGCTCTGACGCCTGAGGAGATCGCGGGCAAGTGCATGACGTGTCACAAGGAGAAGTCCCCGGGTCTGTACCGACAGTGGTACGAGTCCGAGCATGCAATCCATAACGTGACGTGCATGAGCTGTCACCAGGCGGACAAGGACGATCCCGACGGCTACGAGCATTACGACGGTTGGATCGCCACCTTGGTGACGCCGAAGGACTGCGGCGAGTGTCACAAACGGGAGGCCGAGGAGGTCAGCCAGTCGTACCACGCCTCCGCAGGCCAGATCCTGGACTCGGCGGACGCCTATCTGGCGCACGTGACCGCAGGGAACCCGGTGGCGATTCTCGGCTGCGAGAGCTGCCACGGTGCCAAGGTGCAGCTGGATGAGGACTCTCCGAACAAGCTCCATCGCAACAGCTGGCCGAACTCCGGCATCGGTCGGATCAACCCGGACGGATCGCTGGGTGCGTGCAATGCCTGCCACACCCGCCACTCGTTCTCGAAGGCGCAGGCGCGGCAGCCCGAGGCGTGCGGCAAGTGTCACCTGGGCCCCGACCATCCGCAGAAGGAGATCTACGACGAGTCGAAGCATGGCAATACGTACTACACCAACATGGACCTGATGAATCTGCGCTCGGACACGTGGGTGGTCGGCGAGGACTACTTCGTGGCGCCCACCTGCGCCACCTGCCACATGTCGGCAACCTCGGAGCAGGTCTACACCCACGATGTGGGCGACCGGATCGCCTGGACCTTGCGGCCGCCGATCTCCAAGCACAAGGACGACTGGCAGACGAAGCGCGCGGCGCTCAAGGACGTCTGTCGGACGTGCCACGGCAAGGTGTTCGTGGAAGGTCACTTCTACCAGTTCGACGCCGCCGTTCGGCTGTACAACGAGAAGTTCGCCAAGCCGTCCACCGAGCTGATGGAGCTGATCAGATCGCGTGGGCTGCTGGAGAACCCGGCATCGTTCTCGAACAAGGTCGAGTGGACGTACTGGGAGCTGTGGCACCACGAGGGACGCCGGGCACGACACGGCGCCTCGATGATGGGACCGGACTACACCTGGTGGCATGGATTCTACGAGGTCGCGCAGCACTTCTACTTCAAGTTCCTGCCGGAGGCGCGGAAGCTCGAGGATCCCGAGGTCGACAAGAAGATCGACGAGATCCTGTCGGATCCTATGCACGAGTGGGTGAGCCAGGACACGGCAACGCTCAAGAAGGCGATCAAGTCCGGAGAGCTGCAGAAGACCTATCAGTCGTTCTTCGAAGAGTAGGGGCGGTGACGGAGATGGTCCGCCACTACCTCGAGCTGCTGCGACTCGCGTCGTCAGAACGCTGGGGCCGGATCGGCGTGGTGCTGACCACCTCGTCGTTCGTGACCTTCATCATCTTTCAGCTGGCGACCTTTGCGGGGCTCGTCACGAACGCATACTTCGGGATGGTCCTGTACATGGTGTTGCCCGCGCTGTTCGTGCTCGGGCTCCTACTGGTTCCGTTCTCGCTGTGGCGCACGCGGCGGCAGACCGGCACGAGCCTGCGCGAGGTGGTCGCCGAGCGCACGGCCGCGGGCGAGCTTCAGGCCGATGTGGTGGGTGCGCCGCTGATCCGGACCATCGCGCTGCTGACCCTCGTCAACGTGGTGTTCTTGGCCGCAGTCAGCATGCAGATGCTCCACTTCATGGAGACCCCGCGCTTCTGCGGGACGGCGTGCCACTCGGTCATGAACCCCGAGTGGGTCACCTATCAGGACTCACCACACGCCCGCGTGGCGTGCGTCGAGTGCCATGTGGGTGAAGGGTTCGATGCCCTGGTCGAGTCGAAGATGCGCGGCGCCTGGCAGGTGATCTCGTCCGCGTTCAACCTGTACGAGCGTCCCATTCCGACGCCGGTGCATACCTTGCGACCGGCACGGGAGACCTGCGAGCGGTGTCATTGGCCCGAGAAGTTTTACGGTCACCGGCTGCAGACGTATGTGGACCACGCCGATGATCGCACCAACACGCCGATGTACACGACCCTCGACCTGAAGATCGATACCGGCATCGAGGCGGGACAGGCCGGGATCCACTGGCACATCGCAGACGAGAACACAGTCCGCTACGCCTCGATCGACGATGAGCGGGAGACGATGATCTGGGTGGAGAGCCTGCAGCCAGACGGTAGCTGGCTCCGGTTCCGGAACACGACCCTCGATCTCGAGCCCGGCGGCGATGAGGTGGTGCGAGTCATGGACTGCGTGGACTGCCACAATCGGGCGACCCACATCTACGAGGACCCGGAGCGGGCGGTCGACGAGCGGATGCGCAAGGGCGCCATCGATCCGTCGCTGCCGTACATCCACCGCGAGGCGGTGGCGGCCCTGCGCACCGAGTACCCGTCGGTGGAAGCGGCCAGGAAGGGGATCGAACGCGCCGTGCGCGGCGGCTACCGGCGGATGCGCGAGGTGGTCAACGAGCCGAAGCTGCAGTCGGCGATCACGGCGCTCGGCGATGCCTACGAGCGGAATATCCATCCGGAGATGAACATCCGTTGGGGCAGCTACCCCTCATTGATCGGACATCAAGGCGGCTCGCAGGGGTGCTTCCGCTGCCACAGCTCCGACCTGAGATCGGAGGACGGGCAGATCATCTCGGACGACTGTACCGCCTGCCACTCGATTCTCGCCGAGGCGTCGCCGACCCCGTTCGAGTTCCTCACCCCGGCCGACGAGAAGGACCCGGACCGGCTCCGTCGGGAGTACCTGCGGCAGGAGTTCTTCGGTACCCTGGGTCCGGAGCCTGCAATGAGGACATCCCAATGAGCCTACGACCGTGGTTTGCCGCCGTGCTTGCAACGATCCTGATTGTCACCGCCGCATCAGCGGCGGCGGGCGGACAGCCTCCGGAGGAGGTGCCGGACCATCCGGCGTTGGCCGAGGTGGTGGCGATGGCCGCCGCCGGCGTCAGCGACGAGGTGATCCTGACGCGTCTCGAGCAGCTCGGATCGGTTCCGGAGCTCGATGGCCATGCCGTGGCGGCGCTGCGCACAGCTGGCGTCAGCGACCGGGTGCTGCTGCGGCTCGTGCAGATGGCCGGAGAGCCCGATGCTTCGCCGGCGCCGGCACCCGCAGAGAAGCCGGCCAAACCGGAGGCCCTGACGAGCGTGGCGCCGGGCCCGGTGCAGCCCGAGGCCCCTCCTCCTGAGCCGCCACCTGCTGTTCCGGAGCACGCCACCAAGAAGGCTACTGGGCAGCTGCCTGCTGCAGCGCCGGTCTCCGGCGGCCGTATCATCGTGGAGATCGAGCGGAGCTTCCCGATCCATTACGTGGAGGTGGTGGTCGACGGGAGACGGGTGCTCGAGCGGGGCCAGCTGTACTCGGGAGCTTCGGAGATGGGCCAGCTCCTGCGCCGGCCGCCTGCCATCGACGAGCCCGACGAGTTTGTGGCGTACGTGGGATGGGTGGTGCCAGGAGAGCACACCGTGTCGGTTGGGTACGCCGTCACCGAGGTGATCAGCGACCCCGAGGACGAGTGGCACGAGGCATCTTCCGAGCGCTACCGCACCGGCGGGGTGCTGGTCGATCCGACTGTGCTCGACAGCGATGCCATCAGTCCGGCCACGACCGTCCAGTGCGATCTGGAGGCAAGCCAGATCTGCACTGTCCACGTCGAGCTCGCGCGCAGCGTCGGCCACGGCGGCGTCATCGACTACAGCGCCACAGTCACGATGCCTTGAGCCCGCGACCGACCTCGACGGAGAGCGCGCGAGGCGGTAGAGTGCCACCGTGCTCGAGCAGCTGTTCTCTGATCCGCAGGCGCGACGTCTGTACCTGACGACCAAGGTGATCATGCTGGTCGTGCTGGCCGCTCTGACCTGGCCGCTCAGCCGGGTCATCGGTCCCGTGGCGTGGTGGGGGTTTGCAGCCGTCGCCGCAGTGCTCGGTCTGCTGGCGCTCCCAGTGCTGCTGATGGGCAGGACGACGACAGCAGAGACCTCGGAGGCTGCCGGTGACGAGCAGGTGACGGCGCAGGACGATGAGCTCGATCCATCCGAGCCGGTGCACCTGCCGATCGAGGACCACTTCGACCTCCACCCGTTCGCGCCCGAGGAGATTCCGGATGTGGTCCGCTCGTACCTTGACGAGGCGTGCGCGACCGGGTTCGAGGAGGTGCGCCTGATCCACGGACGTGGGATCGGCGTGCAGCGGGAGCGAGTGCGCAGAGTGCTTGCCGGCGACTCCCGCGTGGTCTCCTACCATGATGCGCCGCCATCCCGCGGCGGCTGGGGCGCCACCGTGGCGAAGCTGCGCAGAGACC
>CAZEJK010000056.1:16612-25440 GCA_964512045.1 uncultured Thermoanaerobaculia bacterium
GGACCCCTACCGCTGCGAATGGTACGGCCGGCCGAGGGCGGCCGGTCCTCCGAGGCGGTCCGCCGGCACGAGCGCGAGCACGATGACCGTCGCAATGTACGGTAGAGCCAGAAGGAGCTGGTACGGCACCACGTCCCGCTCCAGCCCCTGCAAATGGAACTGGACGCCGGTGGCCGCTGCGAGCACGATCGCAGCGAAGGCGATGAAGGTCGGCCGCCAGCGGCCGATGAGCACCAGCGCGAGTGCGAGGAACCCCCGACCGGCGGTCATCCCCTCGACGAACGCTCCCGAGCCGCGGAGCACCAGTGCGGCGCCACCCACGCCCACCAGACCGCCGGCGACCGCAAGGGTGGCGAACCGGACCCAGCGCGGGTCGGTGCCGGCCGACGCGACCGCCTCGGGGTTCTCGCCGCAGGCGCGGGCCACCAGCCCGGCATGGGTCCGTGCCAGAAACCATGCCGACACCGCGACAGCACCGAGTGCGCCGAGCTCCAGGGTACCCCACGGCAGCGTTGGCACCAGAGCGCCGGAGAAGCCCGCCGCCTGCAGGTGGCGAAAGACCGCGCCCGTGACGCCGAGGCTGAGGAGCACCATGCCGGTACCGGCCACCACCTGATCGGCGCCGGCGATGACAACGGCGGCAAAGATGGAGTTTGCGAGCACTCCAGCGAGCAGAGCGACGCCGACGGCCCCCCACGGCCCGATCACCGGTGCCGTGGTGGCCGCGGTGAAGCAGCCGATCAGCATGACGCCCTCGATACCGATGTTGAGCGTTCCCGAGCGCTGACCGAGCACCTCGGCCACAGCGGCCCAGAGCAGAGGCGCTGCGATGGTGAGGAGCTCCGCCGCGGTCATCGCCTGGCGGACCTCTGGACCGCGAGGGCGATGATGACCAGGCCCTGGAGGGCGATGATCGCCACGGTTGGCACGCCGGCAGCGCGTTGCATCGCTCCCGAACCGGCGGCCAGGGCGCCGAACACGACGGAGGCGATGGCGGTGCTGATGGGCTGCAGACCGCCGAGGAGCGCCACGGCGATCGCAGAGTAACCGTAGCCCGGGCTGAACTGCTCGAACAGCCGGTGGGTGACGCCGAGCAGCTCGATCGCGCCACCGATGCCCGCAAGGCCTCCGGAGAGAACCAGAGCCAGCGCCTGAACCCGTTCGGTACGGACGCCGCACGCTCGGGCGACGCCGGGAGCGTCGCCAGTGGCGCGGAGCTCCAGCCCCCAGCTCGACCGCTTCAGGATGATCGCCAGTGCCGCTGCGGCGACGATGGCGAGGAGGATGCCGAGATGGAGCCGGCCGGGTGGGAACGGCCGCCACAGCCACAGCTCTGCCGGCAGCTGTGCGCTCTGCGGGTATGTGCCGGTGGGCTCCTGGAGAGGCCCGTGCACCGTCCATGCCACGAGGTGGAGGGCGACCAGGTTGAGAAGAATCGTGGAGAGCACCTCGTTGACGCCCCGGGCGTGTCGCAGCCAGGCGGCGATCCCTGCCCACGCCGCGCCGGCCGTTGCGCCTGCGACGAGAACGATGATCGCGCCGAGCCCGTGCGCTGGCACGGTGAGTCCGACCCAGGTCGCCGCCGCGGCGCCAACCAGTAGCTGTCCCTCGGCGCCGATATTCCAGATGCCGGCCCGGAACGCGAGCGCAACGGCCAGGCCGCACCAGAGCAGGGGGCCGGTCTTGGCGAGCGTCTCCTGGATCGCAAGCCACGATCCCAAGGAGCCGTCGAGCGCGGCGGCTGCCGCCTCCAACGGGGATCCGCCGACGCCGATCACGATCAGCACGAAGCCGGCGGCCAGAGCGAGACCAGCGCTCCCCCACCGGCTCACGCGACCTCCCCGCCGATCCATCTGGCGAGTGTCTCGATCGGTGTGGTTGGTTCGCCCGAGCCGACGATCTGTCCGCGAGAGAGCACCACGACTCTGTGGCCGATGGCCAGCGCTTCCTCCAGATCCGCGGTCACCACGAGCACCGCAGCGCCACGGGCAGCGCACTCGATGAGCAGCGAGCGGACCGCCGTCTGGGCCGCCACGTCGAGCCCTCGCGTGGGATGGACTGCGGCGACGACGCGCGGGTCGCCTGCGAGCACACGAGCGACTGCAAGCTTCTGCTGATTGCCGCCAGAGAGCTCCGCTGCCATCTGGTCGGGCGTGCCCACGACTCCGAGCTGGGAGATGACGGCTTCAGCCTCTCGTTCCACTTGCCGTGGATCGAGGAGCCCACGGCTGCAGAGTGGGGGGCGGCGGTGACGGCCCAGCACCAGGTTCTCGGCCACGCTCAGTCCCCCCGCAACACCTTCTCGCCGACGATCCGCTGGGATCGCCCAGACGCCCAGCCTGCGCAACGTCGCGGGGTGCTGGCCATCGACCCGGCGACCTGCGACGGTGATCGTTCCGGGGCCGTCGGTCAGGCCGGCGAGCCGTTCGGCGAGAGCTGACTGCCCGTTACCGTCCACGCCAGCGAGCACCACGATCTCACCGGCGTGAAGGTCGAGATCGGTGGGTTGGAGGTGACCCGGGACGGCCACCGCGCGGAGCTGAGCGATCGGAGCACTGGTCTTTGGCGGCTCTGGACGGGCAGGCTGCGGCGGAATCCGCCCGACCATGGCGGTCGACAGCTGTGCAGATGGGGCGCTGCCCGGGAAGGTGCCGACGAGCCGCCCGCCGCGCAAGACGACTGCCCGGTCGGCCACGGCGCGGACCTCGTCGAGGCGGTGCGTGATCAGCAGGACCGCCGTGCCGTTGGCTGTGAGCTGGCGAAGATCCTGGAACAGAACCTCGGTCTCGGCCGGTGTCAGAACTGCGGTGGGCTCGTCGAGCAGCAGCAGCGACGGACGGTACAGCAGCGCCTTGCCGATCTCGACGCGCTGGCGCTGCCCCACGGTCAGCTCGCGCACCCGCGCCTGGGGATTGGGCAGCTGCAGCCCGAGAGTGGACTCCACCTCCTGCCAGCGTGCGCGTGAGATCTCGCCAGCCGAAGCCAGGCGGAGGTTCTCCTCGACGGTGAACGCCTCCACGAGCTGAAAGTGCTGGTGGACCACGGCGACGCCGCGGCGCTGGACGTCGCGCGGCGAGTGTGCGTGGATCGTCTGACCGTCGAGGCGAACCTCCCCGTGATCAGGTCGCAGCCGGCCGGCCACGATCTCGACCAGGGTTGTCTTGCCGGCGCCGTTCTCGCCAAGGAGGGCGACGATCTCGCCGCGGGCGACGGTGAACGAGACCTCAGCCAGGGCCTGCACGGCCGCGAAGGAACGGCCGAGTCGGCGTACCTCGAGGCGTGATGGCTCGGCACGGGTCGTGGTCACTGGTCGAAGTGCTCCAGGGCGATTGCGTCGGCGATCAGATCCGCTCGGGCTGCGGCGAGAGCCGCCCGCTGCTCCGCGGAGATCTCGTCAGAGAAGGCGGGGTTGATTGTCAGCTCGACGATGCCAGAGGCGAGATCGAACGAGTACACCTGCCCGATGAAGCTGCCAGCCTCCACCAGCCGCGCGACGTCGAGCATGGCCTGCGGTACGTCCATGACGGCGGAGGCCACGACCACCTCGGGCGCCACCCCGGACTGGTCGCGGTTGGTGCCGTACGCCTCCACGCCGCGCTCGCGGCACGCCTGGAACACTCCGAGACCGGCGGCGTCGGCGTTGTGGATCAGCACATCAGCGCCCTGCTCGATCAGCGAGAGTGTCGCCTGCCGTGCGGACGCAATGTCTTCCCAGCTGCCGATGTACACGTCCTTGACAGTGCCGTCGGGACGGGCTGCGAGAAAGCCGCGCTCGAAGCCCTCGAACACCAGGCGCACCGGTGGAATCTCCATGCCGCCGACCATCGCCGCTATGCCGCTGGAGGAGCGGTGTCCGGCGAGCACTCCGGCAAGGTACGCAGCCTCCTCCAGGCGGAACACCAGCCCGGCCACCCGCGGCGCAACCGTGAGCGAGGACGTGATGACGAACGCCGTCTCAGGATGGTCGCTGGAGGCGGCGAGTGCGGCGTCCTGGAACTCGAACCCATGTCCGAAGACCACGTCGTAGGAGCGGCGAGCGAAGTCGCGGAACGCCTCCTCGAACTCGCCGGGGTTGGAGGCCTCCATGTGCGCGGTATGGGCGTCCAGCGTGTGAGAGATCTGCTGCAGCCCCTCGAACGCCGCTGCGTTCCAACCGGCGTCCGACACGGGCCCCGGAGTGACCAGGGCGACGCGGAACCGCGCGGTGTCGTCGTTGCTCTGGGAGCAGGCGCTGATCAGTGCGATGGCGGTCGTGGTGACGACGAGAACGAGGTGAGACGTCTTCACGGGCTCTCCAGTTGTGTGGCGCCGGACACCACGGGTTCGGGCTGAGAATCGCAGTGTACCGGCTCCCGACGGTGGAGCGCGTACAATAGGTCCGAGTCGGAGCGCGCAAAGTGGACGGTTGATGCCGGAGCACTCAGAGCACCATCGAGAGCGGGTACGGCGGTTCCGCTACGCCGTGCAACGGAACCGGGCGGCATCCTATGCCCTGGCCGGGCTGACGGCGCTCGGCTTCGTGGCCTGTGGCGTGATCGATGTGGAGTGGGAGCTGGCAGTGCTGGCCGTTGGGGTCGCGATGGCCAGCTTCCTACCGTTCACGGCGCTGGTTCGTTTCGGCTGGGACGCACGCCTCGGACGGTTCTACAATCCTCTTTGGGTGATTGCAGATGCAGCTCTGATCACCTGGGGGGTGGCGATCACCGGCGGGTCGGACAGCCCCTGGTTCATCTGGTATCTGGCGAACATCGGCGGCGCAGCGTTCGTGCTCGGGCAGGTCGCGGCCGCAGTGACGGCGCTGATCGACACGGCGCTGTACATCGGCTACATGGCCAGCTCGGAGAGCATCTCTTTGGGATCGGGGACCTCGGCAGAGCTCCTGGCGCGGATGGTGTTCTTATACGTGGCGGCCTTCTTCTTCATTCGCGGAGTGGCTGCGTTGCAGCACAAGCAGCAGATGATCGAGAGATTGCGCCACGAGGAAGAGCGGCGATTCGGCGAGCTGACGCGTCTCACCGAGGCGCTGGATCAACGGACCCGTGAGCTCGGCGAGGCCAACGTCAAGCTGCGCGAGGCCGACCGGCTCAAGAGCCTCTTCCTGGCGAACATGAGCCACGAGCTGCGGACACCGCTGAACTCGATCATCGGGTTCTCGGACGTGATCTTGGAGCGTGCCGGCGAGCTGCCGGAGAGGTTCCAGCGCTTCCTGGGCAACATCCACACCTCCGGAGAGCATCTGCTCGGGATCATCAACGATCTCCTGGACCTGTCGAAGATCGAGGCCGGCAAGATGGACATGCGGGTGGAACGCTTCCCCGTCGTGCCGTTGGTTGCCGGGGTGTGCACGGTCATGCGTGGTATCGCCAAGGAACGGGGCGTCACCTTCGATGTTCGTACCGAGGAGGACATCGATCTCGAGGCGGACCCGGTCAAGATCAAGCAGGTGCTGTACAACCTGCTGGCCAATGCGGTCAAGTTCTCCCCACACGGTGGGGTGGTGCGAGTCGCGGTGGAGCCAAGCGAGCCGGGTGACGGGCTGCGAACCGCGGGCGTGCGGTTCTCCATCACCGACGAAGGTGTCGGTATCGATCCGAAGGACCATCGGCGGATCTTCGATGAGTTCCGGCAGGCGGATGAAAGCACCACCCGGAAGTACGGTGGCACCGGGCTCGGCCTGGCGTTGGTGCGCCGCTTCGTTGAGCTGCACGCGGGCACTGTGTCGGTCGATAGCGCTCTGGGCGAGGGTGCCACCTTCACGGTCCTGTTCCCAGTCGCCTACCAGGGTGAGACCGGACAGGTGGAGGAGCGTACGGAGACTCTGAACCTCCCCGGCGAGGGAGGCTCGCGCGTTCTGGTCGTGGAGGACGATCCCACGGCCTACGAGACACTCGCTGGCCATCTCGGCTCGGCTGGCTATATTCCCGTGCGGGCCCGCGATGCCGCAGAAGCTCTGCATCTGGCAGAGGTGCTCCAGCCGGCCGCCATCACCCTGGATATCATCTTGCCCGGAGACGATGGCTGGGACGTGCTGCGGCGGTTGAAGGGACAGGCGGAGACGGCGGACATCCCCGTGGTGGTGGTCTCGATGCTCGAGAACCGCGAGCTCGCGGTGACCCTCGGAGCTGCGGAGTACTTGGTGAAGCCAGTGGACGGGGAGCGGCTGATCACGATCTTGCGCAGCCTCGTGCGGCCGGCTGAGCCCAGTGGGGTCACGGTGCTGCTGGTGGACGACGATCCAGATGTGCACGAGCTGGTGCGGACGCGACTCGAGCCTCTGGGATACCGGGTGCTGAGTGCGGTCTCGGGTTCCGATGGCCTCGAGCTCGCCATCAGGAACCGCCCCGACGTGATCTTGCTCGACCTGATGATGGACGGGATGGACGGCTTCGAGGTCAACACCCGCCTCAAGACTGATCCCGTAACATCAGAGATCCCGGTCGTGGTGCTGACCGCAATGGACATGACCGCCGGGGATCGACGACGGTTGCGCGGCTCGATCGAGGCTCTGGTGACCAAGGGCGTTGGCCAGGGTCGGCTGGTGGCGGCGATCGACGCCGCCATCCGACAGCGCAGACGGCCGCCGCAGCCGTAAGGCGGACGGATCGCTACGGTGGGTCGCGGGGCTCGAAGGCGATCGTTCCGAGCACGATGCCCAGGGTGCGACGATCAGTGGTGCCGGGGAGCGTATCCGCCGGGATGAGAGGCTCGGGCGTGGACAGACGCAGTCGGATGCGAGCCGTGCCGGCCGAGATGGGAATGCGCACCGTCTGCCATGAGCCGCCGATTGCCAGCCTTCGGCGAAGGCCATCGGCTTCGAGGACCGCGCTCACCGGTCCGGGTCGGGGCGCGCACAGCTCCAGGCTGAGCGTTCCGGCGCGCACCGGCAGGTCGAGCACAGCGCGTGCTTCGGTCCACCGTCCGGAGCGGCCGCTGAGCTGCTCGACACCGTGCACGCCGTGAGCGCGTATGAGTCCATCGCGGGCGATGGGGAGCGCCTCAGGAGAGATCTCGTACGCCGCGAGCGGGCGGTTCGGTGCGTCCACCCATGTGCGCTCCACAGTGCAGAAAGCCTGCGGTGACGAGGGTGTTACGGCGAGCTCGACCACCGATGGGTGGTGCGCCCGGCTCGGCGCCGGCGGGAGGTCGATGAAGATCGGGTGTCGACCGGGCTCGAGACGCGCGCTGCCGAGGCGACGATCCTCGATGCGTGCGACGAGCTCGATGGGCGCCCCCTCCACCCGTGTGTGCAGCCCGAGCCAGGATCCCTTTGGTGTCGGTTGTATCAGCAGACGCATGGTCCCGGTGCATGGGAGGTGTCCCCGTGCGTCAACCGCTGGACCCTGGAGGACGATGGCGCCGACATCGGCGCGCCATGTTGTCAGGTAGCGGTCCTGACTGAGCCGTTCGAGCATGGCCCCACCAACGGACACGGCGATCGGTTGTCGTTCAGGGGCGGCGATCCACCGGCTCGGTGTGCCCGTGGACCAGACGAACGTCCACGGGCCCTCCAGCAAATCGAGTGGGATGCGTCCCTCCGCGACCAGCGGTCGCCATACGATCGGCCGGTCGCTGCGCTGGGCGAGGCCGAGCAGGTCGCCGAACGGGCTCAACCCTCCGTCGACGATCACGCTGCCGGGAGGGGATGGATCGGTGGCGGCGGCAATGGCCTGGAGAGGCGGGAACTCCTCGGTTGCCACCGTGTGTACAGCCGGGAGTGTGAGTGCGCCGAGAGCGACGGCAGCCAGACCCGCAGTTGCCATCACTGCGCGGGCGTGGCGCCGCCAGAGCAGCTCCAGGGCGAGCCCCACGGGTCCTGCGAGCAGAGCGAGCGCCGGTAGCGTGTAGCGTGGGTACGTGCGGTTGTGCGCGCCGAGGATCCAGGCGAGGGTGCAGGCCAGCATCACCAGCCATGCCATAGCGACCTTTCGATCCCGCTGCCACAGGCCCCAGGTCCCGAGCGCGGCGAGCACAACGGCGACGGCGGCCGGGAGGAGACCGCCGAGGGCTCGGACGATGCCGAGCGAGCCGATGGTCCACGGCGCCAGGTGCAGGGCCCCTGCGTGACCGGACCCGTGCTGAGTCGCAGCCTGGAGGAACGGTCCGAGCCCGCCGGTGTCGACAACGAGCGGTACGAAGCCGAGAGCCACGATGCCAAGGGCCGCTGTGCCCATGAGCGCGAAGCGCCGCCAGGAGATCCGCAGCAGAGCCGCCGCGGCGACCGCGAGCACGATCAGTGGCGGCGCCAACGGTGGTCGAACGAGCACGGCTGCGACCCACGCGGCAGTGCCGCACCACAGCCACCGCCGCTGCCAGCACACCACTGCCGCGAGGGCACACGCGAGCGCCGGGGTGGTCGAGAACGCCCGCGGGGCGTGGAACCACACGCCGGGCAGAAATGCGTACATGGTCGCTGCTGCGAACCCGGCCGTCGCGCCGATGATGTGGGACCAGGCCCGGCCCAGGAGCCATACCGAAGCGATGGACGCCAGGGCCGACAGCAGCTGCAGGCCCACCATCGGGTCACCGAGGAGCCACTGGGTTGTCGTGCCGCAGGCGATCCAGAGCGGAAAGCCCGGCGGGTGCGGACGCCGTTCGATCAGGTTCGTGTCGAGGCTGGCGGCAGCGAACAGCGCCTCATCCTGCTCCCAGGGAACCGAGGGAATCGCCAGCAGGCGCGAGGCTGCCACCGCCAGCAGCAGCACCAGCCACGCGGTCTTGAGGCGCCGAAGCGTCTGGGGGTCATCTGTCACCCGGCCAGTGTACCGGTGTTCGTCAGCAGTGGGCACGCGCGGGCCACTGCAATCCGACTGACTGCTCTCGGATTGTGG
>CAZEJK010000057.1:0-24999 GCA_964512045.1 uncultured Thermoanaerobaculia bacterium
TCAGTTCTTAATTCTGACTGCCGCCCGCCCACCCCGGCGACGTGCTGCGTGAGCTTCAAGCATCGCAGAGGTTGAGAAGCTCGCAGCAAGGTCCAATGGGCGGGTAAGGACTTCAATCCTACTCCTCAACCTGATGCAGGGTCAGCACCGCCGGAGTATCGCCTTGGTTGCGGCCCGCGGCCGCGGTGATAGGGAGGGCGGGGGAGTTGAGAACTCAGAATTCAAAACTCTGAACTCCTGCTACAGCGCCGCCAGCTTCGTGTGAGCTTCATCTCGGGTTGATACCCAGGGCTCGAACGGGGGACGGTTCCGGACGCGGGGTTCGGTCGACCTCCGAAGGAGGCCGACCACATGCTGCGACTGATGCTGCTGAGCTGGGTGCGAACGATCGGCCTGGCAGTGCGAGCGTGCGTTCCGCTCCCGGGACGCCCGGAAAGGTTCAGCCTGCGACGGGCCGGGGTGCTGACGGTGTTCGTGCCCCTGCTTCTGGCACTGCAGGCGTGGCAATGGCTCGGCTTGCTGCTGGATGAGGTCTTCTTTCGCGCCTACCGGCGGGTCACGATCCGTCCGCCACTGTTCGTTGTCGGCGTCCCCCGCAGCGGGACGACCTTCCTCCACCGGGTGCTGGCCAACGATCCCGACCTGACCACGTTCCAGACCTGGGAGCTGCTGCTTGCGATCTCGGTGACGTGGCGGAGGCTGTTCTTCGGGCTCCGCACGCTCGATCGGCGCCTGGGGCGGCCCGTCGCGCGGCTCCTCGGTCGTCTCGAACGGACGTCGCTTGGCGGGTTCAACGCAATCCACGAGCTCTCCCTCAACGAGCCCGAGGAGGACTTCATTGCTTTGGCGCCGGTTGTTGGCTGCTTCCTGCTGGCGATCCCGTTTCCGTTTTCCAGCCGTCTCTGGCAGCTGGCGGAGTTCGACGACGCGATCCCGGCTCGTGAACGGCGCGCGATCATGACGTTCTACCGCTCGTGCGTCCAACGCCATCTGTACGTCCACGGACCCGACCTCCGGTTCCTGTCGAAGAACCCATCGTTCACGCCGATGATCCACAGCTTGCGGGCGACGTTCCCGGAGTGTCGGATTGTCGCGTGCATTCGCGAACCGGAGGCAGCGGTCCCGTCCCAGCTCAGCTCGATCCGGCCGGGCATCGAGCTGTTCGCTGCCGATCGCACTGGCGAAGGCTTCCGCGACCGTTTCGTGGCAATCCTGAAGCGCTACTACGCCCGGATCGAGGCAATGACCACTGAGCTCCCAGAGAACCGCTGGGCAACGGTCCAGATGGACCAGCTCCGGACCGATCTCGACGCCACGGTACGCGAGCTGTACAGCCGGTTCGGGCTCCAGCTGAGCTCTGTCTTCTCTGAACAGCTCGTCCGAGAGGCGGAGTCTTCCCGCCGCTACCGGAGCCAACACCACTACTCCCTCGAGCAGTTCGGTCTGCACGAGGAGACGCTGGCTCGGGAGTTCAACTTCGACCGCCAACGGTATCTGCTCGGGTCCACGGCCCGCGCGACCTGATGCGAAGGAGGTGTGATCGTGGCCACTCCCAACCCCGTCGTCGAACCGCTCTCAGGCCGCCAGCTGCGCGCCGCCGTGTTCTCCGACGCTGCACGGAACCGCAACGGAGTCGGGTCGTACTACGAGGACCTCAGCGAGCACCTCGGCGACCTCCTCGGGACTCTGCAGCTGCTTGCCCCCGACCACTCGCATCAGGGAGAGCTCGTCGGCATCTCCTGGCCGCTTCCCGGTGACGCCACCCAGCGGATCTGTCTTCCGCGAGTCCGCGCGATCAGCGCACGGATCGGTGCGATCGCACCACACCTCATCGTGGTGGCCACACCAGGACCGTTCGGGCTCCTTGGCGCGGCGATCGCCAGGCGTCGTCGGCTTCCGCTGATCGTCGGCTTTCACACGCGCTACGAGGCGTTGGTGGACATCTACTGGAGCTGGCTGTCGCGCCGCGTGTCGGCCCACTACCTGGAAACCATCAACACGCTCCTGTTCCGCGCCGCCGACGTGGTGCTGGTCAACTCGACCGAGATGGCCGAGGTCGCCGGCACGCTCGGTGCGCGCACCGTCCAGATGGTCGGCACGCCGATCCCCCGTGCGTTCATCGAGCGTGCGGCGCGTCCTCGCAGCGAGATCCGGCGTGTTCTGTACGCGGGCCGACTCGCACCGGAGAAGAACATCCACGCCGTGCTCGACGCCGCCGCCGCGTTACCGGACCTGGAGTTCGAGATCGGCGGCGACGGCCCGCTGCGCGAGCTTGTGGAAGCTCGCGCTCGCGACCTGGACAACCTGACAGTCCTCGGCTGGCTGAGCCGCGACCAGGTCGCCGACGCCCTCGATCGCGCTGACATGCTCGTCCTGCCATCGAAGGTGGAGTCGTTCGGCACCATCGCACTCGAGGCGATGGCGCGCGGTGCGCTGGTGCTGGTTTCCTCCAGCTGCGGCATCGTCCGCTGGCCATCGCTGGCCAAGGCTGTGTTCACGATCCAGGACAACGAGACCGTCGCCGGCGCCATCTCACGAATCGCCCAGGTGGACCCCCGGCTGCGCTCGGAGAAGTGTCGCCAGGGCAGGATCGCTGCAAAAGAGCTCAACGACAGCACGATCTCCGGCTGGCTCGAGGTGTGCACCGGCGTGTGCCATCCGGAGCCGTTCGTGGCCAGCGCCGCTGCGTGGTGATCAGGCCCGCCGAACGCCGTCTGCCCGCCGTGGTCTCGATCCACGACGTGATGCCCGAGACGCTCGGTCGAGTGCTCGAGCTGATCCAGCTCCTCGATCGGCACGGGATCGAAAGCTGCGACCTGCTGGTGGTACCAGGCTGCGACTGGTCGGCAGACCAGATCGCGACCCTGCGCGCCCTCGCGGAGGGCGGGTTCCGGTTGGCCGGCCACGGCTGGTCGCACCGGATCCACCGCCGCAGCAGCATCTACCACCACCTCCACTCGCGGCTGCTGTCCCGCGATGTCGCCGAGCACCTGTCGCTCTCGGCCGATGAGATCGTCGAGCTCATCTCGCGGTGCGCGAGCTGGTTCGACGAGCACGATCTGCCGCGGTCCAGGCTGTACGTCCCGCCGGCCTGGGCGCTCGGAGCTGCTCCACCGCAGCGACTGGCGGGAACAGGGTTCCAGCTCTTCGAGACGTTGATGGGCGTTCTGAGCGCCCCGAGCCGCCGCTGGCTTCGTCTGCCGCTCGTCGGCTTCGAGGCCGACACCGCGAGCCGCACGCTCCTCCTGCGAGCTCTCAACCACGTAAACCTCGCGCTCGCACACACCACCGGGCAACCGGTTCGTGTCAGCCTCCACCCGAACGACCTGCGCCTGAGGCTCCGCCGCCAGATCGGACCACTTCTCATCCGGTGCACTCCCCAGGAGCTGTCGGCGTCTACTGCAGCAACTGGCCCCCAACCTGATAGAAGCTTCCCAGCACCAACCCATACGCCAGATGGGCTATCACCGTGACGATCGGCGTGCCAAGGCCGTAGTTCAGTGCCAGAAACTCCGGTGGCTCCAGCTGCTGGTTCTGGGTCGGACCGTAGCACTCGCTGACCATCCGCGGATGCACGCCTGGCAACACCTCCATCAGCACAACGAGGACGAAAGCAGCATGCATCGCGCCACCCGAAGCCCCGACGTACCAGCTGGCCTCGCCGAGCCGCGCGAAGACCGCTGCATACAAGATCGCAACGATCCAGCTCCCAACGATCATTGACATGAGCGTCATCAAAGCCATATAGTGAAAGACTGGTCAGCACCTCCCCGGAGAAGCTCATGAATCACAGCCGTCTCGTCTTTATCCTGCTTGTCGCTGCCGTCAGTTGGAGCACGGTTCTCAGCGCGCAGATCCCAAGCTCCTTCATGGTGAGCGTCCAGCCCTCCGGAATGCCTGTGATGTACTTCCAAGAGCTCACCAACCTCGGCTCGCAGCACGAGGTCGTCGAGCATACGGTAGTCGACGGCAATGGTAACGAGATCGTCAACAAGGTGCCGGGACGACTCAAGTGGTTCGATATCACGCTTTCCAGGGGACTCACGAGCAGCATGGAGATCTGGGACTGGCGCCAACTGGTCGTCGATGAGAATCTCCCAGCGGCTCGCAAGGACGTCGCCGTCATTGTGGTCGACGCGGGCGGCAACCCGGTCGCCCGCTGGGAGTGCGTCCGATGTTGGCCTTCCGAGATCGAAGCCCGAGTCGGAGTTGACGAGCCCGCCGCGTTGGAGCGGCTGGTGCTCGCGTGCGAAGGAATCGAGCGTGTGGCAGTGCGGTAAGACACGGCAAAGGCTGAGCTGCGGTTTCGCCGCGTTTCTCCTCGCCGCTCTGGCAGGAGCAAAGCCTGCTGTCGCGCAGGAGTTCAGCTGGGCGCTCCGGCTCGCCGACCACACGCACATCACGTTTCAGTCCTGTCAGCAGGCGGGAAGCCTGCACGACGTCATCGAGACCGCCACCAGCGACACCACCATCAAGTCGCCGGGGTCGCTCATGTACCACGACCTCGTCTGCACTCGAGGCATGGTCTCCGAGCTCGCGCTCACAGACTGGCGTCAGCAAGTGATCGACGGTCAGGTTGCGAACGCTCGCACCAACGGCTGCCTGCAGCTTCTCGATCCTGGAGGTCTGACGGTGGCACTGTGGAATCTCGACAACGCATGGCCGGCGGAGCTGCGTGCCGATCTGCAGCCATCGGTCGCCCAAGAGCTCCTGGTGGTGACCCACGAGGGTCTCCAGCGAGTCGAGGGCATCCCGACCGTTGCCGTCGATGACGCTTACGAGACCGCGATCGATACGCAGCTGACGGTCGCTGCGTCAGGCGTCCTTGAAAACGATACCTCGAGTCGCTGCGGCGGCCTCTCGGCGAGCCTGGTGAGCGTCCCGCTGCCGTCCGAGGCGACCGTCAGCCTGGCCGGCGATGGCTCGCTGACACTCACCCCGGCAGCGGGGTTCACCGGGATCGTCTCGTTCACCTACGAGGCGTGCACCGCCATCGACTGCGACCAGGCCACGATCGAGGTCGGCGTCGGGGTACCGGTGCCCGTCGACCTGCAATCGTTCACGGTCGCGAGCCTGGAGAACGCCGACGACGCCCGTTGATGACCATGCAACGGCGATGGCGTGTACGGGTGGACGGGGACTTGTGAGCTTCGTGATGCGGTCGTCGGCGCGTGGGGTTCGGTGGTGGAGATCGGTGGGGTAGCAGCCAGTACGCGTGCCGGTCAACCCGATGAGCGGGGCTTCAGTGTTCCGGGCCCGCGGGCCGGCTTCCGGATGGCCGGGAGGCTACGCCACCTCGTTCGCCCGCTCCCAGCCGGCCAGGTCGAGGTTGTTGAGCCGGTCGGTGATCTCGTAGCCGAGCGCCGGGTACTCGAACACCGGCATCCTCTGCTCCACCACACCCACCGAGTATCCGTACAGCCCCGCGTACTCGGAGGTGTCCTCGCCGAGCTCCTCCATCTGCTGCAGGTACTCGGAGACCGACTTCGACTCCACGATCACGACCTTGCCCATCGCCTCGATCACCGGGCTGTGGTCGCGGCCGCCATCGTGGTCGAACTCGAGGATCCGCCGTCCGTAACGGGTAATCCCGATGACCCGGAAGGTCAGGCTCTTGCCCACCGCGGGCAGGTTGAGCACGTTGCGATCGGTGGCCAGGAACGGCACGCCGGCCATGCTGCGCAGGTTGGCGAGCCGCTCCTCGAGCCGCTCGGTATGCTCGTGCAGGTTCTTCAGCGAGTCGTGCAGGTCCTCCGGCACCCGACCGTACACCTTCTCCTCCACCTGCTCCTGGACCACCCGTGCGTTCGGTGCGAAGTTGAACCAGTTCTCCATGTAGCCTTTGACAGTGAAGGTGTAGTACGGCAGCACGCCGATATCTCCGAGGACGCGGCGAAGCTGCGCTGCGTGACCGCGGCGCGAGGCGGCCGACGTCAGCACGTGCTGGTTGGTCACCATCCAGCCGGCGGCAAGCAGCCGGCTCACCGCCTCCCGTGCCGCAGGCGTCACCTCCATCGGCGACTCGAAGTGCGTCTGGATCACGAACTGGGCGATCCCGAGCTCGCTTCCTTTCCGCTTGAACTCGCGCAGGATCTGCTCCAGCTCCGGGGTGATCCGCTGTGGCAGGTACGCCGGCAACCGTGTGCCGAGCCGGACCCGCTGCAGCTCCGCGTACTTCTCGCCGTCGGGACGTTCGGCGTTGGCGGTCCGCTTGCGGGCGGCCATCTCGAGGATTGCGTTCAGAACCTGCTCGAGCGACCGGTCGGAGCTCATCAAGGCGTCGCCGCCGGTGATCAGGATGTCCCGCAGGTGTGTGCTGCTCTCGAAGTACTCCATGATCTGCTCGAGCCGCTCCGACCAGCTCGACTGGGGCTTGAGCCGCTCCAGATCGAAGTTCAGGTGACCGCTCTGGAAGTCGTACATCCGCTGGCAGGACGCGCACAGCCCGCCGCACGCCCGTCCCATGGTGTCCGGGATGAGGATCGCCACGTCCGGGTAGCGCCGGTGGACGTTCTTGGAGGTGGGCAGCAACCAGCCGGCGGCGTTCGGCTTGCCCGGCTCCACCTTGTCCTCCTTCTCCCACGCCACGATCTGACCGAACTCGTTGACCAGCTCCTGGCTGTAGAGCACGTAGTAACGGATCGCCAGGTCCGCCCCGATGGCGAAGTACGGTACCCGCACGTGCAGCAAGGACAGGTAGTACGGGTTGACGAAGAACGGGATCCCCTTGGCCTCGGCCTCGTACAGCACCTTCATGGTGTCCGGGTCGAGGGAGTAGCCAAGAAGCTCGTTGAGCAGGTCTGGCGAGCGCACCGCAAAGTTGAGGTGGAACCGGTGGTCCGACCACCACTCGAGCATCTGCTCGAGCTTCTCCTCCTCCGACATCCCCTCCGGAAATGTGTACTTCTGGCTGCGGATGCGGCCCGCCTCGATATGCTGAATGAGCGTGCGGATGATCCGGTCGCGGTTCTCCTCGCGCAAGCGCACGATCCGCGGGTCGAGCCCGCTCGGGTAGCGCTCCATCCAGTCCATCACCTGCTCACGGGTCGGCGGGTGGTGCTCGCTGCGCCCGGTGAGCTGCCGGAACAGCTCCAGGGTATCGGAGAAGAACGCCGGCTTGGCGCCGCCGGTCCCGTGCGCCACTGCGAGCCAGATCAACCGGATCGGATCCGATACTGCCAGCTCGTCATGCAGGTTCAGGTCCGGGAAGGTCCGGCCGGCATTGTCGATGTAGTCCAGCAGCCGGATCGCCGCATAGTCACGCCACTCGAGCGCCTCGAACTGCTCCCGGCTCGGGTGTTTGGCCTCGTAGAACTCCACCGCCGCCGGACGGTCCTCGAGGAGCCGCATCACCCAGTGGCGCACACCCACTCGAGCCTCGGTCTCGTTGCGCGAGTTGCGCATGATCTCCTCGAGCGGGGGGTTCTCGCGCAGCAGCTTCTTCAGAAGCTTGTGCGAACGGACGTTGATGGCGACACGATCGAGGATCTCGGCCTGGTGCATGGCGCGCTCCTTCGCCGGCGGGGCGAGCCCACCGAAGTGGCGACCCCGCCACCAGCCCGACCTTTCAAGAGTACCAAAGCCTCTGGAAACACGACATGCGCTGATCATGACGCGTTTGGTCGAGCACGAGCTCCACAACGCCATCGGCTGCGCATACGCACCCGGAATAAATCTTGAGACTCGGAACGCTTTCCTTACCACGCGGCGACCAGAGTTCGCCGCCCAGCAGCAGATTGCGTGTCTCCTTTTCGCCGGCTCGGCGAGCCGAGCCAAACAAACTGACGGCTTCCGCCGCCGTCCCCCCAACCGGCCCGCCCGCAAGGGCGGGCCGCTTCTCGTTCACGGCGCAGGGCGATCAGCGGAGCGTTCGCTGTCGCGATCGATCCGTAGCAGGTTCGGGGCCCGGGCTCTCGAAGCCCCGACCCTAGGCTTACTGCGCCTCGGGTGCGATGTCGTCGCGGCTGTCGAGAATCCCCTGAACGGTCGCGGCAACGTTTGCCGCCACCAGCAGATTGCCGCGCTCGGTGAGGTGCCCGAAGGCGCCTGCGAACCGATCGCTAAACAGCACGGGGTAGCCGTGGAGCTCGAGGTCTCGGTCGAACTGGGTCCGGTTCTCGAGGTAGATCACATCGTCGCGGTAGCCCAGCAGCTGGCGAAGACGATCGAGCGGGAGCACGGGGTACTGCATCGCGATTACCGTGACACCCTCGTCCAGGAGCCGATCAACGATCCGCCCATAGTGCAGCCGCGTGAACCCGAGCACGCGCCGACTTTGGTCGGCCTCCAGGCGCTGACGCCACTTCGCAGCACCATCGGAGTGTCCGGCCATCCTGCACGCTTGCTCGAGCCAACCGTAGACCACATCGCGGTGGCGAGGCGGCACTACGGGCTGGCCCGTCACAGCGTCCTCCAGGAGCTCGATCGCGAGCTCGTACAGGTTTGACGAAAGCGCGAGAAACCCCAGACCGAGCGACCACGGCCTGGTCGCCGGGAGCAGCTGCCGCGCCCGACGAAGAGCGTCCTCCGCTTGCGCCCGGCGACCAGTACGGGCATACCACTCGGCCAACCGTGCCGAGGCGCTGCCCGCCAGCACTGGCCGAGGGTGCCGACTCGCCTCAACGAGCAGGCGCTCTGCCAGCTCGGGAGCCTGAGCGCGCCTGGCCATGGCGGTCTGCAATCGGAGCGCCGCAAACGGATCGTCGTGCGCCTCGCCCCACTGGCGCACACGAGCGTGGTGCACGTTCACATCGAACGCCTCCGGCGACATTTCGAGCTCCTCGCGCACGAACCGGTCGAGCTCCGCATCCGGGTAGCCGTGAGTGAGCGTGTCCACAAGGCGGCCCACATGAAAGGACGGAGTCCTCGGATCGATCGCGATCAGCTCCGTCTGTATGGCCAGTGTCGGTGTTATCAGGAACCGTCGCTCGTTTTCAGCCCGGCGAATCTCCAGCTCGTGCACCCTCTGCCGCGTCGGCTGGTCTCGCGGATCGCCTGCCACTTCAAGAGCTTGAGGATCGGAATCAGCGAATGCTGGCGTCGCTGCTGGCGTCTCTACGAGCTGGCGCCAGAGCAGCATCATGAGCTTCGCAGTCCGCGAGTGCTCGACCAGCCACGGCTCACCTTGGTCCGGACGGTAGACCAGGCTGTTGCCCTCATCGTTGATTCCGAGCATGGTGACGGCGATATGGGGTCGCGTCTCGACAAGCCACTCGGGAAGGTGCTCTGCGATCTTGTCCGTCCGACCCCCGACGAAGTAGCGCTTGAACACCTGCACCTCGAGGTTGGGGTAGGCGCCCTGGAGCATCGTCTCGAGCTGGTCAGGCCATGCGCCGCCGGTGGTGGACTCGCCGAGGCACAGGACACGCAGCGCCCCCTCTTCGGCCACGTCCGCCGAGGTTCGGACGTGCCAACGAGCGACTGTCGAGGCGAGCGTCAGCGCCAGCTCGAGCGCGAGCAGTACGCCAGCGGTCCCGATCAGCACCGCGCCGAGACGAAAGACGAGCCCCCGAAGCACAATGGCCACTTGCGCTGCCTCCCCGATCGCAGGCTAGTCGATTGCTGATCTCGCCGCAATCCAACCTCCTCGGCGGCTATAGACTCCCCCTCTCATCCATTGGCCCTTGCTGCGAGCGTTCCACATGTCGATGCTTGAGCATCACGTAGCAGGCTGCAGGCCGGGCAGACGGCATCCTGAGCTCTGAGCCCTCATCTCTGAGCTCTTCCTCCGATGCGACTCGGCGAGTGAGACGTGCTACGGTGCGCCCATGCACGGCCGACTGGTTCCGTGGATGCCACGGCTCTCGCCAGGCTGTCTAGCCAAATAAGCTTTCGCAGGAGCAACTTATGACCCAAGCGCCTGGGGAAGAACCAACGTCTGCAAGAGGGCGACGCTGGGGGGCTCGGGCACTGGCCATGCTGGCCGGAACGCTCGTTACCGCTGGCGTGCTCTCCATCCGCATGTGGGACGACCTGCTCCAGCTCGCCGGAGGCCACCCGCGGCTCGAGCTCATGGTGCATCTCGGCGCCGACTGGGCTCACCAGATGGCGCAGCCTCCGACGCTTGTCTTCGGAGCGCTCCTGATCCTCGGCAGCTACGGTCTCGCCGGCGCCAGCTCATTCGTCGGCAGCCGCCGTGACCCCAAGCGGTCTGCTGTACCGCTGCCAAGCCCTCCAAACCTTTCGGTACGGACGCTGATGGCTCTGCTGACGTCTCCGGTCGTGGCGGTTCTGCTTTTTTCCGGTGCTGCCGCCATCTCCTGGAACCCGGGGAGGGTGGCGCCGCTCTGGCTCACTCTGATTGGGGTCGTCTCCTGGCTGCTGTGGAGACGAGACCGTCGCGTCAACGTAGCGCTCACGCTCCGCCTCACGCGCTGGGAAGCCATCGGCCTTGCGATCGGCTGTGCTGCTGCGTTCGGTCTGTACGCCGGCATGGCCTGCTCCTGGAGGTTCTCGTTTGTCGGTGACGAGTTCGCGTTCTTCGAATATGCCCACGGGCTCGTTCGAGATGGGTTCCTCTCGATCGATTGGTTGGACGGCATGGGGGTGTACGGGGACAACCCGCGCCCGATGTCGGTCTACCAAGGAGCGTGGATCGCCGTGCTCGGACCATCGTGCCTGGCCTGGCGTTTGGCTGCGGCCTTCCTGACAGTGATCTGCCTCCCGCCGCTCTACCTGGCGCTGCGAGGCCTGGTGCAGCGTTCTGGCGGCCCCGCGCGCGCCGCAGCCGCTCTGGGCTGCCTGATCTTCTTCGTCTCCGAGCAGATCATGGTGTGGGCGGTGCAGGGCAAGATCCACATCGCTGCCCTGCCCCCGGTCGCGTTCAGTCTGTGCCTGGTGCTCGCCGCGAGGGCCCGCGGCAGTGCACTGCTCTACCTCGGCGCAGGTGCAGCCTGCGGATCGGCGTTCCACTTGAGCCTGCTCGGCGCCGCAGTCAGCGTGCCCTGTGTCGGCCTCGTGCTCGCCGTCGATATCCTTGAACGGCTCGTGCGTGACCGGCGCGTCTCTCTGCAAATCCTGACTCCGCCTCTCCTGGTCCTCGTCGGGCTCCTCCTGATCGCCGCACCCTACCTGCTGCAGCTCGATGATCTCCGCGCGGCAGCAGACAGCAAGATGGTGCACTACGAGGGCAGCGACGGCCTCATGGCGCGTGCACGAGGGACAGTCATCGGCCTCCTGCAACCGCTCTGGTTCGACGCCAGCAGCCACTTCCTGTGGGGCAACGTGGTCAACCCGATCAGCGCCGTCCTCGTGTGCATTGCGTTCTTCCCCGGAGCGTACCACCGATCTCGGAGCCTGCTCATCGCGGCAGGCCTCCTTGTAGTCTGCGCCGTCATGACCGCCGGCCTGAGCCAGTACGTCCACCCTTCGATCACCCGCACCTTTCTCATCATGGTCCCGACGGCCGTTCTCGCCAGCCTCGGCATCGCCAAGATCGTGCCCCGGCGGCGCGGCGTACTCTGGATCGTCGCTCTCCTTCTCCTGGCAGTACCGCTGCTCAGCTGGATCAAGCTCTGGCACTTCAACCCGTACCAGAAGCTCCACGACTGGCACATCCTGGCGATCTACGAGATCGAGCACACCACGCCAGACCAACCGATCGCCATCGTGTTTCCGCATCCGGACCCGAGGAGCTGGCTGCTGGAGACGATGATCACGCTCCACAGCTACGACAGTCGGGTGCTTCTCATCTCGAACAGCCCAAGCGGTTTGAACCGGTTGGAGCAGCATCTGCGAACCGGCAACGTCGCCAAGGTGCTCCATCGCCCGCCCCCAGAGCAGTGCGCCGCGCTCTACCGCCTGTGCGCGGAGCTCGGGCGCGACCCCCACTGGATCGAACGCGACACCATCAAACCACCGGACCGCGGGCCCCTGCTGGAGGCCGCTGTAGAGGTGATCTCAGTGGTCGAAGCGAAACGACCCGAGCACCGCCATGACTCGGGGCCGTGACACTACGCCGGCGACGACTCGTTCGGTTCCGCAGTCGCCCCGTGCAGCTCCGGCGTCCGGCGAACGCCCGCCGCACCGGCCTCGTGGTACTCGGCATCCTGGTTGACATTCCACGGATCGAACAGCTTGCTGCCAGCGAGAATGTTCTCCACCGTCAGCAGCGAGGTCATCATCGAGTGGTCCTGGTTGTTGTACCGATGCATCCCGTTGCGACCGACCTGGTGAAGCCCCGGGTAGCCCTGCTCCAGCGCCTCGCGGATGGTGGCGACGTTGTCTGTGTACGCGTCGTCGTACACGGGGTACGCCTTCGGCTGGCGGACCACGGTGCCATCACGGATATCCTCCCGTCGCGCCAGCCCGAGCGTGCACAGCTCGTCCGCCGCCAGCTCGACGAGCTCGGCATCCGCCAACCGCCACAGCTCGTCGCCTTCGAAGCAGAAGTACTCCAGGCCGTAGCAGCTGGAGCCTTCGTCAGGGACCATCTCCTCGGACCAGGCACGGAAGTTCTGGATCCGGCCGACTTGCACCTCGGGATCCTGGATGTAGATCCAGTTCTCGTCGAACGCGCCGGTACCGCGAACGATGAGGCACACCGTCAGAAAGTCGCGGTAGCGCAGCGATGCCGCAGCGCGCAGAACGGTGTCCGCCGGGGCCGGTTGGAGCCGCAAAACAACTTCGGCAAGCGCAGCCGAGCTGATCACGTAATCGGCCTCGGCTGTCTCACGATCACCGCCCTCCGGGTCACAGTGCCGCACCTGCCATGTGCCGTCGTCCAGCCGCAAACCCACGACGCGCCGACCGAGCCGCACCGTGCCGCCCATGGCCTGAACTCGCCGCGCACACTCCTGCCAGAGCATGCCGGGGCCCCGCCTCGGGTAGCGGAAGCCGGCGATCAGCGTCTTCACCTGCTCCGGCCCGGTTGAGGTGGGACGTCGGCCGAGCCAGAGCGCGTTCATCAGCGCGGTGCGCATCGACAGGCCGGTGATCCTCTGACGCGCCCAGTCGGCGGAGATCTCCCGGCAGCTCATCCCCCACACCTTCTCGGTGTACGCCTTGAAGAAGATGCGGTACAGGCGCCGTCCGAACAGGTGGACCATGACGTCCTCGAAGCTCCTCTGTGGTCGCCGTGGGAGCAGCCGCTGCCAGAGGTACGAAAGACCGCAGGTCGCAGCGGTCACAGGACCGAGTGCCGCAAACGCCTGCAGTGGCCGCAACGGGTAGGCGAAGAGCTTGCCGCGCCAGTAGATGCTCGATCTGCGCTGCCGCCACAGCATGTCGTCCCCGAGGAGCTCGGTCCAGAGATCCTCGATCTCCTTCGACTTGGAAAAGAATCGATGCCCACCGATGTCGAAGTGGTACCCCTTGAACGACGCTGTGCGCGAGATTCCACCGACATGCTTCGGGTCGGCCTCGAGCACGAGGGGTCGCGCCCCCCATTGGCACAACCGGTACGCCGCCGTCAGACCGGCGGGGCCGGCGCCGATGATCACAACCCGCGGCGCTATCGAGTCCACCGAGGCAGGGTAGAGCAGCTGGCAGCGCGCGAGCAACCTCTGGTGTCACCACCACGCCGCCTTCGGGCTGCCACGCTGATCAGGCACCGAACACGCCGCACTGGCTGACGCCCGCTCGCCGGACGGAGCCGGCGCGACGCCCTGATGATCCTCTGATGTCCTTCTGAGGACTTTTCAGCGGACCATGTCGTACCCTCTGACCTGGAGGTTGCTTCATGGGTGTCGAATCGAACCACCGCCGCTTTGCGCCCTCTCGTGAACGACATGCTGGACGCGCTGTTCGCGCGAGCTTGACCGTGGTCGTCGGTACGCTGCTGACTGTGTTGCTGATCACCGGAGCCGCCGCGCGTGACGATCGTCAGCCACGGACGGAGGTCGCGGTCATCGATTGGAGCGGAGATCAGCTCGAGCCGTCGATAGCGTTCAACGCCCACTCCTCGGTCAACAGCTACCTGACGGTTTGGCAGGATCATCACTGGGACGTGAACGGTCCCGACATCTACGCACGCTGGCTGGATGTCGCGGGGACGCCGCTCGGTGGTCGTTTCAGCATCTCCTACGCCGGCACCACTGCGCGCACCGTCCCCGACGTGGCGTGTGATCCCACGTACGGCGAGTGCTTTGTGGTGTGGCAGCAGGCTTCGTCCGCGTCTGACCAGGAGGTGTACGGAGTTCGGGTCGGATCAGGCGGAGTGATCGGCTCACCGATCGGCTTGGCCATGGGCACGATCTGGGAAGGCGAGCCAGCCGTCGCCGCCGACGCCGAGCTGTACGGTCGCTACGTGGCGGTATGGAGCGAGGAGATGGGAAGCGGCGAGTTTGTACACCGCAACGTGGTCGGTCACACCATCAACGCCGACGGCTCACTGGCCGGGGTCACCGCCCTCATCGCGGTCGAGACCGTGGACGAGCGTGCACCGGATGTGGCGTGCTGCTCGGCCGATGACCACTGGTTGGCGGTGTGGCAGCAGCGGTCGTCCACCGACTCCTCGTGGGATGTCTACGGCCGGGTCGTCGACCGTGATGGGTGGGCGGTCAACAGCGCGACGGTGGTGTCATCGGCATCGGGCGACCAGGTGAACCCACGGGGGGCCTACGACGAGGTCAGCGATCGCTACCTGGTCGTCTGGGAGGATCAAGGCAGTGTTGTCGAGATCCGAGGTCGCGTTGTGGGCAGTGATGGAACGCCGGTGGGAGGGGAGATCAACCTGAGCGGTTGGCCGTCACGTCGGCCGGTCGTTATCGCTGCAGGTGGACAGTTCGTGGTGGCCTATGAAGACGAGAGTCTCGGATCTGGACGGTGACCTCGGCAACGGCCGTGAGGTGATCGTGCCGGCACTCTCAGAGGGGATCCACACCGTGACCGTAACCGTTACCGACAGCGACGGCGACGAAGAATCCGACTCGATCGTGGTCGTCTGTCGCAACTGCGGTCTCGGTGATGTGGACTGCAACGGTGAGCTGCTGACCTCGGATGTGACGGCGTTGGCAGGCCACCTGTTCGGCACGTGGTCTGTCCGCCCCGATACCGATGAGGACGGCGAGATCACCAGCGCCGATCTGGCGGCAGAGATCCGAGTCGTGCTCGGCGCCCGCTAGGGCGAAGCTGGAACACACGCCACTGGCTTGCTGTGCTCAGCAATCTGAGCACACGAGCTGTCCGCATGAAGAGTACGCCGTCAGAAACCTGTCAACGCATCCTGGCCGACAAGCTCCGCGATGCTGCTGCGCCCGGCCTCGTAGGCCCTTCGCTGCTGCTCCTCTGCTCGGCGCCCGCAACGCACTCGAGCCTCGAGAGGGAGGCACTCGCCGTTCCTCAGATCCTGCCGAAATCAGCTCACCCATCGAGATGTTGGACGGAGGAGGGGTCTCGGGTATGGACACTCTTGATGCGACCCACAAAGCAGGACCTTCTGCCTCCAGCGTGCCGCCTCGGCTTCAAGCCGAGCAGAGGGCACCGGCTTGCGGCACCGCTCCAGGCCGACGCATCGTCAGCCCGAGTGCTGTACCGAGTCAGGTTCGCTGATGGATATCGTAAAGCAGACCGCCGACGCAGCGTGGGACGTTCTGGAGGATGCCGTGGTCACGGCTGGTGGTCGTCCGGTCGGCACCGTCGCCGCCCGCGACGTCGAGCTCGAGGCATTGAACTACGACCAGGTGTTCACCCGCGACTTCGCGGTATCTGCTTTCGCGTTCCTCGCGCGCGGTGAGCACGAGATCGTGCGCGAGTTCCTGATCATCCTCGCCGACCTCCAGAGCCGGGAGTATCACATGGACTGCTTCCGTGCTGGCGCAGGCCTCATGCCGGCAAGCTTCGATATCGATGTCGAGGACGGCGAGGAGGTGGTGGTGCCAGACTTCGGCGAGCGGGCGATCGGCCGGGTCACTCCGGTGGACTCGGGCATGTGGTGGCTGTACACCCTGCGGGCGTACTTCGTGGCCACAAGTGACCGGGAGCTGCTGCGTCGTGACGACATCCAAAGGGCTATCCGCCTGATCCTCGATCTCTGTCTGACCACGCGCTTCGAGACCCTCCCAACCATGCTGGTTCCCGACGGCGCGTCGATGATCGATCGTCGCATGGGCGTGTACGGCCATCCGATCGATGTGCAATCCCTGTTCGTGTGCGCCTTGCGGTCAGCGATGGAGGTGGTCGAAGAGGGCGAGCTGAAGGACGCGGCGCAGAACCGTCTGAGCCACCTGGGCTATCACATCCGCAGGTACTACTGGCTCGACTTCGACCGGCTGAACCAGATCCACCGGTTCGAGGTGGAGGAGCTCGGCGAGACCGTTGCCAACCCGTTCAACGTCTATCCAGCTACCATCCCACACTGGCTGCCGCCATGGCTTCCGGACGACGCCGGCTACTTCGTCGGCAACCTCGGTCCGGCACGAATCGACTTCCGCTGGTTCGCCCACGGCAACCTTCTGGCGGTGCTTGCATCGCTGGCGACCGAGGACCAAACCCAGCAGCTGCTGCGCCTCGTGGAAGAACGCTGGGACGATCTCGTCGGCTCGATGCCGCTCAAGGTCTGCTACCCCGCCGTCCGGGATCGCGACTGGAAGCTCCTCACCGGCTCCGATCCGAAGAACATCCCGTGGTCGTACCACAACGGTGGCAGCTGGCCGTTCCTGATCTGGATGCTGACCGCCGCCGCGATCCGCGGCGATCGCCCGGAGCTTGCCGAGCGTGCCCTCGATCTGGCCGCGGCTCGCCTCGCTCACGATCGGTGGCCCGAGTACTACGACGGGCCACGGGGCCGATTGGTGGGCCGTCGAGCTCGCTCCCTCCAAACCTGGACGGCAGCGGGGTTCGCGTTCGCCCAACAGCTCCTGAACGATCCTTCCTGCGCCAAGCTCGTGCTATTCGACACCGAGCTGGAGGTCAACGGCTGCGCGGCCGCACGGCCTACCGAAAGCTCAGCGGCTGGTGCATGAGCCGCGCAGCTTCCTCGACGTTGCGCGGAAGCACTACTCGTCGGATGGCATGCAAAGGTGGTCTGCCGACAGCTGAGCAAACCCCGCGGGTCCACTGACGGTCGCGCGGAACTGACCGACAGCCTGGTACGTCACGTCGCTGCCGTCCGGCTGGTGGCGCTCCACCACCGCCTCGAACCGGCCGACCATCAGCTCCGCATCGAGCCTCTCGACGAACAGCGAGCCGCTGAGCGCATCGTCCGGTGCGTACGCTCGACGATCACAGTTCCCTTCCCGTCGACACGACGGCCGGAACTGGGCAGCTACTTGACCAGCCTTCGGCGGGCCATCGACGATCGGGTACGTCCCGGGGGCGATCGGCGCGCGCAGGAGACCGGTCAGCAGCACGTAGTCGTCGCCGGAGACGATCTCCAGCGTCGGGCGACAGGTACGCTTGCCCATGTCGCCCGCGATTCGAAGCGACGGTGGTGGCTCGTCTGTCTCGAACGTCGCGGCGGCGACACCGGTGAACGAGACCCTCGCCCACGGACCACAGCCCCCCACGCGCACCTCCACCGCCGTCGACACGTCGGGATCGTGGACCCAGCTCGCCGTGACGGTATCAGCCGTCTCACTGCCCGGCGCACGGTAGCTGCCGTCGTCGGTCACCCGCGCCCGATCCGCGGACCAGGTGACCCGCTGGTCCTCGACCCCATAGACCCGAGCGCTGAGCTGAAGCCGACCGCCCGGTTCGACGCACCCGCCCGGCGGCGACACCTCGATGACCGGGTCGGTGAGCTGGACAACGGCCCGAGCAAACCGCGGCGGCGCGCCGTGTCGACCCCGTGGACCAGCCCTCGAGGTGCTATCGACACGCACTGTGATGGGGAACACCTTGGGCTCGTTCGGAGTCGTCAGGACGGCGGTCTCCATCCCCTCCCCTGCGTACTGCGGCTCGCTGAGCGTCCCCGCGGTCGTTGACCACGACATGTCCGTATCCAAGGCGTCAGTAACGGCCGCGATGAACGGGACCTCCGCGCCGGGCTCGACACTCTGCACGGCAGGTGAAAGGTCAATCTCGATCGGGCGCACCTCCAGGTCGATCCGCTCCGTGAAGGTGGTGTTCCCGAACGCCCGGCGACCTTCGACCGTCCACACGCGCAGCACCGCCGGACCCGCTTTCACGGGGACATATCCGCGCTCGCCTTCCAGCCGAAACGCGTCGCCCTCCAGCTCGGCCTCGCTCCACTCGTCCCAACCGTCGTGCACCTCCCAGCACTGGGGCGGAAGGTAGAAGCCGTTCATCCCCTCATTTGCACCGATCGCCTCGAGGAACGCCGACAGCTGCTCGGCCGTGAAGTCCTTCGCTGCGTCGCCACCGAGCTCCTCCGACGCAACCTCCTCGGCCAGCTCGAGCAGCCGCTTCTGGCCCGGGGTCAGCCCCTCCCGGTCAATGCTCCGGCTTCCTCGTTCCAGGACCGGGTCGAGGGTGACGTTCTTCATGGCCAAGGCCAGAGCCTCCTGCAGAATCTTATCGGTGAGGTTCCACACTTCGGTTGCAGCCGTGGCGCCGACCTTCCACGAACCACGCTCAGTGGAGTCCTCGGGAAAGGTGACAGGAGCCGCACGCACATGCAGGTCCATCTTGCTCGGGTACAGGTGCGCAAACGCTTCCGCCGAACCCATGACGACCTTCGAGAACTCACCCCAAAGCTCGGAAGCGACCTTCCCCTGCTTCCCGAGCTCCCCGACCCACTCGGCCGCGACTCCGTAATCCGCGAACACCTCGCCGGTGAGAGATCCCCCGTCCTCACCCCGGGTTCCAGCAAGAAACCGGGCCGCCTGCCGCTGGATCCCCATTTTCTGGCTGAGCTCGGCGGCATCGCGAATCTCGATCAGCCGGAACGGATCGTCGCCACAGGTTCCTGCTGCCGGACCCCGGCCGAGCTGCTGAGCTGATGTCACCGCTGCGGAGGCACATACGATCAACCCAGACGTAGCGATCCATGCCGTTATCGCAGCGGTCCTGACGCGGCAAAATCGTCGTTGCATTCGAGTCTCCTGGCCCGTCCCTCCGTGGGTTCATGTCGACTGTTTGCATGACGAACACCCGAGAAGTCGCGTCTCTTCCCTGATGACGATGGAGCTCAGGGCATTCTCACGAACCTGGGAGCCGAAGTGCGTACACGTGCCGGTCGTGACTGACGACGAGCAGAAAGTCGCCGACGACGACCGGGTTGAGCATCGCCGCGGTTGTGCACAGGCGCCACTGAATGGTGCCGTCGGCGACCGACACTGCGTACAGACAGCGGTCGAAGCTCCCGGCAAACACTGTGCCTCGGTGCACCGCGACCGACGACAGCACGCGGTTGCCGGTGGCCAGCCGCCAGCGCTCGGCGCCGGTGGCCGTGTCGAGCGCGTAGAGATGGTAGTCGGCGCTTCCGAACACCACCGTGCCGTCGACCAGTGCCGGCGTGAACCAGATCTCGCCCCCGGAGTGATGGCGCCAGCGCTCGGCGCCGCTGCGACGATCGACGGCCAGGAAGCTCCCATCGGCGGTGCCGACGTAGACCGAATCGGCATCGACCACCGGCTGCGCGACCACCCAGTCGCCGGTATCGAGCCGCCACTGCTCCTGGCCGCTGTCGGCATCGAGGGCGTACAGGTGGGTGTCGCCTGAGCCAACGTAAACGACCCCATCGCGGATCGTCGGCGACGAGTGCACCACACCATCGGTTGCGAAGCGCCACACCTCGCGCCCGTCGGTGGCATCGACCGCGTACACGTGGCGATCGCGGCTACCAAAAACGACCAAATTGCCGCCGACCGCCGGGGTCGAGATGATGTCGCCGCCGGTTGCGAACCGCCAGTGCTCCTCGCCGGTGGCGGGGTCGAAGGCGTAGAGCGTGCCGTCACGACACCCGACCACCAGCACTCCGCGAACCACCTGTGGCCGGGTTCCGGCGGCGCGTGACAGCGGAACCCGCCACACCACGTGCCCGTCGTTCAGGTCCAGCGCCCAGAGTGAGCGGAGGCCGCCGAGGAAGACGCGGCCCTCGGCGAGACCGGCGGGCACGTCGAGCCTGTCGTCTGCTTCGAACCGCCACAGGACCTGGCCGGGTTCAACGGCCGGAGCGTCAACGTGGAGCCTGTACGAACGGCGTTGCGACGGCTCATCATCGGCGATCCGGAAGCCGTCGGCCTGTCGGATGAGCAGGGGCTGACTCGAAGCCTCCGGAAGATCGATGCAGTACAGCGAGCCGTCGAGACTGCCGACGAGCACCGCGTCACCGGCCGCGACGGCCTCGGTCGTCACCCAGTTGGACAGCTCGAGACGCCAGCGCAACGCGCCGCTCCAGCCGTCGAGAGCGTACAGCGAGTGGTCCTGGCTCCCACAGAGGATGAGGTCGTCGCCGGCCGGCGCCATGGGCGTGATCACCGCGTCCAATGTCTCGTATCTCCAAAGCTCGGCGCCGGTGGTCGCGTCGATGGCACGGCAGCTCCCATCGATCCCGGCCACCAGCAGACGATCGTGCCACCACCGCGGCGACGTGCCGCCGAACGGAACCCGTGTACGCCACAGCTCCGTTCCATCCAAGCGGTCGAGCAGGTAGACATGATGGTCGCTGCTCGTGGCCGCGACACGGTCGCCATGAACCGCCATCGCGGTGTACACGGCGCCGCCCGTCATCACCTGCCACCTCGGCTTCCCATCATGCCGATCGAGGGCGTACACACCGCCGTCCTGGCTCCCGGCGAACAGTAGATCGCCATCGATGACCAACCGGCCGTGGATGCTGTCTCCGGTGGCAAACGTCCACAACACCTCGCCGGTGGACACGGTGATGGCGGAGATGGCGCCGGACTCGTCGCTGGCGTACACGACTCCCTCGGTCACAGCCGGACCGCCGATCACCGCGGCAGACAGACGGCGTCGCCACCGTTCGTGTCCGGTCAGCGCGTCGAGAGCGTACAGGTGCTGGTCGGTGCTACCGACGACGACCCGCCCGTCCGAAACGACGGGAGCACCGCGGATCTCGCCAGCGGTGGCGAACCGCCAGCGCTCCCGGCCGGTGGTGAGGTCGACGGCGTACAGGAGGCCGTCGCGGCTACCGAAGACGACAGTGTCGCGGTCGACGACGGGTCGTGCCCACAGCTCGCCGCCGGTGCGCACTTGCCACCGCAGCAACGAACCCTCAGGCCTGGTCTCTGGCGCCGACGCGCCCGGCGGCTCGGTCTGCATCGGATGCAGGTGCGCCGACACGGCGCCGCCGATCGCTCGCGCCAGCTCGACCTGCAACGCCGGAAGCTGGGTGATCCGCCGCTGGTAGGTACTGGCCCACAGGTGCCGATCTGTGGCGCCGTGGATCAGCTGGGCGTTGAGCACCAGCTTCGAGCCGCTGCGGCTCAACGTCGCCTCGACGATGGCGTCCACAGCCAGCGCGGCGGCGATCTCCGGCGCGGTCAGCTCACTGTCGCGGTAGGTCATCACCGTGGTCCGCGAGCTGACGCGCAGCCCCGGCAGCATCGCCAGATCGGTGATCAGCGTATCGTGGATGCCCTGAGCGAGCAGGGCGTCGTTCGGGTCGCTGGACAGCGCGACGATCGGCAGGACAGCGAGCGAGCCGACGGTGGGGTCAGCGGGTGAAGCTCTCAGGAGCACCAGCAGCAGGCTGATGAGCACCGCACCGGCTGCGGCAAGCACCCAGAGCCGAGGACCCAGCAGACGGCCCCGATGAACCGAAACGAGCTCGGAAGCTGCGGACTGCTCCTGCTGAGAGCTCGGCGGAGTCAGCGCATCCTCGGCGGCACCGGCGGTGGAGCTTTGCACCGTCGCCACCAATCTGTAGCCGCGGCGCGGAACCGTCTGGATGAAGCGAGGTGCGCGGGCGTGGTCGCCGAGGGCGCGTCGTAGCTCCCAGACCGCCGTCGACACCACCTCGTCGGCGATGTGCAGGTCAGCCCAGACCTGATCGAGGATCTCCTGTCGCGACAGGACCGACCCGGGCTGCTCGGCCAGACAGCAGAGCACGTCCATCGCCCGGTCGCCGATGCGCCGCACCCCGGAGGCATCCTCGATCTCTTTCAGCTCCGGGCGGACGATGGTGTCGCCGAGCCTGAACGGAGCTCGCACTGAGCCACTCATCGCTGACAGTGTAGCGCCGCCCTCGCTCACCCGCCGTGACCCAGCCAATCGTCCGACCGCCCACCGGAGCCTTCGATGAACGCGGCAGCCGCAGTTGACCACCTGGCAGGCCGCTCGGACGTTTCTCTGATCTTTCTCCCAGGACTTCTGACCGCCACTCGGCGTAGCGTGCGGGAGGAGGAACCCCGATGCGCTCGATGTCTTTCGTCGTGATGCTCTCTGCTGCACTCTGTGCGGGCTCCGCCGAGCCGACGGTCCGGCTCTCGGCCATGAGCCCAGGGCTCGAGGCCGCACCGTTTCCGGCCTCGGCAATACTCGTGACGGATCTGGACCGGGATCTGTACCCGGATCTGGTGCTCGCCCGATCGACCGAGGACGGTGGAGAGGTGGCGATCGCGCTCGGCGAGACCAGCTTCGACGGCCACGATCCGACCGCGGCGCAGACACCGTTCGGCGCGGCAGAGCACGCTCGGGTGGTACCGGTGGCGCCTGAGATGCTGATGGCCGGTGACGTCGACCACGATGGCCTCCCCGACATCGTGGTCGGTCAGCGCGGCGATCGCGAGGTGTGGGTGCTGGCAGGTGACGGCGGCGGCGACCTTGCCGAACCGAAGAGGCTGGCGCTTCCGGGACCGATGACTGCGGCGACCACTGGCGACCTCGGTCGGGTGGACCAGCGTCAGGACCTGACGGTGGCGGTGGACGATCCGCCGCGGCTGCTGCGTTGGGACCGCGGCGTGCACCGTCAGGCCGATACGCTGGCGCTGGAGGCGCCCGTCCGGGCACTGACCGTGGCGCGGCTCGATGACGACGGTCTCGCTGATGTGGTGGCGATCGGTGAGCGCTCGGTGAGCGTGGCGATCGGAGTGGACCGGCCGATGGTGCACGCTGGTCTGCACGCTGCGCCTCCGGTGCGCAGCCTCCTGCTGAGGACCGACCTCGAGCTGAGAGATGCCGTCAGGATGGCGAGCGTGCGTCAGGGCCGCGATGCCGTCCACGTACTGACGGCGGACGGGCGGCTGGCCGCGCTCGAGGCGAGTGAGGATGGGCTCGCGCTGCGGCCACAGGCACGGTTCGCTTCCTCCGACGTCCAGCTCAGCGGAGGCTTCCGGACCGATCCGGTCATCGTCGATCTGCAGACCGGAACGATGATGCAGATCGACCGCAGGAGAGATCGAGCACGGATAGCGCTGCCCCTACAGCAGCCGGTGGTCGCGGCCCAGGCAGTGCGGCTCAACCGAGACGCCGTGGCCGATCAGGTGGTGCTCACCGCCGACGGTAGGGTGGGTCTGGTGCTCTCTGCGCCGGAGAAGATCTTCATTGTCGACTCGGTCGGCGACGAGCCAGACAGTGTGCCGTGGGACGGGGTTTGCTCGTCTACCGCGGCCACCTGCACCCTGCGGGCGGCGATCGAGCAAGCGAACAGCACGGCGGCGTTGGACGAGATCCAGTTCAACCTGCCGGGCAGCGGGCCGTACGTCATCGCTCCCGCCACAGGGCTACCGAACATCACCTCGCCGATCACGATCGACGGCTCCACCCAGCCCGGCACGGGGACCACACCGACGGTCATCATCGATGGCTCGTCCGCGAGCGGCGGCCTGATCGGCGGCATGACGCTGCAGGACGGGAGCCACTACGTGGGCACACTTGCGATCGGCGGCTTCTCCAACTTCGGGCTGCGGATCGTCAACGGCGACGCTGACATGATCCGCTACCTGTGGGCCGGTTGTGCGCCGGATCGCCGCCTTGGCAACGATCGCGAGGGGATTCTGGTTGCCGACTCGGTGTGGACCGATCTCGGCTACCTCAACGTGGCGGACAACGGGCTCGATGGGGTTGCCATTATCGGAACGAGCGACAGCGCCCGCATCGCGTACGCCGCCATCGGGTACCACAACCTGGCGACGACCTCGATCGGCAACGAGGACTACGGAGTGCGCATCGACGGCGCCAGCGCCACCTTCTTCTGGCTCAGTACGGTGGCCAACAACGGGCTGTCGGGCTTCGGTGGCGGTGTCGGGATCGAGGGTGGGGCCGACTCCACCGGGCTCGCCTTCCTGACGATCCGCGCCCAGGCGCCCGGCACCGGCAACCTCGAGGGCGTGGTCGTGTCCGACGGCGCCACGAACACCACCATCGAGAAGACAACGATCGTGGACAGCACGTTCGACGGCATCGAGATCGATGGCTCCACCACCACCGGCACGGTGGTGACCGACAGCAGTATCGGTGTCGCAGAAGGTGTGGCGCGGCCGAACGGGCTGGGAATCTACGTCTTCGAGGCGAGCTCCACACTGATCGGCGACGATGATGTCCATCGCACGGTGATCTCGGGGAACACGGGCTACGGAGTGCTGGTCGAGGATGCCGTTGGTGGAACCGTGATCGGCGAGGTGGCGATCGGGGTCGATGCGGATGGAGCCGTGGCCATTCCGAACGGAGGCAACGGCCTCTATATCTACACCTCCGACGGCGTGGATGTCGGCTTCGCGGCGCGCAGTAGGGCGCAGCAGCCGATCATCGCTGGCAACCAGGGATTCGGTCTTGCGTGCACGTCCAGCAGCAATGTCGCGGTGGAAGGCGCGCTGATTGGCGCCTCAGGCGGTCTCGGCGCCGGGAACGACGGCGGCGCCAGCATCTCCTGTGACTCGGTCACAGTTTCGAACACGACCATCAGCGGCAACGCACGGTTTGGCATGGCGATCAACGGGATCGACGTCTCGGTCGGCAGCAGCGAGATCCACGACAACCAAGGGGCCGGCGTCGAGATCACCGGTGTCTCCGAGCGGGTGGACCTGCCGCGCACCGTCCTGGCTGGCAACACGGGCATGGAGATCGATCTGGGCGGTGATGGACCCACAGCCAACGATCCCGGCGACGGGGACACCGGCCCGAACGGGCTGCAGAACTCGCCACGGATCGTGGCCTCGGCCACCTGCGGTGCAGTCAACGCGGTGACCGTCGAGGTGG
>CAZEJK010000058.1:0-4913 GCA_964512045.1 uncultured Thermoanaerobaculia bacterium
TCTATGAAGTTCAACCCGCTATACTCAAGCCCCTGGAAGAGGTTGAAGCTGTCCACATATCCGAGGGGATCGGGTTGCACAAAGTTCTGGAGCGCGGGGTCGTACGTCCACTTCGAGGTGCCGTACTCGCCCGGGTGCGCCGGAAAGAGCCGGAAGCGCTGGTGGGTCTGTGGTTGCGTTGCCTCTGCGGGTGCGTCGCGGAGGGGATCGTAGAGGACGGTGTCGGGCAGGCGGGTGGCGGCGGTGGGGAGTGGCGTCAGAACGGCTGCGATGAGGATCGCCAGCAGGAGCTGCGCCACCCGGGCCGTGCGGTTCGAGCCGATCACTGCTCCATGGTACCGCGACAGGGTCTGGGCACGGTCTTCGGCTCCCGTGTCAGGGAACGAGGTGATCTGCGGCCGATGGATCAGAGCTTCGTACTCGACCAGGCCGGCGCGCCGCGAACGCGTCGAGCGGTGCCCGGCTCACGATCGGACCTTCCTCGTACGACTCGGACGATGGAGCACCCTGTGTCTACGAGGCCCGTGGATCCACGATCGTGAGTGCATCGAACAGCTCGAAGTCGCGAGGGTTGCACGTGATCAGATCGGTGACGTGATGGCGCATCAGGGTGGCAGCCAACAGGGTATCCGCAACACGACGTCTCCCCAGCGCATGTCGGTCCAACAGCTTGAATGCCAAAGCGATGGAGTCCTCGTCGACTGCAACGCACTCTACGTTGCTGCGATGGAGGAAGCTGTTGGCCAACGCGAGCGCCTCGCCCATCGGCACAGGCGGATCGAACCTCCGAGCGTCGGTGATCACATGCACAAGCTCGTGCAGCACCAACGGGGTGACAATCAGCGCCGACTTCGCCTCCTCGAGCCGAGACTGCACGAAGCCCCGAACGGCGCGATGGTCAGGCATCGCCGGGATATGCGCGTACACAAGCACGTTGGTGTCGACACCGAGCCGCCGGCGGTCAATCACGCGCGAACACCTCGTCGTACAGCTCGGCTCTGGAAGGGAGCGACTCGACCGGTCGATGGCCGGTGAGAAGCGGAAGCTCTTCGAGCGGCGTTCTTCGCTCGAGGCGCTCGGTCCGATAGAGCAGCATCGCGTCACGGATCAGCTGGGCGATGGATGTGTTGCGCTCTCTCGCGGCCTTTCGAAACGCCTCATAGTCATCGTTTGATACCGATAGTGATATGGGTTTCATATTGACAACAATATCATCCATACAGCGCACTCTCAACCAAGGTGTCCGAATGCTCCGTTGGGTTCCCGTCATCGCCTGGCGGGATCGATCCCCGCGCTGTGATCCTGCGACCGCGACCGAGCGTGGTTCACCCGCTGCTCGGGAGCCGAACGATCTGTGGCTTGCGGCCGGGGACGCGCTCGAGGCGGCCTTTGGACTCGAGGTCGAGCTTGACGACGACGGTGTACCACGTGACCGATCCGAGCTGCTCGAGCTCGCCGTGAGCAAGCCGGCTGCGGACCTCGTCGGCGAGGCGCTGGAATGGGACGCCGCCTTCCGACTCACGGACGACAGCCATGATGGCCAGCTCGACCGCTTCGTACTTCCACCTCGGGATGCGCGTCGGCGCCTTCCCGGGCTGGGGGTTCTCACACATCACGGTCTCCTGCTCCCGCGACATCATCGCCCTCCGGATCGGTCTGCCGAAGGACAACCGCGGAGCAGCAAGGAGTCTTCCACGACGTTAGTCCTCGTCCACCAGACCCAACCGCTCGTGCCAGTGGGCAATCGACTCGTCCGGGTACTCGTCACACCGCTTGTCCTGTGGGTCGGCGCGCACCTCCACCCAGCCGGCCTTGGAGCCGAGCATCAGGTGCGTGCGCTCCGGTGGCTTCGGCAGCGGCGTGTCGATCGCCGAGGCAAACGGATGGACGAGCTCCGGCCAGCGCGGGTCCCACACCCACAGCGCACTGCCGCAGCTCCGGCAGAACCGGCGCTCGCCCGGGCTGACAGTGATCTCGTGGGTCTCGGGGTCCTCGATCCGCGCGTTGTACACCCCGGTCGCCTCGCGGCCCTCCACCTTCAGGGAGCCCGCCAGGCCGCTCAGGTTGATGGCGTAGCCGCCCCCTCCGTCGGTCTTCCGGCAGATCGAGCAGTAGCAGAGGTTGTACGGGTACGGATGCGGCGACTCCACGGTGAAACGGACCGCTTGGCAGTGGCAGGAACCCTCCAGGTGCATCGCTCCTCCTTCACTCTGACGCCGTCTCTGTTGCTGCGGGCGCACCACGCGCCGTCAGCGCTGCCTTGGCGACCCGGGACGCGTGCTCGCGCGCGTCGTCGAAGAAGGTGTAGAACACCGGGACGACGAGCAGCGTCAGGAGCGTGGCGGTTGTCATGCCGCCGATCAGGGTGAGCCCGAAGCTGGTGTACGACAGGCCGATGGAGGTAGGCCCTCCGAGCGTGAGCGGGACCATCCCGCAGATGGTGGTCGTGGCGGTCATCATGATCGGCCGGAACCGCCGGTGGGCCGCCGTGAGCAGCGCTTCGGTGCGGTCCATGCCGCCGGCGCGCAGCCGGTTGACGTAGTCGATGAGGACGATGCCGTTGTTGACGACCACGCCGATCAGGAGGATCCCGCCGACGATCCCGAGCATGTCGATGTTGCGTCCGACCGCCCAGTGGATCCAGCCAACACCGATGGAGGCGAGCGGAATCGTGCTGACGATCGACAGCGGCAGGATGAAGCTCTCAAACAGGAACCCCATCAGCAGGTAGATGAACACCACCGAGACGAGCGCCGCGAACTGCAGCGCCTCCTGATCCTCGTTTGCGGAGCTGCTGGTGCGTCCCGTGCCGACGCTGACGCCCTCTGGCAGGTCGAGCTGGCGCACGAACGCTCCCAGTCGCTGCCGGGCCTCGTCCTCCCGGCCCTCCTCCAGCTCGAGGGTGATGCTGCGGGCGATCTGCTTGTCGCGCCGGTAGATACCGCGGCGAGACTGGAGGAACTCGGTGTCCGAGATGCTCGCCACGGAGACAAAGCCGTCGGCCGCCGGCACCCAGAAGCTGTTCAGATCGTCGAGAGATGAGCGGTCCTCCTCCTCGAACCGGACCCGCACCGGGATGTCGCGGCCGTCCTGCCAGTACCGATTCAGCTGCTGACCACGCAACGCGTAGCCGACGACCCCCGCCACCACCTGCGGCGAGACTCCGATCCGCTGCGCGCGCTCGCGATCGATGATGAGACCGAGCTCCGAGGGCGGGAGCTCACCCGAGCGCTGCAGGCCCAGCACCCCATCCAGGGCCACCAGCGTCTCCTCGAGCCGTTCGGCCACGACCTCGAGCTCCTCGGAGTCCTCACCGTACAGGGTCACCGCGTACGTCGTCTGGTCGTCGGACTCCTCCACGTCGCTCTCCTGACCGGTGTACAGCTTCACGCCGGGTTTCTCGGGCAAACGCTCCATCAGCCGCTCAGTGGCCTCGCGGGGAGTGAGGTCCGGCTTGGTGCGCGGGTTGTTGAACCAGCCCTCCAGCTCTCCATAGCGGACCTGGTGGAACAGAAAGTGGCCGGAAAGGTCGAGCTCGTCGCCCATCTCCTCGAGCACCTTCTCGCACTCGAGGAAGTACTGCTCCGTCTCCTCCAGCGTCATGTTCGGCGGCATCTCCACGCTGACCTCGATGCTCGTGCGCTCCTCATCCTGGATCGGCACGACCTCGAGCGAGCGGAACGCGACACCAACGGTCAGGGCAAACACGGCGGCCAACACCAGCACGAGGTCCAGCCGACGACGAAGCGAGAGTGCAAGCAGCCGGTTGTACGCGGCGTTGAGGCGTCCGAGGGTCGCGTCATAAAGCCTGGCCAGGACGTTCTCCATCCCGTCGTGGAAACGGTTCCAGGTCCGCGCCAGCCGCGACTGCCCACGCGGCTTGCCGTTGCGCAGGGTCAGGTAGACGCTCAACGGCACGAACACCCCGGCCACCACCAGCGACGCCGCAAGCGCCACCGAGATCGGGATCGACAGCCGCAGTAAAATCACCTGCGCCTGCCCCTCCACCAGCGAGACCGGCAGGAAGACGATGATGGTCGTCAGGGTCGCCATGGTCACGGCGAGCGCGATCTCGCCGGCGCCGCGGATGGCGGCCTCCCGGCGCGAAACGCCGGTGGCGTGCAGCCGGTGGATGTTCTCCGCCACCACCACCGAGTTGTCCACCAGCAGACCGATGGAGATCACCAGACCGAGGAGCGACAGCACGTTGAGGGTCTCACCGGCGAAGAACATCACCGTCAGCGCCATCACGAGGCTCAACGGGATCGCCAGGGTGATGATCATCGTCATCCGGAACCGGCGCAGGAAGAAGAACAGCACGAGGATCGCGAAGAACCCGCCGATCTTGCCGGAGTTGACGAGGGTGCTCAGCGACTCACGGATCACCTGAGCCTGATCGAACAGTGGCACCATGTCGACGGCGTTGAGGCGCGGATCGTCTTGCAGCTCCTCGACCACCCGGTTGATCCGGTCCGCCACCTGGATGGCGTTGGCGGGGCCTTCCTTGAAGACCACCAACGCCACGGCGGGACGTGAGTTGGCACGGACCCTGAAGTCACGATCCGGGGCCTGATAGCGGACCGTGGCGACATCGGACAGGCGCACGCTGGGCGCCACCGGCCGGTTGCGCAGCGCGTCGAGGTCTTCGTAGCGAGCCACGGAGCGCAGCAGCATCTTCGAGCCGCCATCCACGACCCACCCCGAGGCCAGAGAGAAGTTGTCGTTGCCCAGCTCCTGCGCCAGCTGGTAGATGTTGAGGCCCGCGGCCTCCGTCCGCTCGCGATCGAGCTCGATCAGAATCTCCTTCTCCTCGAGCCCGTTGGCGGTCACCGACGCGACGCCGTCGATCCGTTCCAGCGGAACCACAATCTGGTTCTGGATCAGCCCGTAGGCGTCCACCAGCGCCGGATCGA
>CAZEJK010000058.1:4923-18454 GCA_964512045.1 uncultured Thermoanaerobaculia bacterium
GATCGACCGCTAACCCGAGCACGTAGACCGGAATCCCGCTCTCGTCGTGCTTGCGGATGAACACCCGGTCGGCGTCGCTGGGTAGCTGCGCCCTCGCCCGTTGCACCCGGTCGCGCACCTCCAGGTAGGCCACGTCCATATCCGTGCCGGACTTGAACACCATCCACACCGAGCCGCTACCGGTCTGCGAGTACGAGCTCATCCGCTCGAGCCCACGAACCGTGGACAGCTCCTCCTCCATCGGCAGCACGACCTTGTCGAGCACCTCCTGGGGCGGCGCGTCGCGCCAGGGGATCCACACCTGCAAGAACGGGGCGGTGAACCCCCTGGGGACGAGCTCCAAGGGGATCCCGATGCCGGCGACAACACCGACGACCAGGATCGAGGCGAGCAGGACCAGGACAGTGATCCGCCGACGCAGCGAGAAGCGCGGCAGCAGCTCCTCGAACCGCCCCATGGGAACCTCGGCGCGATCTGCGGCGCTCACGACGCCTCCCCAACCGTATCCGCGAGCCGACGGTGCGGCATCACCACCGCCACCGCGCGGTCGAGCACTGCGTACACCACCGGCACCACCACCAGCGTCAACACCGTCGACACGATCAGCCCGGAGATCACCGCGATCGCCATCGGAGTGCGGATCTCGGCGCCATCACCGAGCCCGAGCGCCATCGGAGTCAAACCGAGAGCGGTTGTCGCCGTCGTCATCAGGATTGGCCGCAGTCGCACCGTTCCGGCCGTGACGATCGCCTCCACCGGCGCCAGCCCACGACCGCGCAACGTGTTGATGTAATCCACCAGCACGATGGCGTTGTTAACGACAATCCCGGCGAGCATGATCATCCCCAAAAAGACGACGATCGACAGCGAGATGTTGAGCGCCCACAAGGTGAGCATCGTCCCCAGGAACGCCAGCGGGATCGTGAACATGATCACCAGTGGATGCAGCAGCGACTCGAACTGTGCCGCCATGATGACGTAGACCAGGAAGATCGACAGCCCCAGCGCCAGCAGCAGGCTTCCCTGGCTGCGCTCCCACTCCTCGCTCTGCCCGGTCACGAAGAACGTCATATCCGCCGGCCACTCGATCCTGTCGCCGACCTCCCTCTCGATGGCGGCCACCGCGCTGCCGAGAGAGGCATCACCGAGATTGGCGCGAACCAGGGCCACGCGACGGCCATCGATTCGACGGACCTCGCTCGGTCCTTCAGCCAGCTCGACGTCGGCGATCGCATCGAGCGAGACAGGCCGGCCTCCACCAGGGTTGACCACCAGCTCGCGCACGTCCAGGACCGACTCACGGTCCGTCTCCTCGTAGCGGACCACAATCGGAACCCGCCGATCCTTCATGTTGAAACGGCTCGCCTCTTCACCCTTCACCGCCGCTCGGACCAGCTCCGCAACCTCGGCAAGGTTCAGGTCGGCGCGCATCAGCCGCTCGCGGTCGTACACGATCTGCACCTCGGGGGCGCCGGTCCGCAGCGTGCCCTCCACATCCGCCAGCTCGGGCAAGGATGCCATGACCGACTCGACACGGTCTGCCGTGTCCTTCAGGCGCCCGAGATCGTCGCCATGCACCTCCACCTCGATCGGAGTGCGGAAGCTGAAGAGCACGGGCCGCGCGACCCGCGCCTTGAGGTCCGGAATCGCCTCGAGCCGCTGGCGCAGGCGCGCGATCACCCGCTGCTCGGCGGCTGGATCGGAGCTCTCGAGGAGTACCTTGAACCGGGCCGTGTGCTCCCCTTCGTCGGAGCGGCGCGTGTTGGTCGGGTCGTAACCCAGCGTCAGCAGGAGAGACTGGATCTCGTTCTTGTCGGCCAGGATCGCCTGCTCCACCGGCGACAGGATCTCGGCAGTGCGCTCCAGCGGCGTGCCGACCGGCAGTGCCACCTCGAACGTGAACTCACCCTGGTGCACCTCCGGCAGCAGCTCGGTGTCCAGGGACCGCGCCATCTGCCAGGTGAGAGCGAGCGCCGCTGCCGTTGCCACAACCACCGGGAGCGGATACCGCAACGCCGTGCGCAAGGTCCGCTCGTACCCCGCATGTAACCTGATCAGCGTCCCGGCAACCACAGCGAGCAACGGCCGTGTCAGCAACGCGAACACCGTACCGAGCCCACCCTTCAGCCATCGTCGCCAGATCAGGAGCAGGCCAGCCATTACAACCAATAGCAGCGTCCCCACCAGCTCGAAGACCGTACCTAAAACGAGGTAGACGAGCAGGTACGGGCCGGCCAGCGGCCACAGGAGAGGCCGCACCCTCTGAGCCTGATCGCGAACCGATCGCCACGCCCACCAGCGCACGCGCACATCCATGCGGGTCTCGCCGGCGAGATCCAGCCCCTGCCGACTGGCCAGCATCGGGATGAACAGCAGCGCCACCACCAGCGAGGCGAGCAGCGAGATCACCACGGCCAGGCCCAGGTCGCCGAACGCCTGACCGGCGATCCCCTCGACGAACACCATCGGCAGGAACACCGCGATCGACGTCAGGGTCGACGCCACCACGGCAGTGCGCACCTCCTTTGTCCCTCGGATCGCAGCGTCGACGATTCCATCCCCCTCCTCGCGGCAGCGTGAGATCGACTCCAGGACCACGATCGAGGAGTCCACCAGCATGCCGATACCGAGGGCCAGTCCGCCGAGCGACATGATGTTGAGTGTCACTCCGAGCAGGTTCAGCGGTGCGAAGGTGATGAGCAGGGAGATCGGGATCGATACCGCAACGATTGCGGTGGGCCGGATATGACGCAGGAAGGCGAACAGCACGATGATCGCCAGCAACCCGCCGATGATGGCTGTGTTGCGCACCTCGTTGACGGATGATGCGATGAACACCGAGCGATCAGCCACCAACCGGAGGTCGAGGCCTTCGGCGCGGTGCAGCTCGGCTGCGAGCGTCGGTGCACCACCGGCTCCTTCCGGGCCCCCACCTCCAAGACGCCAACCCCGCCCACCGTCCTGTGCCGCCGCTGGCGCCCCAGCCGAAGGCGGCTCACCCACACGCTCCTTCACCCGCTCGGCCAACGCGACGATGTTGGTGTCCGCCTCCTTGTAGATATCGATCTGGACCGACTCGGCACCGTCGGTGCGGGTGATCATCTCTCGGTCCTTGTGCCCTCGGACCACCTCGGCGAGGTCGCCGATCCGCACCTCGCGGCCGTCCACGATCGCCACCACAGTCTGTCGGATCTGCTCCAGGTTGGCGTACTCGTTCAGCGTACGGACCATGTACTCGGTACGTCCTTCGGTGATCGTACCGCCGGCGACGTTGATGTTCTCCTCGGCGAGGCGTCGGATCACGGTCCGTGCCGACAGACCGGTCTGACGGACCCGCTCCTCGTCGAGCCGGACCTCGATCTCCTCCTCGAGCCCGCCGCGAACACGCGCTGCGGCCACGCCCTTGATCGGCTCGAGCTGACGCTTCACCTGCAGCTCCGCGATCCGCCGCAGCCTCCGCAGACCTTCCTCACCCTCAAACCGTTCGCCCGAGCCGGACAGCGACAGCTCCAGGACGGGATCGAGCGACGGGTCGAACCTCAAGATCAGCGGACGCTCTGCCTCCTCTGGAAGAAACACCTGGTCGAGCTTCTCGATGGTGTCCTGGATGGCATCGGCCATCTCCGTGTCCCAGGAGAACTCGAGCACCACATCCGACAGACCCGCACGACTGATCGATGAGATCCGGCGCAGGCCGCCGATGACACCGAGGGTCTCCTCGACCGGCCGGCTGACGTCGTTCTCCACCTCCTCGGGGGCCGCCCCGGGATACTCGGTCCGGACGGTCAGCGTCGGGTAGCTCAGCTCGGGCATGAGCGTGACGGGCAAGCGGCCGTAGGAGAAGTAGCCGAACACGACGGCAGCGAGGAACACCATCAGGATCGCCACCGGGCGCGAGGTCACGAACGCCGACACGACGTCCGTGCGGTCTGCGACGCTCACTGATCGTCCCCGTCGTCGCTGCTCCTGGTCGGCTTCGGATCCCCCGGCAAGCGCACCACCGCCCCGTCCTTGAGCCCGGTCTGTCCGGCGACCACGATCTGGTCACCGGCACTCACGCCACTGACGGGCTCGATCACATCCGGGTTCTCGAGCAGCGCCTCGACCATCAGCCGCTCCACCTTGCGATCGTCCACGAGCCGAAACAGGAAAATCTGGTCGTCGTCATACAGCAGGGCCTTCTTCGGAACCAAGACCGCTGTATCGTGAACGGCGGTCACCAGGCCGACCTCGACGTACATACCCGGCCGCAACCCGGTCCGCCGTGGCACATCGACCGTGACCTTGACGGTTCCGGTGCGGGGATCGACGACCGGAGCGATCCGCTCCACCGTCCCCTGGTACTGCTGGCCAGGTGCTGCTGGCACGGTAATCCGTGCCTCGTGGCCCACATCGAGCCGCGGGAGCTCGCGCTCCGGTACGTACACCAGCGCCACGATGGAGTCCATGTCCACGATCTCGAACAGCGTCTGTCCGATCGCCACCTCATCCCCGAGCTTGGCGGTCCGACTGGAGACCACTCCAGAGATTGGCGCCTCCACCGACGTGTACTCGAGCTGCAGCTCGGCATCTGACATGGCCAGCTCGAGCTGCTCCACCTCGTAGGTGGCATCCGAGAACGTCTGCTCGGAGATCAGGTTCTGCTCGTGCAGACGCTGCTGGCGCTCATACTCGCGACGGGCCTTGGCGAGCTGCGATCGCGTACGCTCCAGGGCAATCCGCTGCGGCTCGTCCTCGAGACTCAGCAGCAGCTGGCCACGCTCCACCTCATCACCCTCCTCGACCAGGAGCTCCTGCACCTGTCCGCCGGCCTTTGCCTGCACCTGGACACGCTCCTCTGCCTCGAGGTTCGTGGAGTAGCGCAACACCGCCTCGATCGGACCCCGCTCGATGGTGGTCACCTCCACCGGGACTGCCTCGGGCTGGGTGCCGTCCTTGTCCGCCTCGCGCCCTTCGCTGCTGCGGCTGCACGCACCCGCCATCACGAGAATCACCGCCATACCAATGAGTGCCACCGCATGTCGTACACGAGCTTTCACCAAACGCCTCCAGACAGACCTCTCCCGATGGGAGGGTTTCTCACTGTCTATACGAACAGAACGCACGATGTTTAACATCAGTTCCAGCCACAGCCGAGAGATGAGCGCTGTTCGCGCGTCTCGCTGTCAGACCGATCGCTAGCGGATCCGTTCCGGAGCGTTGTCCCGGAAGCGAGCCAGATCGGCGCCAGCCTGCTCGGCGAGCGGATCTTCTGTCGCCTCGTAAACCGCAGCGCGGACCGCAAGGACCTCCTCCTCCCACGGCACGTGGGGCTCCCAACGGTGGAGGACCTCCGCAGTCGCCTGGGAATCTCGCAGAAAGAGCGAGGCTTCGAACGCCATCCGCACGCGCCATTCGTCCAGCAGACGAACGGAGAACGGCTCCGCCAGCAGGGCCAGCACCTCGGGCCCGTGGCGCGGGTCGGCGCGCACCAGATCGACCCCGAGCCGCACGGCCCGGCGAACGCACGACGGGTTCCCCGGCCACGGCTGATCACGCAGCGCCTCGATCATCTCCCGGTACGCAGCCACCGCCGGTTCGAGCTGTCCCGTGCTCAAGAAGAAGCGGGCCTCGATACCGTCTGCCACCGATGGCCACCAGGGTCTGAGCTCCGAGGCTAGTGCCAGGCACGCCTCGAGCCCGGCCTCGGCCGCGGCCTCGCCCACGGCGGCCAGCTGCACCGGCGTCCGGGCAGACGGAAGCTCGCCTGGCGAGCCACTGAGCACACCGGACAGGTTGCCCAGGTGGGAGGCGTTGAGGATTTGGGCCCACTGGCTCTGATCAGTCGTTGTCGCCAGGACGGCCGGGATCGGATCATCGGCCACCGCGTAGATCTCGAGCACGCTATCCGCCACGCGGCCCCAGTCCACCGGCCCGACGACGGGTGGTCTCGATCCTCCCATCGTCTGTGCGAGCACTCGAAGCTCGCTCAGAGAGAACCCCTTTTGCCGGCCGACGGTGCGCGCAAAGCTGAACTCGACGAGCATCCGGTCATCGGTGTTGATCCAGCCGCTCCGGACCGCGGGCGCAGCGACGTGGCGACAGACATCATCAGTCGCAACGAACCTGGCGAGAAACCCTTCGAGATCCGTCGCACCCCACGCCACCGCCATTCCGGAGCGGAACGGCTCGCGCGCGAGACGCTGCCGCAGTGCGGAGGCGTCCATCTCGATCGGCTCGTTGGCAGCGACGAACAGCATATCGCCTGGCAACGTCTGCCAGATCTGGACCACCGCGAACACATCCTTCAGCGTCGCCAGAATCGTTCGGATCGTCCGAGTATCCACCTCGTAGGCCTGAGTGAACTGGCAGAACACGCCGCCGTCGGTGAGCCGCTGGCGGACCGCCTCGTAGAACTCCCGGGTGTACAGACTCGCCACACCGGCCCGATACGGGTTCGACGGCTCCGACACGATCACGTCGTACCGCTGGCGACTGGTCAGCAGGAGCTCGCGGGCATCGCCCACCTCGATGTCGACCTTCGGGTGCTGCACGACATCGTGATTGACCGGAGCACACCGTCGGGCAACCTCCAGGATATCCCCTTCCAGCTCGGCCACGACGACCGACTCCACACTCTCCACCTCCGCAAGCCATCCCGCGCTGCACCCCGTTCCCAGACCCACCACCATCGTGGAGCGTGGCCGCGGATGCAGCGCCGCGCCGATCAGGGGTGACATGATCTGGGTTCCGGAGTCGATCACCGTGTTGCCATCCACCTTGCCGTTGACCACGAACGCCAGGCCGGAGCTCGCCGCCAGGCCAACAGTCGTCTCAACACCGTCAGCGTCCCAGACGATCGAGCGCCGACGAAAGCGCATCCAGTCCTGGATCTCGTTGATCCCCGCATCAGCGAGCTCGACCCGGCCGGCGCCGATCGGGCTGTGGCGCCATACCGCCGTCGGTCCGGTGCTCTGAAGCTGCACAACGGCCAGCGCAACTGACGCGACGACGACCGCGAGCGGCACCACTCTCCGCTGCGATCGAACCAGCGCCAGCACCACCGCCACCACGGCAAGTAACGCCAGCCCCACGACAACGAGCTGCCAGCTCCGGACGACGCCCAGCACGGGAATGAGAAGGAAGCCCCCCGCCAGCGACCCCAGAATCGCGCCGAAGGTGTTCGAGGCGTACGTACGACCGGTGTGCTGGCCCACCTCTCGTCGCCCGGCGCCGAGACACCCGACCAGCACGGGAAACTGATACCCCGACACCGCCGCGGCCGGAAGCACCACAACTGCGGTGACGATCAACCACCCGACCACCTGGCCGGCGAACCCCACGTTACCGACCGGCTCGAGCAACGCGGCGAACACCGCCAGCCGGTCGCCGAGAGCGAACGGGATTCCGATCAGCGCCGCTTCCAGACCGCAGGTCACGGCGAACAGCATCACGTCCGGGCGTTCTCGCCTGAGCGAGTACAGCCATCCGCCGCCGCCGATGCCGGCCAACGCCACAGCAAGGATCAGCCCGAAGGTGTAGGTCGATCCTCCCAGGATTGGCGCCAGGGCCCGGTACCAGACCAGCTCCATCGCAAGAAACGCTGCACCCACCACGCACGCTGCAACGTACACGAAGCCAGCCGGAGCCTGAGGAGCCGCCGAGGGCTCGGAGACCTCGATCTCCTCCAGTGCGGCGACGGCGCCGGCGGCATCGTCGTACCTGGCGATCATCAGCGCCACCACGCCGACGACAAGGTTCGCTCCTCCGGACAGCCAGATGGTGGAGCGCGTGCCCACCAGCTCCAGGAGCGCGAAGCTCGCCAGCGCGGCGCCAGTCACGGCGCCCAGCGTGTTCACCCCGTACAGGACCGCCAGGCGACGGCGTTCACGATCCTCGGCCGACTCGACGGACCGGACGGCCGCGGGCAGCGTTCCGCCCATCAGCACTGTCGGGACGCCCAGAACAACCGCTGCAAGAACGAGGCGAAGCCCCGTCGCACCGGCCCATCCCAAGGTGGACGCTCCGCCGGACGCCAGGTAGAGCCAGCGCGCCAGCGCGATCAAGTACGGGCTCGCGAGCGCCAGGACCGCGACCGATAGCTCGAGGTGGGCGTACATCCGCAAAGGGTTCGCCGACCGGTCGGCGCGCCGACCAAAGAGCAGACCACCCAGCCCGAGGCCACCCATGAACACAGCCAGCACAACAGCGGTGGCCGCGGTGGACGCGCCGAACACCAGCCGGAGCTCGCGCAACCAGCCGATCTGGTACACCAACGCACAGACGCCGGAAAGGAACAGCAGCCCAGCAACCACGGCGACTCGCCTCATACCACCTCCGATGCCAGCTGCGCGCAGTCTAGCGCAGCCAGTCCGTACGTGACGGCCGATCGGTGGCATACGGCGCGCCGCCGCTGACTGCCTCAGCGCCTGCGAGCGAGGATTCTCAGCACCAACTCGTGCCGTGAGCGAGTCAATGGCATCCACAGATACACGACAGCAGCCGCGATGAAGAAGACACCGACACCAGGACCAAACACCAGTGCGAGACCGCGCGCGGTCCCGGCACTTTGCGTCGCGGCCCCCTCAACGAACCCGATGGCGCCGAGCAAGAAGCCGGCCAGGGCAAGGCCCACCGCCCGCGCCAGCTTCGTGGCCATCCGCCAGAACCCGAAGTAGAGCCCCTCACGGTGCACGCCGCTGAACACCTCGTCATAGTCGACGATGTCCGCAACGGTCGAGTCCAAAAGGAACACGGCGCCCACCAGCAGTCCCCCCACGATCCCCGCCACAACCGGTCCCCAGAGGCTTCCAGGCGCGAAGCTGGGATACGCAAGACAGGTACCGACCCCGAGAGCGCCGATGCCGACCACGGCGGGGTACTTCTTGCCGAACCAGCGGGAGAGCCAGAGCCAACCACCGATCGACAGGGCGATGACCAGGGTGAACGGCAGCAAGACGTACACGAACACAGCCTGCTCCGGCAGCTCGAGACGGTGCTCGTAGTAGAACAGGGCGATCGACGCGTTCAAGGTCCGGCCGATGGAGCCGAGCACAAACGCGACCAGCAAGGGACAGAACGGCCGGTTGCGCGCCACCGACCGGAGCCCGGCGAAGAACTCGCGCACCGAGAACGGCCGCTCGGTGGAGGCCATATCGCGGCCTCGCGTCGCCGTCACGGTGATCACCGCTGTGAGTATCACGATAATCGCAACCACGTGGCTCCCGGTGCGGGGAACAGTCCCGGGATCCGCCTCTGCCAAGCGAGCTGCCAGAGCCGCCGGGACGACGATGGCGACCAGCAATCCGAGGTTGGCAAACAGGAAGCGCCAGCCGAACACCTCCGTGCGCGCATTCGGCTCCGATGTCAGCTCACCGCCGAGCGCCGCGTGCGGAACTGCGATCACCGTCATGGCCGTGTTCACCAGCAGGTAGCTGACGAGCAGGAACACCGCCTGCATCGCTTCCGAGGCCAACGGGGGTGGCGAGAACAGGAGAACGAACGTTGCCGCGAGCAGCAGGGATCCCCCGAGCACGTACGGGCGACGCTTCCCCCAGCGGCTGCGCGTCCGGTCGGAGATCGAACCCATCAGGGGATCTGAGACCGCATCCCAGACCACCGCGACCGCCATCGTCAGACCGGCGGTCTGCGGCGCCAGCCCGATGGTCCCCGTGTACAGCTTCAGGAGGTACACCTGGATGAAGAACTCGACAGCGGTGATGCCGAGCTCTGCAGAGCCGTAGCCGATCATCGTCCGACGCGGCAGCACCGCGCTGGATGGCAGCTGCCTCACTGTGGGAGATCCTCGCTTCCCGCCGCCGTCGCTGCGGCAGCCCAGTGGACAACCTCACCGCACCCGAACAACGTTCCCCCGGGGCTCACGCCGAGCCCGGAGGCGCCGCTCCCAGCACCTCGTGCTCGTACGACGACTCGCTCGGGAAGACGGCAAACGGTCTTCCGAGAACCGCTTCGCGATCCGGAAGGGGCTCCGCTCCAGTTCTCTCGAGGAGCTCGTGCACGAGCAGTCGAAGAGCCTCCACGGGAGCGTCGTCCGCAGTCTCCGGAAGGACCTTGCGGGGATCGAACCGCGAGCTGCGCATCCGCACCGCCCGCACCGCATCCGAGGCTCCCTCGGGAAGATCCAGAAGGAGATCCACCAGCAGCTGTCCACGCTCGCCGGGAGGCTGGATGCCGGCCACAGCGATTGCGCGCACGGTCTTGAACGCCAACCGACTGGGCGGGGCGCCATCGCGCTCGACCATCAGACCCGCATCGTCGATCGACCTCGGCACCACCTCGACCCGGCGCACCACCCGCGGCACCACCTCCACCGGCAGACCAGGTGGCAGCTCCGAGGACGAATCGGGCCGCACACCCGGTGGCTCCTCTGGCACCCCGGTTGCCTCCACGGCCACCGGTGCGAGCCCCTCCAGCTCCGCCTTCGCTGCCTCGGGCAGCTCCGGATCCTGCTCGGCGACTGCCACCAGGGACGCTGCCGAGGCAGGCGCCACGGCGGCAGCGACTCGGGCCAGCCGCATCACGATGCCGATCGGAGACCCTACCCCCACCCTCTGCGCCGCCGAGCTCACCACATCGGCAGCCCCCGAGCGGTCTCCTCGGTCCAGAAGCTGCTCCGCCAACCGAGCCTCGGCCGCCAGCGGCAAACGCGCCTCTCCCCCGGCGTCCATCAGCTCCTGCCAGTGATCCAGCGCCTCTGCGACGTCTCCGTTCTGGACCTCGAGGCGGACGACTCGAGCCAGCACGGGCGTGCACTCCTGCTGTCGCCCCAGGTCGCGCGACACGGACCAGAGCGCAAGGCCCACCGGGATGTTGTCAGGGTCGTCAGCGACCATCGCCTGCAACCGGTCGAACGCTTCCCCGTGCTGTCCGGAGGCACGCAGCTCGAGCACGTCCTCGAACGAGGTATCCACCATGCTGATCGAGGCTTCGATGGCGGGGTTGATCACCTTCTCTTCGAGCTTCGTTTGCCGGATCACGAGTGCAACAGCCACGCCGAAGACGAACCCCCACACGTGGGCCCAATGGGCGACGCCGCCCGCGTCGCCGGTCACCGAGCCGGGGTTGGCGCTGGCAAACACCAGCTCCCGGAGAAGCCAGAGCGGGAGCATCAGCCAAGCCGGCGCCTGGAACTTGCCGACTCCGATGAAGAAGAAGAAGTAGACGAACCGGATCTTGGTGCTCCAGTAGCGAACGAGAAACGCGCCCATCAGCCCCGCCACTGCACCGGAGGCGCCGATCAGCGGCACCTCGGAGGCCGGGTAGTGCAAGGCGAACCCCGTGGCGGCCAGAGCACCGGCCAGGAGATAGAAGGCTGTGTACAGCCACCTCCCCCAGACGTCCTCGAGGAATGGACCGGTGAGGTACAGGAAGAAGAGGTTACCGAGAAGATGCCACCAGCCGCCGTGCAAGAACATCGAGGTGACCGCGTCGACCACCGAGTAGTCCGCCGGTACAAGTCCGAACCGGTACTGGGGTAGATCGCCAACGGCTCCGAACGCCAGCTCGATCCGCTGATTGAGCTCCTCTTGCTGGGCAGCGCGCACCGTGGGGTCGTCCGGCGGCGGCGGCGCCATCTCCTTCAGCGTCTCCTGGAACGCCTCCATGTCGCGCGCCCCGACCTCGTTGACGAGCAGCCGTTGCAACCGCGGATCGAGCGTGAGGTGGGGATGCTCAACGTAGTACTCGAGCGCCTCCTGGAAGCGCTGGTTGATACGTTCGACGTCAGACTCGTCCACGCCCACTGACACATGCACGAGAAAGCACATGGCCATGATCACGAAGGAGACCCACGGCAGTCGGCGCACCGTCGTGTGCTCGTGTCCGATCGGCAGGATCACCTGAAGGCCTCCTTTGCCACGGGGTGCGGCCGCGCGCCCCTCCCGTTCTCGCGTGCAGTCGTTGGCCCGATTGTACCCGCGCGCCGATGTCTTCAAAAGCGCGAGGCCGCTGGCACGGCATAGCCGGCAGTGCGACACTGTTGCGTACCGAGGAGGAACCATGCGACGACTGGAGGACGAACCACCGATCGCGCATCACGACGCCGCTGCGGCTCGTGCACGTCGTCAGGAGATCGCCTGATGGCTCGCTCGCGACCAGAGCTCGAGGCGCTGGATGCAGCCGATCCGCTGGCTCAGGTCAGAACCCGTTTCCAGCTACCTGCGGGAGTGGTCTACCTCGACGGCAACTCGCTCGGCGCCCTGCCACACCACACTGAGGACCGGCTGGTCGACGTCATCACCCGCCAGTGGGGCCGCGACCTGATCACCAGCTGGAACACCCACGGCTGGTTCGATCTTGCCGAGACCGTTGGCGATGCCATTGGCCGCCTCGTCGGCGCTGAGCCGGGACAGGTTGTTGTATGCGACTCGATCTCGGTGAATCTCTTCAAGCTGCTCGCCGCCGCCCTTCGGCTCCGGCCAGGCCGCACGACGATCCTGTCCGAACGCGGCAACTTCCCCACCGACCTGTACGTCGCCCAGGGCGTGACCGATCTTCTCGGCGAGTCGGTGGAGCTCCGCCTGGTGGATCCGGACGTCAACGAGCTCGAGCGTGCGCTGGACACCGACGTTGCTGTGCTGATGCTGACGCACGTCGACTTCCGCACCGGGCGACGGCTCCCGATGGAGCGCCTGACGCACGCAGCACGAGAGGCGGGCGCCCTCTCGTTGTGGGATCTTGCACACACGGCCGGTGCGATGCCGGTGGAGCTGGACGGCTGCGGTGCCGATCTCGCGGTCGGATGCGGCTACAAGTACCTCAACGGTGGCCCGGGCGCGCCGGCGTTCGCGTACGTCGCACGGCGGCACCACGCGGCCCTGTGCGGACCCGTGTGGGGGTGGATGGGGCACGCCGCGCCCTTTGCTTTCGAGCCTGAGTACCGGCCAGCCCAGGGAGTGCGTCAGCTCCTCGCAGGAACGCCGCCGATCCTCAGCCTGGCTGCGCTAGCAGCCGGAGTCGAGCTGTTCGAAGGCGTCGATATGCACGATGTTCGCACCGCCTCGGTGGAGCTCACCGAGCTGTTCATCGAGCTCGTCGAGGAGCAGTGTGCGGGCCACGGGCTCCATCTGGTGTCGCCGCGAGACCCCGAGGAGCGCGGCAGTCAGGTGGCCCTTGCCCACGACGATGGATACCCGATCATGCAAGCGCTGATCGACCGGGGTGTGGTCGGCGACTTTCGGACGCCGAACCTCCTCCGCTTCGGGTTCGCGCCGCTGTACATCCGGCGTACCGACGTCTGGGAAGCCGTCACCACTCTGCGGAGCGTGCTCGACTCCGGCGCGTGGCACGACGAGAGGTACGCTCGACAAAGCCCAGTCACCTAGCCCGAACTTCTCACCGACTTCCTGCTGCGGTCGGCGATGCACCGCCCCCAGCGCCTCCGGGAGGCCATGGTTCTCCCACGGGATCTCTCCGCTCGCCGTGTTCTCCGTACGGACAACACATCTCTTGCCCTGGCGGTACGCCGACTGGCCATGGAAGCTCGGTCGAGATGACGTCACATGTGGTGCGCGTGGTTCTCCCGACCTCTGCT
>CAZEJK010000058.1:18554-24928 GCA_964512045.1 uncultured Thermoanaerobaculia bacterium
AAGCTCGGTCGAGATGACGTCACATGTGGTGCGCGTGGTTCTCCCGACCTCTGCTCACGAAACACCAAACGAGGTCGCCCGGCTCCGGACCCGGTCCATGGCCCCCGCCCCGGCCGCCGGCTGCCGGACCCGGAACTTTGGAGCCCTGGACTCCGGATTGACTCGGAGGCGAACTGGCCGTTAACCCGACGGTGTCCACAACCGAAGCACGCAGCACGCGGCAGCCCCGCCACTACTGCGCAAGCCGGGCAGCCAATGCCGCAGCCACAGAACGACGATCTGCTACGTCTCGGTAGACCCTGCGACGCAGCACCAGCCGCAGAAGTAGCCAGTCGCCGCGTCTCCTCGGCACTACGTGCACATGCAGGTGCGGCACGCTCTGCGAGACCTTGACGTTGATCGCCACGAGCGATCCGTCCACCGCCAACGCACCTTCAACTGCATGGGCAAGAGCACGCACCGCCTCCAGAAGCGGGCCTGCCAGCTGCTCCGGAAGATCCAGGAAAGTCGACACATGGGCCCGCGGCGCCACCAAACAGTGCCCCCTGGCCAGCGGCCGGCTATCGAGAAACGCTATCAGCTCAGGGCTCTCCCAGACCACGTCCGCAGGCTGCGAGCCGGCCGCGATCGCGCAGAACGGACAGCCGCTCGCCACGTGACGCTCTTCGGCAACCATGACGCGTGGAGTGTAGCTGAATCTTCGCTGCCGTCACGCGCAGTCAACCGCCATGGCACCGAGGCCGACGGGAGCCCAGTCTCTGCCAGCTCGTTTCTGTTGCCTCTCGTGGTCGCAATCGGCGCGCGTATTGGCGAGATGGCGGCATCCAACTTACATTGTCGATGTGACGTCACAGCTGACGGCCATGATCCTTGCTGGTGGCCGAGGCCAACGGCTCTATCCGCTCAGCCGCTGGCAGGCCAAGCCGGCACTCCGGTTCGGCGGCATGTACCGGATCATCGACTTCACCCTGTCCAACTGCCTGAACTCCGGCATTCGCCAGATCTACCTGCTCACCCAGTTCGCCTCCACCTCGTTGGAACGACACATCCGTCAAGGCTGGTCACCGATGTTCCGCACCGAGCTCGGCGAGTTCATCGAGACCAGACCACCCCAGCAGCTGTCGGGACGCGAGTGGTACGACGGCACGGCCGACTCCATCTTCAAGAACCTCGACCTCATCCACGAGCTGGACGGCGACGGGCTGCTGGTCCTCTCCGGCGATCACATCTACACGATGGACTACCGCAAGATGATCGGCTTCCACCGGGAGCTGAACGCCGAGGCGACAATCGCCTGCTTCGAGGTTCCCCGGGCCGAGGCCCACCGCTTCGGAGTGTTGACCGTGGACTCCCAGATGCGGGTCGTGTCGTTCACCGAGAAGCCCGACGATCCGGCGCCAGTGCCCGGGGATGACACCGTCTCGCTGTGCTCGATCGGCGTCTACTTCTTCAGTCTGCGGTGCCTCGAGAGGAACCTGCGTCACGACGCCAACGTGACGACCAGTCATCACGATCTCGGCCGTGACGTGATCCCTCACCTGGTGAATCAGGGCGCCCGCGTGTACGCCTACCCGTTCGTGGACGAGAACCGCAAGAGCACGACCTACTGGCGGGACATCGGAACCGTCGACGCCCTGTTCGAGGCCAACATGGACCTGATCCAGGTGGACCCGCACCTGAACCTGTACAACCGCGAGTGGCCGATCCGGACCCACTGGCCGCAGATGCCACCGGCCAAGATGGTGTTCAACTGGGACGATGGTCGGATCGGCACGGCAATCGACTCGCTTCTCTCCCCGGGGGTGATCCTCGCAGGCGGTCACGTCGAGCGGTCGGTCGTCTCTCCGGGCGTCCGCGTCAGCTCCTACGCCCACGTCTCGGACTCGATCCTGATGGATGGCGTGAGCATCGGCCGCGGCGCCAGCGTGCACCGCACGATCGTCGATCACAACGTCTCGATCCCGGAGGGAACCCACGTCGGTCCGGGGACACCGTCGAGCGACATGTGCTCGACCCTCTCCGATGGTGGGGTGTGCGTCATCTCCCAGCCGTACTTCAACCTCGGCGCAGGATACGGCAAGCTGCTACCCACCCGCAAGGAGTAGCGGCTGCGCACCCGTCGCAGTCGTGGGATACGGGCACTCGCTCGAGCTGCTCACCGAGCCGAGCACGCCCATGTCAGACAGCGATCAGGCCCTCCTCGGAGGTGTCGACGATGTAAACGAGGCTCGTCGAACCGCGCAGATCGTCCGTGCCAACGGCCCTCAGAACGCGGATGTAGGTATCGGTGAGGCCACGCCACATACCATTGCGCCGCTCCTCCCACAGGACCTCGACCGTCGAGCCAACCAGCCGCTCGTGGAAACGGCGTTCGTTGTCCGCAGCGATCTCGAGCATCTGCCCCATCCGCCGAGCGATGGTCTGCGAACCAACCGCTCCCTCGAGCGACGCAGCCTCCGTCCCGGGACGCGGCGAGAACCGGAAGACGTGCACCTTCGCCAGCTCGAGCTCGCGCACTCGTTGCAGGCTCTCGTCAAAGTCCTCCTCTGTCTCTCCGGGAAACCCGACGATCACATCGCTGGTGATCGCAACGCCCGGGATCGCTCGCCGGATCCGAGCAACCAGCTCTGCGTACTCGCCGACCGTGTACGGACGGCGCATCCGCTGCAAGGTCGCGTCACAGCCGCTCTGCAACGACAGATGGACATGCCGGCACACACGCCCGTCCGACCACAGCTCCAGCAGTCGCTCGTCGAACCGCCACGGCGCCAGCGAAGAAAGCCGGAGCCTTCGAGCTCCGGTGGACGAAAGGACCTCACGGACGAGGTCGACAAGCCGCAGCGGTCCTTCGCGCCACGAGGAGATCTGCACCCCGGTCAGCACCACCTCCGGTACGCCGGCTGCTACCAGCAGCGCGACCTCGTCCAGCACCTCCTGCAGCGGACGGCTCCGCTGGGGACCCCGAACGTGCGGGATGATGCAGAACGCGCATCCCATGGAGCATCCGTCGTCGACCTTGACCATGGCCCGGGTGTGCCCGAGCGGCATCGGCCCGCACGGCGTCCCTCCGGTGCTCGCAGCCGCACCGAAGGTGCTCTCGATCAATGCCGGCAGCTCCGCCTTGAGGTGGTTCGGTACCACCAGCTCGGCGCCGATCTCCTCCGCAGCCCGCGGGTCGCCGTCCACCCAGCAGCCCGCAACGACGGTCGGCACGCCGGCGCGTCGTCCGCGGCGGACCGCCTTGCGCGTGTCACGGGCCGCAACGTGTGTCACAGTGCAGCTATTGACAACCTGAAGGTCGGCAGACTCGAGATCCGACACCACCGTGTGACCGGCCGACACCAGCTGGCGAGCCACGCTCTCCGACTCGGCGAGGTTCAGCTTGCACCCGAGTGTTGTCAGTAGCACGCGCACCTGCTCCACCTCCCCTGCAACCTGGTGTAGTGTAAACGGTCGATGGAGAAAGGAACGAAGCGATGCATGAGGACTCAGCGTCCCTGCGAACCGCCTGGTCACCACTCGCCGCAGCGCTGATGGCGTACCATCGAGGCGCCGTGAACGCCACTGTGCTGGTTTCGAGCGACCTGTGGGAGGATGAGGAGATGCCGGTCCGTGAGTACTACCGGCCGGAGAAAGCTCCGTTGCCGCCTCTCGAAGAGGCGGCACTCAGCTGGTGTCGCGGCCGAGTGTTGGACCTCGGCGCCGGCGCGGGACGGCACGCGCGGGAGCTGGAGCTTCGCGGTCACGAGGTCGTCGCGCTGGATGTCTGTCCTGAAGCCGTCGAGATCATGCGCCAGCGGGGAGTCCGGGGCGCTGAGCACGGTGACCTCTGGACGCTGCATCCAAGCCGCCGTTTCGATACTGTCCTGATGCTGATGCACGGCATCGGTGTCGTCGGCGATCTGGCAGGGCTCGGGAGGCTCCTGGAACGACTCGATACGCTCGTAGCGCCCGGAGGACAGCTCCTGTGCGACTCTGCGGATGTCCGTCATCTCCTCGGGGACACCGACCAGGAGGACGCAGAGTATCCTGGCGAGGTTGCCTTCCAGCTGCACTACGGATCGATGCATGGCTCGGAGTACCCGTGGCTCTTCGTCGATGACGAGACGCTCGCGATCCTCGCTGGCGCCGCTGGATGGGACACCGAGGTCCTGGTACGCGCAGGATCGGAAAGCTATCTGGCCCGTCTGACGCGTACCCGGGCCACGTAGCAATGCTGTCTGTGCTTGCCCTCGTTGCAGCCGTCCTCGTCGCGCGCGCGGTGCTCGCCATGCGGTCGCGCTGGCCACGACGGCGACTGGCGCTCGCTGCGATGGTCCCTCTTGCTCTCTGTGCCCTGGCTGCGGTCACTGCCCCCGAGCCATATCAGATCCGCAAGCTCCTGGGAACGCTCATCATGCCGACCGGGCTCGTGTGGATCGCGTTGGCAGCGTTCGGCTGGACTCTGGCCGAGTCCGGTCACCGCCGGCCGGCGGCGATCGTTGTGGGGCTCTGGATCGCATTCGGAATCGCCGGAAACGTGTGGGTCGGCCAGCGGCTCCTCAACCGTCTCGAGGCCCCGTTCGTCGCGATCAACCCGTTTGCGCAGGACGCGCTGGACGCGGTCGTCGTCCTCGGCGGCGGCGTCAGCTACCACGAGCCCAGCGACACAGTGTCGTTGGGGGCGTCCGGCGCGCGAGCCGTGCTCGCGGCGCGTCTGTACCACGCCGGAATCACCGAGCTCTTGGTCGCCTCCGGACCCGTGCGGACACGGGGCTCCATGATTCTCGACTACCCGGAGCGCACAGCAGAGCTGTGGCAGCAGCTCGCCGTTCCTCCGGAAGCGATCATCCGGCTCCGCGGACCGCGGACGACCTCAGAGGAGATCGCAGCACTCGCACCGATGACCGGCCGCGCGGGTTGGCGACGTCTCGGGCTGATTACCTCGGCCTTTCACATGCGACGCGCTCTGGCCCTGTGTGACCGGCACGGGCTGGAGGTTGTCCCGCTACCAGCACATTTTGCAGGCGGCACGCTCATGTTCGAGCCACGCTACCTCATCCCTCAGGGAGAGGGGTTCGAAAGCGTGGAGACCGCTGCGTGGGAGCTTGCTGGCGCCGCACTCGGACAGTGATCTCGAGGTTCGAAAACTGCGGCACCGCGCGCTCACTCTCAGCCCCGCGTGTGAGCTATTCTGGAGCTGGAAAAAGGAGGAACCGTGATGCGAGCTTCAGCTTCCCTGGCTGCGTTGGCTGCTATCGTCGCCCTGCTCTCGGGCGCCCCTGCTGACGCTCAGCTCAACCAGACCGCCCACCGGGACGGTTGGATCCTCGCCGCTGTGCGCGCCCCGGGACAGCAGGGCGCCATCTGGCGCACCGACCTCTGGATCGCCACGAGCGCCGAGCTCACCCCCGTGTCCGAGATCCAAATCTACTTCTACCCCGCGGACCGCGACAACACCGACGTGGAGCCGCTCGTCGTCCCCACCCACATGGGTCAGAACGTCTACTTCGTGGAGGACGTCGTCGACTACTACCTCAAGCCCAAGGATCCATGGCTCGGGGCAATTCGCTATGTCTCGCCCGTCGATGTTCAGGTCTGGGCCCGGGTCTACTCGATCTCTGAAGACGGCTCGGAAAGCTACGGTCAGATGATCGAGGGCATCCCCCACCGGGACATGTCCGGGGACACCACCCCGTGGGATCCGCTGGAGCATCAACGGATCTATGCGATGCGACACACTCCGGATGGCCGGTACAGGGTCAACGTCGGGGTGGTCAATCCGACGGAGGTGGAGTCCACGTACCACCTGGAGATGTTCGATCACAGCTTTGAGGAGCGGTACCACCAGGTCTGGGTGACGGTTCCACCACTTTCGATGGTCCAGCTCAACGGTGCGTTCGCCGGAGCAAACGGCGGCGATTTCTCTGCTGCGATCCTGAGGATCCTGTGCACCACCAACGGGGGCGGAGCGTTCGCGTACGCTTCGGTGGTCGACAACGCCACCAACGACGCCTTCTTCGTGCGCGGCGTCAAGCCAAAGGCCATCGACACCAGTGACCGCGGCGTGGATCTCGCTGCAGGTGCTCCGCCGGCGCCGTAGACCACCTGATTGCACGACGCGGCCCCGGGCCGCGTTGGACGTTGGCCGTTCGCTCCCCGACCCAATCTCACCCGCAGGAGCGACGACGCCGCAGCCGGCTCCGGTCCTGGCCCCGGTCCCGGCCCCGGCAGCCGGATCCCGGCCATCCGGTCCCCGGCGGATGCTTCGAGTTTTCGAAGATACGGAGTTTTGAGTCGCCAACGCGGCCGCGGGCCGCAACCAAAGTGATGCTCCGCTGGTGCCGGTCCCGCGCCCGCGTAGCTCTAAGGTATTAGACGTTAGCAGTTAGCTC
>CAZEJK010000059.1:0-24507 GCA_964512045.1 uncultured Thermoanaerobaculia bacterium
TGGTGGAGGCGCTTGCAGCATGGGCAGATGGGTGGGTGGGGGAGCTCATACCCAATACCTAACACCTAACCGCTACGCGGGCGCGGGACCGGCGCCTTCGGAGCATCACTTTGGTTGCGGCCCGCGGCCGCGTTGGCGGCGCAAGACTCCGCATCTTCGAAAATTCGAAGCATCCGCCGGGGACCGGATGGCCGGGATCCGGCTGTCGGGGGCCGGGTTGTAGCGTCGCTCCTGCGAGCATGCAACCGTCCGTGTGCGAGGTGTCACCCGCCTGCGAGCGAATGTGTGGGGTTGTCACCGTCGAGGCCTTCGTGTAGAGTAGCGGTCGCGAGTGGGCCGTTAGCTCAATTGGCAGAGCAAGGGACTCTTAATCCCTAGGTTGTAGGTTCGATTCCTACACGGCTCACCACCCATCCGCTGCCGCAACGCTGCGAAAGTGGCGGAACTGGTAGACGCGCGAGACTTAGGATCTCGTGGGGACACCCGTGGGGGTTCGAGTCCCCCCTTTCGCACCATCCGGAGTTCACCCATGACAGTCCAGATCAACAGGCGTCCCGATCATGTCGTCGAGCTGACCGCGGAGGTTTCGGCGGATACAGTGACCAAGGAGCGCCAGAAGATTACGCGCAAGGTGGGCAAAAATGTTTCGCTGCCGGGCTTTCGGCCGGGCAAGGTGCCACCGAAGGTGGTCGAGAAGCGCTTTCGCAAGGAGGTCGAGGAGGAGCTCAAGCGTGCTCTGATCGAACAGCTGTGGCGTGAGACCTTTGCTTCCGACGACAGCCTCCAGCCGATCAGTGACGAGCTGAAGGTCAACGAGGGCGAGTTCAGCGACGACGGCTCGTTTCGGTTCTCCGGCGAGATCGAGGTCCGACCGGTGTTCGACCTTCCGGAGCCGCAGGGCGCGGAGCTCTCCGACGAGGCGGTGGAGGTGACCGACGCCGAGGTCGGCCAGGAGATCGAGCAGATCCGCGAGCGGCAAGCCCAGTGGGAGCCGATGGACGCCGACGAAGCTGCAGAGGACGGTGTGCTCGCCGAGATCGATCTCACCGGCGAGGTGGTCGAGGCGCCGTCGGCGACCGACGATGAGTCTTCACAGGAGTCGGACGACGCCTCGGAGTCACCGGAGCTGCCCTCATGGCAGGATCTGACGGTCCTGGTTGGTCAGGGGACCCCGTTCCCCGAGGTGGACGAGGCGTTGCAGGGTCTGCGAGTCGGAGAGAGCGCGACCGTGACGCGGCGGTTTCCGGAGGACACGCCGGAGGAACGGCTGCAGGGCGTGACCGCCTCGTATACGATCGAGCTGAAGAGCCTCCGTCGCCAGGTGTTGCCTCCGCTTGACGACGAGCTGGTCAAGGGGATGAACATCGAAGGCCTGGAGACCCTCGAGGATCTTCGCCAGCGCGTCCGCGAGGCGGTGGAGCATCGCAAGCACCAGGAGCAGCAGGACCGTTGGCGACGGGAGGTCCTGGACTATCTGACCGAGAAGCTCGACCCGAACGAGCTGCCGCCAACGCTCGTGCAGAACGTGCTGCAAGCAGACCTGGAGCGGTACGCCATGCAGCTCGCCTACTCCGGGCAGGATCCCCGGACGGCAGATGTGGACTGGCAGCAGGTATCGGCCCAGCTCGAGCCGGCCGCGCGCCGTAAGGCGTTGGATCGCCTGGTGCTCGAGCAGATGGCGGAGCGGCTGGATGTGCCGGTGCCGGAGGCGACCGTGGATGCGTACGTCCGTTCCGAGGCCGCCCGCGAAGGGACGCCGCCGGCCGAGTACAAGGCCAAGCTGGCATCCGAGGGGCGTCTCGATGCCATCCGCCACGCGGCCAGGATCGACGAAGCGGCACGGGAGCTGGTCGAGGTCGCGCGCGGGTCCGGCGAGGAGGAGGCCTGAGATGTTGGTGCCAGTTGTCGTCGAGCAGACGAGCCGCGGCGAGCGCGCCTACGATATCTTCTCCCGGCTTCTGAAGGACAACGTTGTCTTCTTGGGAAGCGCGATCGACGACCAGGTGGCGTCTCTGGTGATCGCACAGATGCTGTTTCTGGAAGCGGAGAACCCGGAGCGGGACATCTTCCTGTACATCAACTCTCCGGGCGGATCGATCAGCGCGGGGCTCGCGATCTACGACACCATGCAGTATGTGAAGCCCGATGTCTCGACGATCTGCATCGGCCAGGCAGCCTCCATGGCGGCGGTCCTGCTGGCCGGCGGCGCCAGTGGCAAGAGGATGTCGCTGCCGCATAGCCGGGTGATGCTGCACCAACCTTTGATGTACGGGCTGCAGGGTCAGGCCTCGGATATCGATATTCATGCCAAGGACCTGCTCCGGCTGCGGACGCGGCTGAACGAGATCCTGGCACATCATACCGGCCAGTCAGTGGAGAAGGTGCATGGCGACACGGATCGGGATTTCATCCTGGAGGCCGAGCCTGCCAAGGAGTACGGCGTGATCGACCGGGTCATCTCAGCGAGGGAATAGTGGATGTCCTGGGGGCAGTTGCGCCGGAGACGGTATAGTATGGATTTGTGATGGATTTTGTGGATATGATGGAGGTCGGAGGGTTCGATGACGCATCGTGATGGCGACCTGCTCCGTTGCAGCTTCTGCGGCAAGAGCCAGCACGAGGTCCGCAAGCTGATCGCCGGCCCTACCGTGTACATCTGTAACGAGTGCGTGGAGGTTTGCCTCGACATCATTGCGGAGGATCGCGCCCAGGAGGCAAAGTCGCGCCGCAAGGTGCTGCCGAAGCCCCAGGAGATCAAGAAGCTCCTGGAGAGCCATGTGATCGGCCAGGAGGATGCGAAACGGAAGCTGGCGGTGGCGGTGTACAACCATTACCGGCGGATTGAGTACCACTCTGCCCGAAACCGCTCTGAGGTCGAGCTGGCCAAGTCCAACATCCTTCTGATCGGGCCCACCGGCACCGGCAAGACGCTGCTGGCGCAGACCCTTGCCCGTGAGCTGGATGTTCCGTTCACCATCGTTGACGCGACCACGTTGACCGAGGCGGGGTACGTGGGCGAGGACGTGGAGAACATCCTCCTGCGCCTGTATCAGGCGGCAGATGGCGATCGTGAGCGGGCCGAGCGCGGAATCGTGTTCATCGACGAGATCGACAAGGTTGCGCGCAAGGCGGACAACCCGTCGATCACGCGGGACGTGTCCGGTGAAGGCGTGCAGCAGGCGTTACTGAAGATCCTCGAGGGGACGGTCGCCAATGTCCCTCCGCACGGAGGACGCAAGCACCCACATCAGGAGTTTCTCCAGATCGACACGACCAACATCCTGTTCATCTGCGGCGGCGCCTTTGTGGGACTCGAGGAGATCATCGCGAACCGGCTCAACCGAAAGCGGATGGGGTTCGGAGTGGACCTGGGCGATCGGAAGCGAGACGACGATCTCCTGGCTCAGGTGCACCCCGAGGACGTGATCCGGTATGGGATGATTCCCGAGTTCGTCGGCCGGATCCCGGTGGTGGCGTCCCTGCACGAGCTCGACCACGAGGCGTTGGTGCGGATCCTGACCGAGCCGAAGAACTGTCTCGTGAGGCAGTATCAGACGATGCTGTCGTTCGAAGGTGTTGAGCTTTCGTTCAACGAAGATGCACTGCACGCCATCGCCGAGGATGCGATCCGCCGGAACGTGGGGGCCCGCGGCCTGAGGATCATTCTCGAGGAGCTCATGCTGGACATCATGTTCCAGGTGCCGTCCCTTCCCGACATCAACGAGCTGGTCATCTCCCGTGACGTGGTCGAGCGGCGAGTGGCGCCGCTGACAGCGATGCGGAAGGTTGGGTAGCTCGCGACGTTTCGAAGCTGTACAAGGGAATGATGAGATCAACGACTGAAACTCTGAGTCTTCCGATCGTGCCGCTGCGCGACATGGTCGTCTTCCCGCATATGATGGCGCCGTTCGTGGTCGGTCGGCAGCCCTCGGTGGTGGCGCTCGAGCACGCGCTTGCCCGTCACGACAAGCGGATCTTCCTGGCCACGCAGCGCGATCCGAAGATCGACCAACCCGGTGCGGATGACGTGTATCAGCTCGGTGTTGTGGCTCGCGTGGTGCAGCACCTGCAGCTGGCCTCCGGCAACATCAAGGTGATGGTTGAGGGTCAGCAACGTGCGCGTATCGTCGACGTCGTGTCCGAGGATGAGTGCTTGACCGCCGAGCTGGAGCTGATCGAGTCTCCGAGCGCATCTGGCGACTCGGTGGCGAGCTACATGCACGGTCTGGTGGAGCTGTTTCAGGAGTACGCCAAGCTCTCCCATCATCTTTCGGTCGAAGGGGTTCTGGCGTCGTTACAGACCCAGAACCCGAACGAGTTCGCGGATATACTGGCGGCCCACCTGATGGTATCGACCGCCGAGAAGCAGGCGTTGTTGGAGCTGATCCATCCGCTGGAGCGCCTGCAGAAGCTGAACGATCTCCTCGATGTCGAGATCGAGAAGCTGAACATCGATCGTCGGATCAACTCCCGTGTCAAGAAGCAGATGGAGAAGGCACAGAGGGAGTACTACCTGTCCGAGAAGATCAAGGCGATCAACGAGGAGCTCGGTCGAAACGACAACACCGAGGAGCTCGAGGAGCTGCGCACCCGGGTCGAGGAGTCCGGGATGAGCGAGGAGGCTCGCGACAAGGCGCTCACCGAGCTCAAGCGGCTCGAGGGGATGCCGCCGGTCTCCGCGGAAGCCGGTGTGTCCAGAAACTATGTCGAGTGGCTCCTGGCGGTGCCGTGGAAGAAGTCCTCCGAGGAGATCCGCGACACCTCCGCCGCCGAGCAGGTCCTCGATGAGGACCACTACGGTCTCGAGAAGCCGAAGGAGCGGATCCTGGAGTTTCTTGCGGTCCGTCAGATGACCGAGACCCCGAGCGGCACGATCCTGTGCTTTGTCGGGCCTCCGGGCGTCGGTAAGACATCGCTCGCCAAGTCGATCGCCCGCGCCACCGGACGCGAGTTCGTGCGCCTTTCTCTCGGCGGCGTGCGCGATGAGGCGGAGATCCGTGGCCATCGCCGCACCTACATCGGCGCCTTTCCCGGACAGATCGTGCAGATGATGCGGAAGGCAGGAACGGTCAACCCGGTGCTCCTGCTCGATGAGGTGGACAAGATGGCCACCGACTTCCGTGGCGACCCCGCGGCGGCGTTGCTGGAGGTTCTCGATCCCGAGCAGAACCATGTCTTCCACGATCACTACCTGGATGTGGAGTACGATCTGTCGCGTGTGTTCTTCATCTGCACTGCCAACGTGACCCACACGATCCCACCAGCACTGCTCGACCGGATGGAGCAGATCCGCCTCTCCGGGTACACGACGCAGGAGAAGCTCGAGATCGCCCGGCACTTCTTGATTCCGAAGCAGCTGGAGAAGCACGGTCTGCAGACTCGCTCGGTGCACTGGACCGACGATGGTGTGCTCAGCTGTATCGAGCAGTACACCCGGGAGGCGGGTGTCCGCAACCTGGAGCGAGAGATCGCTTCCACCTGCCGGAAGGTGGTGCGCCGGATCCTCAAGGAGGGTTCCGAGCGCGAGGACGGCAAGGAGATCCTCGTGGGGCCCGAGGCAGTCGCCGAGCTGCTCGGCCGGCCCAAGTACCGCAAGCAGCAGGTTGAGGAGGAGCCGGCCGTTGGCCTGGCCACCGGTCTGGCCTGGACGCAGACCGGGGGTGAGATCCTGCATACCGAGGTGACGCTGATGCCCGGCAAGGGCAAGGTGACGCTGACAGGTCAGCTCGGAGATGTCATGCAGGAGTCCGCGCAGGCGGCGCTGTCGTTCGTTCGTTCGCGCTCCGAGGCATTGGAGCTGGATCCGGCCATGTTCGGCGAGACCGATGTCCACGTGCACGTGCCTGAGGGCGCCATTCCGAAGGATGGACCGTCCGCCGGAACTGCACTCGCAACGGCGCTGGTGTCGGCGTTCACCAAGATCCCGGTCCGTCAGGATGTTGCCATGACCGGAGAGATCACCTTGCGCGGGAGGGTCCTGCCCGTGGGCGGAATCAAAGAGAAGGTCATTGCAGCCTACAGGCTCGGGATCCGAGAGGTGATCCTACCTGAAGAGAACGAGAAGGATATGGACGACATCCCCGCCGAAGTCCGGGAGGGGATGACGTTTCGTTGCATCGACCACATGGATACTGTGTTGGAGCATGCTTTGACCCGTGCGGTCGCGGGTGGTGTGGCCAAGGCTGCCGGTGGTGCCGACACGATGGACAGAGCTCCGTCAGTGGCGCACTAATGCCGTGGAGATTCGTGACGTTCGGTACCGTTGCTCGGCGCTGGCTGCGCGTGACATTCCGGCGGAGCCGTGGCCTCAGGTGGCAGTGGCCGGGCGTTCGAACGTCGGCAAGTCCAGCCTGCTGAACTGGCTGTGGAGACAGAAGCTCGCCAGGGTCGCCAAGGCCCCGGGGAAGACACGAACGCTGAACTTCTACGAGGTGAACAGGAGCTTCTTCCTGGTGGATCTGCCCGGTTACGGCTACGCCAAGGTGAATGAAAGCCTGCGTGCACAGTGGGGCGCGGCGGTGGGATCGTACCTCAGCGGTGAGAACCGTCTAGCTGCCGTGCTCTGTCTCGTGGATATCCGACACGGACCGACGCCGCTCGATCTGGAGCTTCAAGAGCTGGTGCTTGCCTCTGAACGAGAGCGTCTGGTGGTCTTGACCAAGTCGGACAAGGTTGGAAGAGGTCACCAGCGCGCTATGCAAAACACGGTGCAGCGGAAGCTCGCGTTACCACGGCCGCCGGTCGTGGTGAGTGTGCGAACGGGGACCGGACGACGCGAGGTTCTGGCGGGGCTCGAGGCCGCACTTGACGAGTGGAAATGTCGCCGACGAGGAGACTGACATGGGACGCAAGAAGAAGACAAACAACGACCAGGAGCCGGTTGTGATCCCTCTCGATCTCGACGAGGAGATCGAGCAGTACGAGGCCCAGGTCTCCGCAGCTGATGGCGATCGCCTCGACCTCAAGAAGATGAAGGACATCTCGATCAGTCAGCTCACCGATGTCGCGAACCGGCTCGGGGTCGAGAACCCGAGCGGGATGCGCCGCCAGGATCTGATCTTCCGGATCCTCCAGCGCCAGACAGAGCAGGAGGGCCTGATCTTCGGCGAGGGGGTGCTCGAGGTCCTTCCGGAGGGGTTCGGTTTTCTGCGAGCCCCGGAGTACAACTACCTGCCGGGACCTGATGATATCTACGTCTCGCCTTCGCAGATTCGACGGTTCAACCTGCGCACTGGCGACGCGGTCTCGGGCCAGATCCGACCGCCGAAGGAGGGTGAGCGGTACTTCGCTCTGATCAAGGTCGAGGCGATCAACTTCGAGCCGCCCGAGGTGGCGATCGAGAAGGTCCACTTCGATAACCTGACGCCGCTGTACCCAGACGAGCGCATCCAGCTGGAGATGGACGACAACCTGACGGCCCGCGTCATGGACCTGTTGACGCCGATCGGCAAGGGCCAGCGTGGCCTCCTCGTGGCGCCGCCGCGCACCGGAAAGACCATGATGCTGCAGGCGATTGCCAACGCGGTGACCCAGAACCACCCAGACACCACCCTGATCGTACTGCTGATCGACGAGCGGCCCGAGGAGGTCACCGATATGCAGCGCTCCGTCCAGGGCGAGGTGATCTCGTCCACCTTCGACGAGCCTGCGACGCGCCACGTCCAGGTGGCGGAGATGGTCATCGAGAAGGCGAAACGGCTCGTGGAGCACCAGCGAGACGTGGTCATTCTGCTCGACTCCATCACCCGTCTCGCGCGGGCGTACAACACCGTTGTCCCGCCTTCGGGAAAGGTCCTGTCCGGTGGCGTGGACTCCAACGCCCTGCAGAAGCCGAAACGGTTCTTCGGTGCTGCGCGAAACATCGAGGAGGGTGGCAGCCTGACGATCATCGGTACGGCGTTGATCGACACGGGGTCGAGGATGGACGATGTGATCTTCGAGGAGTTCAAGGGGACCGGTAACCTGGAGGTCCACCTCGATCGCAAGCTGGTGGAGAAGCGGGTGTTCCCAGCAATCGATATCCACCGCTCGGGCACCCGCAAGGAGGAACTCCTGATCGACGAGTGGGAGCTGCGCCGGATCTGGGTGCTGCGAAAGGTGCTGTCGTCGTCCTCGACGGTCGAGGCGATGGAGCTACTCCTGGATCGTCTCACCAAGACGGAGACCAACCGGGACTTTCTCGAGTCCATGTCACAGGGGTGAAGGCTGGCGCTCCGAAGCAGGCCGGGATCACGAGCCACTGAGCGGATCTGTCCGGCTTCGTTTCCCCCAGCCGCCCTCCGCGGCTGCGCCGGGGAGGCCCGGCGCCGGTAGTGGCCCCGGCCCCTGCCCCGGAAGCCGGCACCCGGCCCCGGATCTCGGGAGCCCTGACCATCGGGTTGGTCTGAAACCCCACTGGTTGCGCACGCCTCGATGTCTCCACTGCGGACTGCGCCCCCCATCGAGTCGCAACTCCTGGACCGTATGATCACCGGCGCGCACAAACGCTGACACGCCGTCTGCCACGTGCGGAGCTTTGCGCCGCGAGCGGCAGCTGCCGCCCGACGTGCGTTCGCGCGCTCCGCTACGACAGAATCTCGTACTGCTCGTGGTGCAGCTCACGGTTGGGTCGAGTGGTCACCTGGATCCCGTGGTGCTGTTCGAGCTCGTCGAGGATCGGCCGGTGGGTCGTGGTGAGCTGCTCGTGGATCTCTGGATGGACCTCGACCGTGACGCATCCAGTGCCCTCTCGTCGCGCCACGGCCAAGACGGCACGGCGGATCTCCAGGCAGAGGGTGGCGATGGCCTTGATCCGTCCGGATCCCTGGCAGTACGGACAGTCTTGCTCAAGGGTCCTCTCGAGACTGGCCCGCGTTCGCTTGCGGGTGAGCTGGATCAGTCCGATGTCGCTCATCGGCATGAGCTGTGAGCGGGCGGGATCCGAGCGCAGCTCTTCGGCGAGTGCGGAGTACACGGCTTCACGGTGCGCGGGCTCGGTCATGTCAATGAAGTCGATGACGATGATCCCCCCGAGGTCGCGCAGCCGGAGCTGCCTCACGATCTCGTGGATTGCCTCCAGGTTCGTGCGGAAAACCGTGTCCTCGAGAGACTGGGATCCTGTGTACTTGCCGGTATTGACGTCGATCGCCACCAGCGCCTCGGTCTGGTTGATCACCAGGTAGCTGCCGTGCTTGAGCCAGACTCGCGGACGCAACGCCTTCTCCAGCTCGCGGTCGATGCCGAATGCGGCCATCAGATCCGTCGAACGGCGGAGGAGGCGGAGCCGAGGAACCAGCGTCGAGTCGAACTGCTCGAGGAACGAGGCGATGTCGCGGTACACATCGGCGTCGTCGACCCAGCACTCGTGGACATTGCGCGCGAAAAGATCGCGGACGGTTCGCAGAACCGGGGTGAGCTCAGCATGGACGAGGCGCGGTGCGCTGACGCGCTCGGACTGAACCACAATCCGGTTCCAGAGCTGCAGGAGGTACGAGCGCTCACGTTCGAAGTCCTCGGTGCGGAGGTCCACTCCCGCAGTGCGTACGATCCATCCTCCAGGCTCGCCGAGCTCTGACAGGATCGATCGCAGCCGTGAGCGCTCCTGCTCGTCCTCGATTCGGCGGGAGATGCCGCGCTGGTTGATGGTGGGGAGAAACACCAGGCTCCGGCCGGGCAGGGTGATATGGGTCGTCAGGCGCGCCCCCTTCGTGCCGTAGCCGTCCTTGACGACCTGGACGAGAAGCTCCTGTCCCTCACGGAGGAGATCGCCGATCTCGGTGGAGGCGTCGGTCGGCGGACGCGGGGTCTCGCCTTCGCCGAACAGCTCTGCGAGCTCCTCCTGCGGAGCGTCGGCCTCACGAACGTACAGAAACGCGTCGCGCGCAAGTCCAACGTCGACGAAGGCTGCCTGCATCCCGGGTAGCACGCGGCTGACCCGGCCCCTGTACACATTGCCAACCACTGAGGACGCACGATGGCGTTCTGCCCGGTACACCACCAGACGCCCGTTCGAGCGCAGCGCTGTGCGCGTCTCGAACGGGTCCACTGCCAGGTAGAGAGCGTCGGAGGTCATCGGTTCACCAGTCGCTGACTCCAAATTCCTTGGACCAGCCCGATGCCGATACAGGTTACCAGGATCGAGGAGCCGCCGTAGCTGAACAACGGCAGTGTGATGCCAGTTGTCGGTAGCCAGGCAACGACGACCCCGAGATTGACGACCACCTGAAACGCGATCCACGCCGTGACCATGGCAGCGAGGAGCAGGTTGCTGCGATCTCTGGTGGCCAATGTGATGCGGAGCAATCTCCAGAACAGCAGTACGTACGCGCCGAGCAGACCTGTAGCTCCAACGAAGCCGGTTGCCTCGGACCAGACCGCGAACACGAAGTCGGTGTGCTGCGCTGGCAGGAACCGGAGCTGCGACTGACTCCCTCGTCCAACCCCCTGGCCGAGAAGGCCTCCCGAGCCGACCGCGATCTTGGACTGTCGAGCCTGGTACCCGGCGCCGTACGGATCACGGTCTGGGTTGAGTACGGTGAGCACGCGCTCCTTCTGGTAGTCCTGAAGCCCCCACTGCCAGGCTGCGCCCACCGCCAAGACCGCAACAACAACCAACGCCCACCACACCGGAGGGCGCAGCCCGCAGACCCACAAAGCGGCCAAAAGGACCGGGGAGTAGGTCAGCACAATCCCCAAGTCCGGCTGGAGAAGGATCAGCCCGACCGGTACAGCCACCACGGTGACCGCGATGAGCGCCTGGCGTGCGCCGAGCCAGGCGCCTTCGGTTCGTCCGAGCACGGCCGCCAGCATCAACGCGGTGGCGAGCCGGGCGAACTCGCTTGGCTGGAGTGTGAATGGGCCGAAGGCAAACCAGCCTCGGGTCCCACCTCGCACCTCACCGAAGAACAGGACAGCCAGCAGAGCGATGACCGCTGCGGCGTAGGCCCACGGAGCCAGACGATCGACGAGCGACCAGTGAATGGAGGCAGTCACGAGGAGTGCGGCCAGCCCGAGACCACCCCAGACGAGCTGCCTGGTGAAGACTCCGCTGCCGACGGCATCTCCCAGAGATGACAGTGTCAGCAACGACGCGCCGAGAATCGCGAGCACCGCGAGCAGCAGCCACGGGTCGAGCCGCGAGCTCATTCGATCCCCCGCCGACGCACTGCTGCGTCGAGCACTTTGGCCGCCACTGGCGCGGCAACCGATCCTCCGCTGCCCCCGTGCTCGACGAGGACCGACACGATCAGCTTCGGGTCGTCGCGAGGTGCGAAGCCCACGAACCACGCGTGGTGTTGGAGCTCCTTTGCCAGGCTTTCCATCTCCACATCGTCACGCAGGCGAACAACCTGGGCGGTGCCGGTCTTGCCAGCTCCGTCGACGGATTGGAGCGCCGGTGCGGTGCCGTGGCGGCCGTGCACCACCTGCTCGAGTCCGTCACGCACAATCGCCAGTGCCTCCGGGCTCAGCTGGATCTGCTCGGACGGCTCTCCGGCAGCTTCGAGCAGCTTGGGTGTCACCCGCTGACCACCGTTAACGAGCGTGGCGAACGCCTGGGCAACCTGCAATGGGGTCGCCAGAAACGGTCCTTGCCCGATCGACATGATGACAGTCGAACCGGCGTACCAGGGCTGTTGACGAACCCGTTCGCTCCACTCTGGGGTACCGACCAGACCTTCCGCCTCGAACTTCAGCCCGAGCCCGGACCGGCTACCGAAACCGAACGAACGCATCCATGCGGCGATCCGACCGATGCCGAGCCGTTGTCCCAGCCGGTAGTAGAACACATCGCACGAGACCTCCAGAGACTCGCGAGGACCGACGCGTCCGTGCCCGGAGCGGCGCCAGCAGTGGAAGGTGTGGCCGAACAGCGTGAACCGTCCGTTGCAGACCACGCTCCATCCGGAGGGGATGACACCCTCCTCGAGCGCTGCGAGCAGCAAGAACGGCTTGATAGTAGAGCCGGGAGGGTACAGGCCTTGCAGACACCGGTTCTGGAGCGGGTGGTGCGGATCGTCCCGGATTGCTGCCCAGGCAGATGAGCTGAGCTGGCCTGCGAACAGGTTCGGATCGAACGAAGGGGCGGCGTAGAGCACTCGGACCGCCCCGGTTGAGGGTTCGATGCCGACCACAGCTCCGGCCTCGTCGCCGAGGGCCTCGGCAGCGACCCGTTGGAGCCGCAGATCGAGAGTGATCGTAAGATCCTGGCCTGGGAGGCTCGGGACCAGCTCCAGGAGCCCCAGCTGGCGTCCGGTCGCGTCCACGGCGATCCGACGCTGGCCAGCCGTGCCGGCCAAGCGGTCGTCGTAGCGGTCCTCGGCCCCCACGGCTCCAACCAGGTGCTGACCATCCTTGGCGGCACGCTCGTCCCGTCTCGGCCGGCGGAGGTAGCCAACAGCGTGCGCACACAAGGGCCCGTAAGGGTAGCTGCGTCGGAACGAGCTCACCACCGTCAGCTCCGGGTGCTCGAGCCGGTGCGCTCTGATGTGTGCAACCTGGCTCCAGGTCAGGTCGTCGGCCAGTCGGACTGGCGCGTCCGGCAGCGCTGGCTGCTGGGCGAGGCGCTCCTTTAGGAGGTCGAGCTCGGCGACGCCCGCGTCGGCCAGGAACTGGACGGTGCTGTGAAGGTCCGGCGACTCGTCGGGGAAGAGCAAGAGCTCGAACGTCGGCACGTTATCCGCGAGGAGCGTTCCAGTACGGTCGAATATCCGACCGCGCAGCGGGGTCTCCGGGATCTGACGCAATCGATTGTTCTCAGCACGTGCTCGCCAGTGGGGGCCGTGGACCACCTGGAGCTGGAAGAGGCGGGCCTCGAGCACTGCGATGGCGACCCCAACCACGGCCAGCAGCACGACCGTTCTCTGCTTGAGCGGGCGGAGGTCGTCACGAATCTTCATCTCAGCGGAGCTTTCTCCGTTGATACAGCTTCCATCGCGCGATCAGATCGAGCTGGATCATCCAGCCGACAGCTGCAGACAGTACGCCGGTCAGGACGACGGATCGAGCGAGGCGGTACCAGCCCCAGCCACCGTCCTCACCGAGCGGGAGAAGGGCGACCTGTCGGAGCATGATCGCCAGCGCGGCACACACCATGCCGAAGGCGCCCCACGCGAGCACGGAGCGGTCGGCAATGACCTGGCTCGATCGATCTACTGCGAGACCTGCAGCGCTCCAGGCGATTGCGCCGGGTCCGACAATCGAGCCGGTTACCAGATCCCATGCGAGACCGAGGGCGAGGCCAAGGCCGAACACCGAGACACGGCGTCCGAGGAGCACCGGAGCAAGCAGCCATGGTACCGGCAGCATCAGGTCCACGAGCCACGCCGGCGAGCCGGGGATGCCAAACAACCCCTGGACCAGGTACGTGACAATCAGGCCGCCGACAACGATCATCGTGGGTCTCCGGGCTCCTCAGGCCAGGAACGGATCACGAGGACGACCTCAACGGCGTTCAGCTGCACCGTTGGAACCGCTGTCACCGCCAGAAAGGGATCGCCGGTGTCAGTGACGGAGTAGACCGTGGCGACCGGTAGGCCCGGAGGGAAGATCCCTTCGTGCCCGGTGGTCTCGAGGCCAACGCCGCGGTGGAGCGGCACGCGTTGAGGGATGTACTCTAGCTGCAGACGTCCGGCCCCGAGCCCGCTGGCGAGCCCTTCCGCTCGACCGTCAGCGGTGCGAACCGCGACCGCCGCCGACGGGTGGGTGATCAACTGCACCCAGCTCGTGGTCCGGCTGACACGGTGAACCCGGCCGACGATACCCTCCGCGGCGACAACGGGGACGCTCGGTCGGATCCCATGCTCAGTGCCAACGCTGATCTCGAGCAGACCCCGGCTCAGATCGCGGTACAGACACCGGGCTGCGACTGCCTCGCCAGCAAGGGCAGGGACGCTCACGGAGCTTTGCTGCGCAGCCCTGAGTGTGCGGAGATCGTTGCGCAAGATGTGGATCCGTGCGAGCGCTTCGTCGCGCTCGGTGCGCAACGTACGGTTGAGCCGGACGAGCTCGACGATGTTGCCGAGACCGGCGCGGAGATCCCCGAACGTGGTGGCGAGGCTGCTCGCTGCGATGCGGAGGGGACGAACCGGTGCTGTAAGCCAGGTGGTCAGCAGACGCTGCTCGCCGTCGCGAACTTGGGCTGCGGCGATCAGCTCGAGTGAGAGCCAGACGATGGCGATCCGCAGGAACGGTGGCCTTCGTGTGGACACAGTCGTCAGTCGATGGCGATCTTCCGCAGTAGATCGATGTTCGTCAGCATCATCCCGGTTCCCCGGACGACTGCGGAGCCCGGTTCCTCGCTGTGGGCGACGGGAAGACCGGTCTCCTCGCGCAGCCGCTTGTCGAGGTTCTTGAGCAGAGAGCCGCCGCCGGCGAGGATGATCCCCTTGTCCATGATATCGGCGGACAGCTCGGGCGGCGTTCGCTCAAGCGCGGAGCGTACCGCTTCGACGATCGATGTCACGGTCTCGGCGAGCGCCTCCCGGATCTCTTCGTCGGTGACCTCGAGGTGTTTCGGTACGCCTTCGACCAGATCGCGCCCTTTGATCTCCATGCTCATCGCCTCATCGAGCGGATAGGCGGAGCCGATCTCGATCTTGATCTGCTCGGCGGTTCGCTCGCCGACGAGGAGGTTGTACTTCTTCTTGATGTACTGCACGATCGCTTCGTCCATCTCGTTGCCAGCCACCCGTACGGAGCGGGCATCGACCACACCGGCCAGTGAGATGACAGCGACGTCGGAGGTGCCACCACCGATGTCAACAATCATGTTCCCCGATGGTTCGGTGATCGGTAGCCCAGCACCGATCGCAGCCGCCATTGCCTGCTCGATCAGGAACACCTCACTCGCGCCGGCCTTCAGCGCGGTGTCCTTGACCGCGCGCTTCTCCACCTGTGTGATCTCGCATGGGACCGAGATCACGATCCGGGGGCGAACCAGGAAGGAACGACCGTGCGCCTTCTTGATGAAGTAATCGAGCATCTTCTCGGTCACTTCGAAGTCTGCGATGACGCCGTCCTTCATTGGTCGGATCGCATGGATGTTCGACGGCGTCTTGCCGAGCATCTCCTTCGCCTTGACCCCAACCGCTTCGACGCGGTTGGTGACCGCGTTGACGGCGACGATCGACGGTTCGGCCACCACGATCCCTTTCCCGCGAACGAACACGAGTGTCGTAGCTGTGCCAAGGTCGATCGCGAGATCGTTGGAGAAAAGGGACATGATGCTGCCGAATGCCATCTACAAGACCTCCATCTAGAAAACCTCCACGAACACACGCTGGGTTCGTTTCGTCTGGTTGCCAGCGGCATCGGTGGCGATCACCACGAGCTCGCTCACACCTTCGCGGGTGACCTCGACGGCCTTGCGGAACGTGCCGTCCCCATCCAGCTCGACCGACTCGCCGTTGATAGTGACCTCGGCGCCCGGCTCGCTGGTGCCCTCCACGATGAACATCTGGCCGAGCTGCTGGGCCGGCTGCACCTCGAGCCGTGGCGGTGTCGTGTCGTCTGCGGCGACGCGACCACCGGGGTCCGTCACCTGGAATCGCCGTACCATGCTCCACTCAGACGGTATGTTGCGCTCGTTCAGACTGGCGACTCGCCAGTAGTAGAGGCCGGCATGGCGAAGCTGAAGACGCGCGGACGGCTTGTCCCGAGGGACATCGTTGATCTCGAGCTGAGCTGGCCGAAAGAGCTTCGACCGGCTCACCTGCAGATGAAAGCCGCTGGCCACTCCCCGAGGCCGCCAGCTGAGCTCGACGATCCTCTGATCGGCGATCGGAAAGACCGCATTCGGACGTGGAGCGAGGAGGTGCGGCGGGCCGGGGATCGGGAGCTTCTCCGACAGCCCACCCTCCGGGGTGGTGGTGACGTGCTCCCTCGACTGGAGCGATACCGTCTGGCCGGCTCTGTTGGACACACGAGCGCCGCCCGAGTAGGCCGCGACAGTGGTCTGGCCGCCTTCACCGGTGACGTCCACGGCGACCCGACTGTCCTCTTTGACGTGTGTCTGGGCCTGGTCGGTGGCCACCGTCGATGGCGAGGCGGAGGTCAGGACGTTGACTCGACCGGTCACCATCTTGACATCATGGTTGGCATCTGGCCGCGGCGCTCGTTGATGGATCTCCAGAAGAGAGTCCGACGCCACCCGATACACGGTGCCATCCGCGAAGATGATCTCGGCAGAGCCGTCAGGACCGGTCTTGATGAAGTCGCCGTTGTACAGCGGCATCCGTCTGTGCGCAGAGCTCCACTCGGAGGATCCTCCGCGCTGCACTGTGACCCGGCCGTCGAAGCTCAGAATTTGGCCGGCACCCACCACCTGGGTTTCGCCAGCACCGAGGAACAGCTCAAGGCGTTGTCGAGCCAGCTCTGCCTGCTCGATCGCCGTCTCCCACTGTTGGCCGACGTACGCGGTCCGCGCGGCCTCCAGCTGCGTATCGGCTTGCTCGAGCTCGCTCTGCCAGCTGTCGGGCACATCCTGACGCGAGATCTGCTCCCGTACCGCAGCCGCCCTCTCGATAGCCTTGCGCGCCTGCACCTGGGGCGGCTGGTCGAGCAGGTAGAACGCCACCGCCAGCAGAGCTGCGGCTGCCAGCGCGATGCCAGCCACGACCACCACCTTGCGGAACGTGTTGATGCGGACGACGACCCAGTCAAACTCGATCCTTTGAGCCACTCCTGACAGTCCTCCGTCGGCCACCGTAACACGCCGTCGGAGTGGCCGCAAGCAGCAGTATGAGCGGAGTTTGGGCCGACCTGGTCACTCCTTGAGGCTTCTCCGGAGAGAGAGCGCCTGGGACAGCGTGACCTGATCCACTGCGCCGAGCTCGCCACCAATGGGGATGCCGAGAGCCGGACGCGTCAAGCGAGCTGAGGAGCCCGTCAGCTGCCGCTGGATGTACAGCGCGGTGGTTTCGCCCTCGACGGTGGGATCGGTGGCGAGGATGATCTCCTCCACTGCAGGATCGGCCGTTGCCACCCGGTGCACCAGGGCGTCGATCGTCAGATCCTCGGGGCCAACTCCATGCAGAGGTGAAAGATGGCCCAAGAGCACGTGATAGAGCCCGCGGAACTCGCCGGTGTCCTCGACGCTCCATACGGTCGTCGGCGACTCGACCACCAGAATGGTGGTGCGATCGCGCGCGGGGTCGGTGCAGACCGGGCACGGGTCCGACTCGGTGAGTGCACGGCAGACAGAGCACAGACCGACTCGCTCGCGAAGCTCTGCAAGTGCGGAAGCGAACGCTGTAACGGCCTCGGCTGGCATCACCAGGAGGTGCTCAGCCATGCGGCGGGCGGAGCGCGGGCCGACGCCCGGCAAGCGTTGCAGGTGCTCGAGAAGCTGACGGACGGCGCGGGGTCTGAGGTCCATGGCAGTACGGTGCCTACGCTGGACGCACGCTCTCGAGATCGCCGCCGATCACCTTTTGCACCAGCACAACCTGCTCGTCAGCGAGAGCGGCACGTCGCAGAGCCTCATCGGCCGATGCGGTGTTCTCCGGAACCACCAAGTCCAGTCCGGTCACGCCGAGGGTTTCCGTGGCAACGGCGAGGAGCTCGGCATACGCCGCGTGAGCGTGCTCGGCCAAGGCGCGATCCTCCGGAGAGAAGCGCAGACGGAGCGTGCCGTCGCCGTCGGTCAGCTCGCACTGCGCACGGTCGACAGCGGCGCCGAGCCGCTGAGACTGCCGTTCGAGCAGCGCGTCGACGAGTGTCGCCCCTGCCGAGCCGGCCGGATGGGAGCTGCTGCCCGCAGCGTCGCCGCCATCCTCGAGCGTATGGGCCGCACCAGCGACAGGAGGCGGCGGGTCACTCGGCCCGTTCGTGGATGAGCGTGTCTGCGAAGCCGGTTCGTTGCTGGCCGGGCCTGAGGGGGGGGTTATCTGGCCGCGGCCGAGAAACGACTCGATCTGCTGGACGGAGGGCCACCGGGCAAGGCGCAGCGCAGCCACCTCCAAGGCGAGCTCCCGATGCCGGGCCTCGCGCAGGAGCGACTCGTGCTCGATCCACAACCCGAGCATTCTGGTGAGAGCGTCCGGGGTGAGCCGAGACGCGAGCGGAGCGGATGCTGCAGCGTGGTCAGCCGACAGCGACTCGAGCTCCGTTCCGAGTGCTTGATGCAGCAGGGTGCGCAGTGTCCTGCCGATCTCGTGGAACAGCACGGTGGCGTCGCGACCGGCCGTCAGCTCTGCGGTCAGAGCGTTCAACGCGTCGGACGGCCGACCGTCGGTGAGCGCATCGATGACCGCCAGGGTCTGCTCGAACCGAGGCACGCCGAGAACCGCAGCGGTCGCGTCGGCGTCGATCCGATCTCCGGAGAAGGCGCGCAGCTGGTCGAGGAGTGAGAGCGCGTCGCGTACGCTGCCCTCTGCGGCCCGTGCGACGGCTTCGGCGGCCTCCTCGGTGAGCTCAAACTGCTCCGTTGCGGCGATGCTGATCAAGTGCGCGCTAATGATTGGAGAGGCAACCGGCCGGAACTCCAGCTGCTGGCAGCGCGAGAGGATGGTGGCAGGGACCTTGTGACGCTCGGTGGTGGCAAACAGGAACAGGATGTACGGCGGAGGCTCCTCGAGGCTCTTGAGCAGGGCGTTGAACGCCTCGCGGGTGAGCATGTGGACCTCGTCGATGAGGATCACCCGTGACCGGTCCCTGGTCGGCTGGTACCGGAGCAGCTCCTTGAGCTCGCGGACGTCGTCGATGCCGCGGTTCGATGCGCCGTCCAGCTCGACCACGTCCAGGCTCGATCCGGCGGCGATCTCCTGGCACGGTGTGCAGCGGCCGCACGGACGTATGGTGGGTCCTTCAATGCAGTTGACGGCTTTCGCCAGGAGCCGAGCGACGGTCGTCTTGCCCACCCCGCGGAGCCCAGAGAACAGGTAGGCATGGCCGAGGGTGCCGCTGCTGATCGCGTTGCATAAGGTGGTGACCACGGCGTCCTGACCGAGCACGTCGGTGAACTGCTGTGGCCTCCAGGCACGAGCGAGAACTTGATACGCCATCGGCTCATACTAGCCAGCCGGACGCCGCACGTCGAGGGCCACCTTTGCGAAGGAGAACGGATCTCGTATACTCCCCTGGTGACTATTGGGAAAACGGAGACCAAAGGAGGAACGAGATGAAGCGTTGGTCAGTTCTGTTCGCAGCGGTGGCGTTGATGGCGTCACCGGTCATGGCCATCAACCCTGGAACCGACATCTACGTTGCGGCCGCGGCCCGTGGGCCGGGCGCGGCAAGCTCGCAGTGGTCGTCGAACCTGGACATTTTGAACGTTTCGGAAAGTGCGGCAACGGTGGTCGTCTACTGGCTGGAGCGGGGTGTAGCGAACCCGAACCCGCTCGCCTCCTCGCCGATGACGATCCAGCCGGGCGAGACGATGGCGATCGACGACGCCATCATGACGCTGTTTGGCGTTGCTCAGGGGAATGGCGCGTTTTACATCGACTCTGACCAGGAGATCGTTGTGACGAGCGGGATCTTCAACACGGATCCCGCGGGCAAGCGGTTCGGTCAGGCGTTCGAGGGCATCCCGGTCGAGGCGGCGATCCATGCGGCAACCACAAAGGCTGACTCGATCGCGGTCACGCATACCGGCGGCATCGATGCCGATACCGGGACTCGTGCGAACCTGTACGCTCTGGGTCTCGAGGCTGGCACCGAGCTCGAGGTGGCGATCTTCGACAGCAACGGCACCGAGCTCGGAAAGCGTTCGTGGAACCTCGGGGAGAACCACCCCCTGCTGGTCGGTATCGACCAGGTCGGCGCGCCCGAACCGCTCAACGACGTGACGGTCCGGTTTACTGCAGTCAGCGGCTCCGTGATCGGCTGTGGCGTATCGGAGGTCAACAACGGCTCCGGCGATCCGATTACCAACAACGCCTGGTGGCCGATGGACATGGGCGGCGATGAGCCGCCACCACCGACCTGCGGCGGCGACGGTGTGTACACCGGCTTCCTCAACTACACCTACATCGGCGGCTTCTGGATGGTGGTCGAGAACGATGCCATTACCCAGGTGTCATACGCCGTGACGCTGTTCAGCCCGGACGACGGCGGCAACAACTGCGGCAACGTGTTCTCTGGGGGCTTCGAGTTTACGACCCCGGTGGCCCTCGACGCGGACGGCACATTCACCGCCACCTTCGAGAACGAGTTCTCCGGGGGCACAGTGCTGGCGTTTACTCTGAACGGCCAGCAGGTGAACGACACCATTCTCGGAACGGTTGACCTGAACGTATCCGGTGGCGGCTTTGGTGAGTGCTCCGGTGACATGAATCAGGTCTCGTTCTTCACCGGTCACGCCTCCGAGGTGGTTATCGCGAAGTAGACACGACGTTCCCAGCGTCGGTTGTTACGGGAGCCTTCGGGCTCCCGTTTTTCGTGCAACCCAGGTATGCTGGAGCCTCAGTCAACCTGCGAGGCGGTGCTGGCGTCGGTGAGACGAGCGTGGGTTCACCGTCACACGCTGACACGCGATCGACCGGCCGATCCTGACGATCGAGCTGCCGGAGGCGACGAAAGGAGATCGAGATGTTCCGTTCAGTGCTCTGCATGGGGTTGATCACCGGAATGCTACTGGCCGTGCCCGCGGTGGCCTTGAACCCTGGTACGGACGTGTTCGTGCCGGCGGCGGGACACTCGCCCGGGAGCGGGACGTCGCTGTGGATCACCGATCTGTTCGTCTACAACCCGGGCTCGGTGACCGCCACCGTGACGGTGGCATGGCTGCCGCGGAGCTCCGACAACAGCTCGCCGGCGACGGCCAACTTCAACCTGGCGCCGGGTGCGACCCTGGTGCTCGACGACGTGGTGCTCGACACCTTCGGGGTCGATGGTACGTTCGGCGCGCTGCGGGTGACCTCGGCATCCGAAGTGGTCGTTAGCTCGCGAGTGTACAACGATCAGGGGGCCGCCGGCACTCTCGGCCAGGGGTTCGAAGGAGTCCCGGTGACCGCGGCACTGTCGGCCGGGGACACCACCGAGATGGTCGGCCTGTCCGAGGGCACGGGGTTCCGTTCCAACTTCGGCGCGGTCGAGACCGCCGGGACCGGCAGCACGGTTCGGTTCACGCTGCTCGACACCGCTGGCGCAACCGTGGCGACCAGAGACTACCCCCTGCAGCCGTACGAGCCGATTCTACCCGGCATCGGGCAGCTGGGCGGAGGCGACTTTGCAGACGGAACGTTGCGGGCAGAGGTCGTAACTGGCCAGGCGATCGTGTTTGCCTCCAAGGTCGATAACACCTCCGGTGACGCCACGACGCTGGAGGCCTGGTGGCGCGGCGGGGGTGCAGCTGCCGGCGAGGGAACGTTCCAGTTTGCCGTCTACGACAGCGCGCTGTTCGCGTCTGGCGGCTACATGACGATCTCCGGCGAGCAGGTCACGGCGCTGGTCGGGACATACTTCAACTGGGACAAGGTCGATGCGCAGCAGCAGTCGGTGTGCCAGTGGCTGTTCCCGTTCGGTGATCTGATTGCTGACGTCGACGTGTCCGAGTTCGCGGACGGCTACACCTGGCAGGAGACGTATACCGACCTGGGGACGATCACCTGGACGCTCACGTTCTCGATGGGTAGTGATGGGACGTCCTTCGAGGGGAGCGTGGATGCGACCGGGTCGAGCTTCCCGACTGACGACCCGGCGCTGAACGGATGTAATGGGGAGTTTCCGACCCTCACGATCCGTGGTGGAGTGAGCCAGTAGTGCGCTGAGGGCGTCGTACGCACCGCGTGCAGTAGCGCCAGCCCGCCGTCGGGGTCCTGAGCCTACCGGGCCCTGTTTGGTTCGGGCTCCGCCGGGTTACGAACGTGCCTCTGAGATGCGCGGCCGTGGGCGCTTCGGCTGGGGTGGTCTGGTCTCGCCGCACGCCACGAGCGCCCAACGCCACAGCACCGGGCCGACCAGCTGGTTGATCACCACGGCTGCGACCACAGCGACGGCCACGATGGCGCCGATCTCCCCGAACTCTCGAGTGATCCGGGAAGCGAGACCGAGGCTGACCCCGGCCTGGGCCACGAACCCCATCCATCCCATCCGTCGGACCGCCGAGCCGGCGCCGCCAATGGCGCCGCCAACGGCCGTGGCGCCCCACAGCAGGATGGCACGAGCCACCACCAGCCCGACTGCAGCCGGCCAGACGGACACGAGAGCTCCGAGCTCGAGGCTTGCACCCACGAGCACGAAGAAGACCAGGTAGATGGGCGGCGATGACTGCTCGAGGGCATCGAGCAGCGGTCCGGCGCTGCGAGCGAAGAGGTTGCGCGCGACAAAGCCGGCGGCGATGCACACGAGCAGGTGCTCGAGGTGCCAGATGCGTCCGATCTCCGCAGACACCAAGGCCAGAGCGAGAACCAACAGCTCGGGATGGAGCCCGATTCTATCGAGGATCACACCCAGACCGGCTCCAAGGATCGCACCCACGAGCAGCGAGAGCACGACCTCGGTGCCGATGGTGGACAGGTCGCCAAGGTCGATGGGGCGGCCGTCAATCCAGGTGTGACAGAGCCCGGTGACGACCGAGAACGCCAAGAGCAGCGCCACGTCCTTGACGACGGTGGTGCCGAGGACCGTGTCCACGACCTCCCCACGAGCCCGCTGCTCGGTGATCACCGCGATGGTGGTGGACGGTGAGCTCGCCACGGCGATGATGCCGAACAAAGCCGCTGCAGCGAGCCGCTGGCCGTTCGTAGCGTCAGCCAGCGCGGGCAACGCCGGTATGGCGAACCACGCCAGACCGGTCATGGCAGTGGCGATACCGACGGTGTGGGTGATGCTGAGTGCAGCGAGCGTGCGGATGCGCGAGCGAATCGTCTGCCAGCGCAGCTCTCCGCCGGCGGTCAGGGCGATCAAGCCGAGGGCCAGCTCCTCGAAGAGACGCAGCTGGTGGAGATCGTGGCGCGTCAGCAGGGCGATCAGGGAGGGTCCGAGAAGCATGCCGAGGATGAGATGGCCGGTGATTCTGGGAAGTCGCCAACGGTTCGCCACCCGACCTGCGAGGGTGCCGCCGATGATGAGACACCCGAGCGCGAGCAGGCTGGATGCAACGGTTGTGTCGGGGCCATGGCCCGGCCGGGTGACGAGGGCTGCCCCGACCATGACCGCAAACAGCGCCCAGCGGATCATCGGGGTTCCTTTCCGGCGGTCGGTTGCAGCAGCGCGCGCCGAGCCCAGAGGGCCGCGATCGCGTGGTTGACGACGTTGGCGGCCACGACCGCTTCCAGGACCCCATCGAGGCCATCGGCCGTGCGCACCAGCGCGACCACCAGCCCGATCGCGAGAGGTCCCTGAGTGAGCAGGCCGAGGCCGAGCAGCGGGACGCGAGTCGGAGAGCCCGCGGCACGGGCGATCTTGGCGAGGACATCGCCGGCGAGGAGACATCCGAGGGTTCGCACCGGCGCCAGCAGAACGAACACTGGCAGGGAGAAGCGTGCCTCGTCCCAGCTTGCCCCGACCAGGAGCAGGAGGGCGAGGAGCAGTGGCAGCTCCAACCGGTGTGCCTCGCGCAGAACCCGATGGGGGAACGCGCACCGGTTCAGGAACAGGGCGCCGGTGACCGTAGCGACGCAGAGCCCCGGTGCGCCGATCACCTGTGCGAGACCTGCCACGAAGGCCATTACGCCGAGGAGCAGCGCGAGGATCGTGACCTGGTCGGTCTCACTGCGGACCAGGCTGATCAGGACGTACGCCGCCACAGCTCCGAGAGCGAAGGCAAGCACGGCGGGTTCCCACGCCCAGCGCCAGCTCTCCGGATTGCCGGCGCCTGCCAGAAACGATGCTCCGATCCCGAAGGTGGCGAGAGCGGGAACGCCGGCCAGGGCCGTGGCGACGCGTAGCAGTCGCAGAGCGCCACGATCGACCGGTCGTCTCTGTCGGCTGGCGCGGTCGAGGTATGCGGGTGTCGCAGTCATCGCCAGAGCGGCCAGGGCAACACACTCTAGTGGGCTCCTGCCGAGCAGAACGGCACCTCCGCCGACCAGAGCGCCAGGGAGAAGGGGTAGGAGGAGTGCAGTCCGGCGGATCGTGGATGTGAGCCGCCCCAGCGTCGCCAGGTCGATGCCAAGCCCGTAGACCAGACCGATCCACGCCAGTGCGATCAGCACCACTGGCTCCAAGACCACAATGACGTCCGCGGGAAGCAGCCCAGCGCGCCCCTCTGCGAGGGCGAACCCCAGCACCAGGAACGCCAGTCGCTCGAGCGCCCAGAGGGAGGGCAGCGTCCGCCGGCGGTGGTGGCGGATCTCCCAGCCGATGACTGCCAGCGCAGCGACGGCAACGAAAGCGAGTGTTCCGTGCAGCATGGTCCAAACCGGCGCACGCGGATACCCCCAGCTGTGAGGCATCGGCCAGGGGCACCACTGGTAGGCTCGCACACGGCATGGTGCGGGTCAACGCGAAAGGCGCCCACGCCCGCGGAACTGTGAGGTATCAGCGGTTGGGTATCAGCTCCCCCACCCACCCATCTGCCCTTGCAGCGAGCGTCGAAACACCCTTCCATACCGGAAGCTTGCAGAGCAGGCTGCCGGGAGGGCG
>CAZEJK010000060.1:0-24474 GCA_964512045.1 uncultured Thermoanaerobaculia bacterium
GCCGCGGTCGCGAGCGAGGTCCTCGAGGTCCTGGGCGATATCCTCCGCCTCGGGAGCCAGAGCCGATACGGCCTCCACGAGGAGCACGCGGCGCACGAGGAGGTTGCTCTCACCGACGGTGACGATCGCGACGGCGCCCTCTCGTGCCATGATCGCGAGAGCCTCGAGCTCTGCAACCGGATCACGAGCTGCGCCGCGTCCATCGTCGGCGAGGTAGATGACCTCGGCTTCGGAAGCCACTCCGCGCGAGGCCACCAGGCCGTTTGTGGGGTACTCCCATGTACTCCACGGGACGCGCTCGCAGCTTGGCAACGGCGGCGGCTGTGCTTCGCTCTCGGTCTGCGCCCACAATCGTGCGAGTGTCTGCCGTAGGGGCTCGTTGAGCGGCCCACCGATTCTCAGCTCCTGGTCGAAGCTTGGGCACTGCTTGCGGAGCGTCCGCAACGCTTTCGCGGGGCTCTCGGCGGACTCTGCCGCCTGCAGCACTGACTCTGCTGTCCACTGATTGGTCTTCGCCAGGCTGTCCTTCGTGCCTCGGAGGCGATCGAAGATACCCATCGCAACCTCGCTTTCAGTTGTGACCGGTGCCTTGGGGTGGTCTGGGATGCAATGTAGCACGTTGGCGTGCGGCTCCGTATCGTGCTCAACGGTACCGCCGGAGAACGCGGGCCGGGTTCCGGCCTGAGAAGCCGTAGCGCCTGGGATAGTGCTTCCGTTTGCTGTTGGGACTGCGTATCATTCCGGTGTCGCGAAAGAAGGAGTAGCCGATGTCTTCGCAACACGACGAGGGGCATCCGACAATAGGTCTTGGCGGGGACGGTCTCAATGGTGAGGTGGTGGGCCGTGTGGGACCGTACGAGGTCATTCGGAGGTTGGGCTCCGGCGGGATGGGCGCAGTGTTCCTGGCGCATCAGTCCGAGCCCGTCGAACGGCAGGTGGCGGTCAAGCTGATCCGGGGCGACCTCCGCTCGTCGACCACTCAAGCACGGTTCGAGCTCGAGTACCAGGCACTGGCGCGGATGCGGCATCCGGCCATCGCCCAGGTTTACGATGCCGGTACAACCGACGATGGAGCCGCGTACTTCGTGATGGAGTACGTTCCCGGAGAGCCGATTACCGAGTACTGTGATCGCGTGCAGCTTCCGGTTCGCCAGCGGCTGGAGCTGTTCCGGCGGGTGTGTGATGCGATCCACCACGCGCACCAGAAGGGAATCCTGCACCGGGACCTGAAGCCGCAGAATGTGCTTGTGGACTCCACCGGATCTGCGCCCGTCGTCAAGGTGATCGACTTCGGCCTGGCCAAGATCTTCGGCCCCGACGCCCGCGAAGCCCTGACCGTCGACGCGGCCTCCGTGCTCGGGACACCCGCTTACATGAGCCCTGAGCAGATCAACCCGAAGCTGGCCCCCGATGTCGACACGCGATCGGATGTCTATGCGCTCGGCGTCCTGCTATACGAGCTGCTCGTCGGACACCTGCCGGTGGAAGGCTCCGGTGATGTCGACATGCTGCTCAGAGTGGCCGAAGGCGAGCTGATCGAGCCGAACCGGCGGCTGGCCAGCAGCGGCGAGCTGGAGGAGATCGCCCGGCGTCGCGGTGTGGAGAAGCGTCAGATTCTGCGTGAGATCTCAGGCGAGCCGAGCTGGATCATGCTCAAAGCTCTGGAGCACGACCGTGAACGGCGCTACCCGGCCGTCCTGGAGCTGGAGGCGGACATCGAGCGTTTCCTCCAGCGGCGGCCGGTCAAGGCGCGACAGCTGACGTTTCCGTACTGGCTGCGCAAGCTCGTGCAGCGCAACAAGCGAATGGTCGCAGCGGCGACAGTGGCCGTGCTCGCCTTGACTCTCGGTACCATCGGGACCACGTTCGGGATGCTGCGATCCCTCGAGGCCGAGCGCCGAGCCGCCTCGGAGGCGGCGACAGCGAGCTTCGTGAAGGAGTTTCTGCAGGAGGTCTTGGCCGCTCCCAATCCCACGGCTGACGGGCGGGAGGTGCGGGTCGTGGACGTGCTCGAGCGTGCCTCGGAGCGGATCGACGAGGTGGGCGCCGAGCGTCCGGAGATGGAGGCGGAGGTGCGCCTGGTGCTCGCGAGCACGTTCATTGGTCTGGGCGAGCTCGAGGCGGCCGAGCCGCACGTGGAGCGCGCCGTGACGCTGTATCGGGACGTCAGTGGGCAGACTCTCGACAACCTCGCCAGAGCGACCTTCATGAGAGCTCGTCTGCTCCATCTCTTGGGTCGCGGAGCCGAGGCCGAGCGGGCGGCTCGGGAGTCGCTGACGCTGGCTGGTGGGATCGATTCGGCCAGTGAGCACGCCTTCCGGGCGATGACCGAGCTGGCCATGACCCTGACCGAGTACGGCGAGGTCGAGGAGGGCGAGCAGCTGGCACGGCTCGCGGTGACCCGCCTTGACGAGGGGTTCGGGTCGCCCGACGGTCTGACCCGCCGAGCGCGGATGATTCTCGGCATTGCGCTGGTGCGCCAGGGACGGTACTCGGAGGCCGAGTCGGTGGCCCGGCGGCTGGTTGGCGACTGCGAAGCAGCGGTGGGCGAGCAGCATCCCGCCACCCTGGAGGCGATCAACTTGCTGTCGGGGACCCTCTACTACCAGGGTGCGTTCGAGGAGCTCGAGCCGGTTATGCGGCAGATGGTGGATCTCAAGCGAGCCATGCTCGGACCTGACCATCCCGCCACCCTCGACGCCATGCACAACCTGGCGATCGTGCTCAGCGACACTGGTCGCGATGCCCAGGCGCTGCCGCTGATCGAAGCAACGATTGCCGCCCGCCGTCAGGTGCTCGGTCCAGAGCATCCGAAGACACTGGACTCGAGGACTGTTCGCGCGCAAGCGCTGAACGATCTGGGCCGTTCCCAGGAGGTGCGCAGCGATCTCCAACCGGCGCTCGCCGAGGCGGAGATGGCGCTCGGTCCGAACCATCGACTGACGCTCATGGTGGTGTCCAGGCTGGCCCGTGCTGCGCGCCTGCTGGAGGACTTCGAAGAGGCTGAACGTCTGAGCCGACGCTTGTTGGAGGGCCGGCGGGCGACGCTCGGCGACCATCCGGACACGATGTCGGCTCTCGCCGCGCTTGCACAGGACCTCATCGCCCAGGAACGCGCGACGGAGGCTGAGCCGTTGCTTCGCGAGGCGGTCGCGGGTCGCCAGCGCCATCTCGGGCCGACAAGTCCGGACACGGTCGCGGTCGTGTCACTCCTTGCCGAGTGCTTGGTGCGGCAGGGCAAGGCTCAGGAGGCGTTGGCAGTCACGGGAACGCTTGTCGATGACGCTGCACGGGAGCTCGGCGACGAGTCAACGGAGGTCGCCGAGCTGCGGGATGTGTGGCAGCGAGCGCTGGCCTTAGCGCCGAGCGAGCAACCCCTCGACGAACCGTGACTTGAGCTGGCGGTTGGCGAGCAGCTGCTTGGCTGGAGGCAGCGCGAGCAGTGCCGAGAAGAACGCTGCCAGTGTCCGATGTGACAGCCGGGTCGGGTCGTTGAACACGAGGTTCGCCAGCTTGCCGCGCTCGATCGCCTGGAGCATCAGGCGGTGCATGACGCTGCTCGGTGCGATCGTGCGCTGGCCGACCGGCTCGAGCCGGATGCCGTCGTACGTGCACGCCGTGTGACAGACGCCGCAGCCGAGGCAGACCTCGGTGTCGATCTCGGCTCGCGCCTTGCGCTTCGGGACCTTGTCGGTGGGCTCGGCCGGCACGAGCTGGATCGCATCGATCGGACAGGCGGTGACGCACTTGCCGCAGCCTGTACACTCCACTGTCTGCGACGCGGCGACGTAGTTCGACGTGACCACCTTGGCGGCGTTCGGGAACGTCCGGAACGCCTCCATCATCTCGCAGCAGCACTTGCAGCAATTGCAGATGTACAGCGGGCGGTCGCGTACGTTGTCGGCCATCTGTACGCAGCCGTGCTCGCGAGCATAGGCCAGGATGTCGTGCGCACGGGAGCGGTCGATCGGCTTCGCCAGGCCGTTGCGGACCAGGTAGTCGGCGCCCATGCCGAGGCTCAGACAGTGCTCGATCGGGTAGTCGCAGCGCTCGCCCTTGTGCAGCTTGACGTGGCGGCAGTGGCAGACCCCCTCGGCGAACGAGCTCGCCTCGTCGATGACGTGCGACGCCTTCTCCCAGTCGAGGACCTCGGAGTACGTGTCGGCGTCGAGCACCTGCTCGTTGACCAGTGGCCTCGCAATGAACGTGTCACCGCCGACGAGCTGACTGAGGAACGCTTTCTGCGGGTCGTCGCGCAGGTACTCCCAGATCAGACCGGCCAGCTTGGAGTGGTCCACCTCTTGATCGACGCGCATCATGCTGTACTCGATGAACCCGACGATGGTTGGGTTCAGGAAGTACGAGGTCGGTTTGCCGTCTCGTGGCAGGTCGGCGACCAGACCCTTGTGGCAGAGTCTGTCGAGCACCGTCTGGACGGTGCCAAGGTCCTCGCCAGCGAGCCTGGCGACCTCGCGCGCTGTGGTCAGGCGCAGCGGCATGACCGCTGCAACCCGCGACTCCTCCGGTGTGAACAGATGCTCGAGCATCTCGAACAGCGCGCGATGGGCGGGCGCTCCCACCGGCATCCGGTCGAGGCGCCGCTGTAGGTTCAGGTACTCGGTCTTCGCCGCGATGTGGCCCATGGAAGCCTCCGTGGCTCCATCGTACCCGGAGCTCGTGGGGAGAGTGTCAAAGCCGCCGCCAGTCTACAGTACTTTCGACGGCCTGCTGTTGGCCCGCGATGAACCCGCTGGCCGGTCCTGGACACTCGGCTATGATGAACGGGCTGAGTGTTGATCACCAGGAGATGCTGGTGTCGGAGAGCCACGTGCACGACGGAGACCACGAAGGCCGTGAAGGCGAGGGCGCAGCGGGTTCGCTGAGGGAGCTGTCCGGGTTTGATCTGCGACAGCTGGCAGAGACGTTTCCTGGAGTGGTGTTCCTGTGTGATTGCGACGAAGCCTGGACACTGCTGTTCGTCAACCACCAGATCGAAGAGCTCTCGGGGTTTGCACCAGAGGAGCTTCGCAGCGGGCGTCTGCGCTTTGCCGACCTGTGCCACCCGATGGACCGTGAGCGGGTCGAGAGCACGATCCGAGAGGCCGTCGCGAGTCGGCGTTTCTACACCGTGCAGTACCGCTTGCGCCGTAAAGACGGTTCGGTTCGGTGGGTCGAGGAGCGTGGCAGCACGGTCGACGCTGGCGGTGAGAACGTCGTGCTGCAGGGTTGCGTCAGCGACATTACTGACCGGAAGAATGCAGAGCGCAAAGCGGCTGCGAACGAGGAGCTCGCGACGCTCGCACTCGAAGGTGCGGGTCTTGCGACCTGGCACTGGGACGTGAGGAACGGCACGGCGCGCGTCAGCGATCACTGGGCTGCAATTCTGGGCTACGGCACGGGGGAGGTCAGAACAGAGTTGTCAGCCTGGCTCCAGCAGATCCACCCGGAGGACCGCCAGGACGTCCAGCGGGCTCTGGCGCAGCACCTGGCAGGCGAGCAAGATGCCTTCGAGATCGAGTACAGGATCCGCCGGAAGGACGCGACCTGGGCGTGGGTGCAATCGAAGGGCAGGGTGCTCGAGTGGGATGGGAGCGGCCAGCCGATCCGGGCCGCCGGAACGCACCTGGACATCTCCGAGCGAATGGAGACCGAGGTCAAGCACCGGTACGTTCTGGAGACGGCCATCGACGGCTTCTGGGTTGTTGGTGTTGACGGGTGGGTGCAAGAGGCCAATGCAGCGGCGGCAGCGATGCTCGGGTACCGACAGCAGGAGCTCGTTGGTCTCCATGTGAGCGATATCGACGTTCACGAGGACCCCGAGGATGTACGGAGGCACTTCGAGGCGATCCGGCGGGGTGCAGCGACGCGGTTCGAGGCCTGCCACCGACGCAAGGACGGGAGCATCGTTGACGTGGAGGTCAGCGTGAGCTACCTGCCGTATGGAGGTGGACAGATCATCGCGTTCGTCCGCGACGTTGGCGATCGCAAGAAGGCGGAAGTAGCGCTGGCGGAAAGTGAACGGCGGTTCCGGGAGCTGTACGAGAACGCGCCGATCGGGATCTTCACGACGAGCGCGGACGGACGTGCGCTCGCGGTGAACCGTGTGATGGCTGAGATCCTCGGTTGCGGTACCACGGAGGAGGCGATCCGTCACTATCAGGATCTCGCCAGGCAGCTGTATGTCGATGCGGATCAGCGACAAAGGTTCATTCAGCTGATGCGGGAGCACGGTTGGGTGGAGGGCTTCGAGTACGAGGCGAGAACCGCAGACGGGCGGCGCATCTGGCTCGATATGTGTGCGCGGGTCGCCGGTGTCGACGACGGCGGCGGGTTTGTGATCGAGGGCTTCACCCAGGACATCACTGCCCGAAAGGAGGTCGAGCAGGCGCTGCACGAAAGCGAGAGGCGGTACCGGTTGCTGGCCGAGAACTTTCCGAACGGCGCCATCTTCCTGTTCGACCGTGACCTGCGGTACACCTTCTGTGCTGGCACCGAGCTCGATCGTGTCGGTCTGCGAACGGAAGACATCGTTGGTTGTCAGATGCGCGATGTGTGGCCGGCAGAGATTGCGGATCGTTTCGAGAGCCTGTCGCAGCAGGTGCTTGCCGGGGAGTCGGGCTGCGCCGAGCTGGCGTACGCAAACAAGCTGTACGGTGCGTACGCCATCCCGATCCGGAACGACGCGGGGTCGATCTCGGAAGGGCTTGTCGTGGCGATCAACATCTCAGAGCAACGCGAGCTCGAGGAGCAGCTGCGCCAGGCCCAGAAGATGGAGGCGATCGGCGTGCTGGCCGGCGGTATCGCACACGACTTCAATAACATCCTTTTCGCGATCCTGGGCTACGCCGATCTGGCCCAGAGCTTCGTGGACGAGGCCCATCCTGTCAGGAGCATGCTCGACGAAATCGTGTCCAGCAGCTTGAGAGCCAGCGAGCTTGTCAAGCAGATCCTGACCTACGCGCGACGGACCGAACGCCGCCGAAAGAACATCGACATCGTGCCTGTGGTCAAGGAGGTCGAGAAGCTGATCCGCTCGACGCTACCAGCCAACATCGAGATCGAGCTCGACATGCGGACTCCGCGGGCAGTGGTCAATGCGGACCCCACCGAGGTGCATCAGCTCCTCATGAACCTGTGCGCCAACGCTGGCCATGCGTTGGCCGAGACTGGCGGACGCTTGACGGTTCGTCTCGAGTCAGACCACCGACCGCGATCTCCGTCAGGCTCTCTCGATGGTGTGGGCTCGTCGACACACCACTGTCTCGAGGTCGAGGACACCGGGCCGGGGATCCCTGCGGAGATCCATGATCGGATCTTCGATCCGTTCTTCACCACCAAGGATGCTGGCGAGGGAACCGGGATGGGTCTCGCAGTCGTGCACAGCGTGGTGGAGGAGCTTGGAGGCACGATCGATGTGAGCTCGACTCCCGGAGAGGGCAGCTGTTTCCGCGTGCTGCTTCCTGCGGTGCTCGGTGAGCCGAATGCGGTGTCAAAGCCGGCCTCAGAGCTGCCGAAGGGAAGCGAACGACTTCTCGTTGTCGACGATGAGCCGATGATCGTCGATGTGACTCGACAGATGCTCGCTCTGCTTGGATACCGCGTCACGGCGTTCACCAACAGCCCAGAGGCGTTGGAGCATTTTCGAGAGCACTCAGCGGAGTACGATGCCGCAGTTCTCGACCAGGCGATGCCGAAGATGAGGGGGAGTGAGCTGGCGCGAGTGATGCTCGAGCTGCGGCCAGACTTCCCGATCATGATCGTCACTGGCTACTCGGAGTCGTTCTCGGAGCGTGATGCGAAAAGGCTCGGAGTCCGGCGATACCTGGAGAAGCCGGTGCGCAAGGAAGCCCTGGCGAAGGGAGTCCGCGAGGTGCTCGACGCCAGCAGCACGCGCTGAAGCGGTCGCGTGCGAGCGCTACCGGTGCTCTGTGCTGTGGCTCTGCGGCGCGTTCCGCTCCTGGAACCGGTCTGGGAGCCACAGGTCGGAAGCTCAGGCAGGTATGCTACAGTTCGATCGGTCGTGAGGATGAGTCGACGTCGCTTCTACCACCCCGGTGCCAGAGTGTTCAGCGTCATGATGCTGGTTGGCTGTGTCGTCATGGCGCCGAGCCTTTCCGTGGCGAGCGGGTTCATGCTGTGCGTGGGCGCCGAGGGCCACGCGCATTTGGAGCAGCTTACGGATGCCTGCTGCAGCAATGGCGGCAGCGTTGCTGCCTTCGGGGCCAAGGCGCCTGTCGGTGCTGGCCACGAGGAGTGCGGAGAGTGCACCGATCTGGTGCGCGATGCCGACGCCGATCGGCTGCGGGAGACCGTGGAGCCCGATGGTCCTCCGGGCGACGATGTGGCGCCGGGCGACCCGGGTCGCGCTGTGACCTCCGTGACGAGCACATCGAGCCTGGCGGCTCGAGCATCGTTGAGAGCCAACGCCCACCCGGGTCCTGAGGTCACGACGGTCGTTCAGCGGCTCTGATCCCTTCACCAATCGACAGCTGCGAGTGGGCTGGGCGTGTGCCCGGCCGATTGACGTGAGCACGGTTGTGTGGAGGGACCCATGTGGCGCGGTTTGACACAGGAAATGGGAGCTTTGGCACTGCTTGCGACGGCGGTCTGTACCGTGACCGCTGAGGCGGGTAACGAGGGCGGATTGACGCGGGTAGAGGCGGTGGCCCGCGTCCTGGCGGCGAACCCGCGGCTGGAGGCCGAGGAGCTGGGTGCCCGGGCGAGTGAAGCCCTGGTCGAGCAAGCGGGACGACCGCCGAACCCCGAGCTGGAGCTGGAGGTGGAGAGCTTCGCTGGTACTGGTCCTCTGGCGGGGTTCGACGGCGCCGAACGGACCTTTGCTGTCCACCAGGAGCTGCTGCTCGGCGGGAAGCTGGGCACGCGGCGCGAGGTGGCGGCGGGCACGGCCAGCTTGTCACGGTATGACGTCGAGACGTACCGACAGTCGCTGACCGTCCAGGCCGAGGCGGCGTTCGACAGGCTCGTGCTGGCCCAGGAGCGGGTCGAGCTGGCGGATGACCTGCAACGACTGTCGACGCGGCTCGTCGAGACGGTGGCGCTGCGCGTGGGGGCAGGGAAGGTCGCGCCTGTGGACCTGACCCGTGCACAGAGCGAGGAAGCAAAGGCGCGCGTCTTCGCAATCCGAGCTCAGGCCGATCTGAAGACCGCTCGCCGCGTCCTTGCAGGTCTGTGGGGTGCCCGCCAGCCGGACTTCGACCACGCCGCTGGTGCCGCACCGGTTCCGGCGGCCCCGCCCCCGTTACCGCAGCTTCGTGAGCACCTGCGAACATCGCCGCGGTATCAGAGGCTGGAGGCGGAGATCGAGCAGCGCGAGCGGCTGGCGGAGATGGAGCGCGCGTCTGTGATTCCGGACCTGACGGTGAGCGTGGGAACGACGCGCGACCGCGACAGCGGACAGTCGACCTGGGTTGCAGGGATCTCCATCCCGATACCGTTGCTCGATCGCAACAGCGGCGCTCGTCGGGCGGCGGAGCTCGGGGTCACGCAGGCGCGACGGCGCGCAGAGGCCGATCGAGTGGATCTCGAGGTGGCCCTCGAGGCCGCCGCCCAACGGCTCGAAGCGGCGGTGCGAACGGCTGACGAGATCCGCGATGCGATTGTGCCGGCTGCCGAAGAAGCGTTCGAGGTCACGAGGATCGGCTACCGCGAGGGGAAGCTGGGCGTTCTGGACGCTCTCGACGCCGAGCGTGAGGTGTTCGACGCCCGGATGGCGTGGCTCGATGTATTGGAGGAGTCGATTGCGGCCCGGCTCGAGCTGGAGGTTCTGATCGGTCGTTCGCTGGGCGAGCTGCGGCCGACAACTCTTGGCGCAAGCGTGGGAGCCAGTGAGCACAGCGAGCGAGGAGAGGACCCATGACACCGAGGAACCGTTTGCGTACAGGCATGTTGACGTGGGTTGCGGTCGCTCTTCTGGTTGGTTCGTTCAGCGTCGGATGTCGTCGTGGCAGCGCCAAATCAGAGTCTGAGCCCCACCATGAGCGTCAACACGACACCGAGGTCCGCCATGAGGCGGAAGAGCACGGCGATCTGCACGGGGACGACGTGGACCATGAGGGAGACGTCGACGCGGAGGTCGTGCGTCTCGCCCCGAAGCTGCGCGACGACCTCGGCATCGTCGTGTCCACCGCGGGGCCGGGCCATCTGAAGACGATCACCGAGCTTCCTGGGCAGGTACACGTCAACGATGACCATCTGGCGCACGTCACCCCGAGGGTGAGCGGTGTCGTGCGCGAGGTGCTGGTGACACTGGGAGATCACGTCCGAAAGGGCCAGGTCGTGGCCGAGCTGGAGAGCCGCGAGCTGGCCGATGCGGTGTCCGAGTGGCTGGCCGCCCGCCAGCGGCTCGCGCTGACCGAGAAGGTGGCCGAGCGAGAGAAGCGCCTGTTCGAGCAGCGGGTCAGCGCCGAGCAGGACTATCTGGACGCGACGACTGCTCGTGCCGAAGCCCAGATCGACCTGCAATCCGCCGAGCAGAAGCTGCGGACGTTGGGGATGGATCCGGAGGAGCTCGATCGCTCGGTGGCTCGAGGCGACCGAAGCCTCACTCGCTACACGATCAGGGCGCCGATGGACGGCACCGTCATCCAGAAGCACATGACCCGCGGTGAGAACGTGGGTGTGGACAGCACCGTGCTCACCGTGGCCGATCTCTCGACCGTGTGGATCGACCTCCAGGTGTACCCGAGGGACCTGGCGTCGATCCGGCGTGGCCAGGAGGCGCGGCTCCATATCGCGTCGACCAACCACGTGATAGAGGAGACCATCGCGTTCGTGCAGCCACTCCTCGGCGAGGACACCCGGACTGCCCTGGCGCGGATCGTCGCCAACAACCCGGATGGGCGCTTCAAGCCCGGGATGTTCGTGACGGCCGAGGTGGTCACGGGCCAGGCCGAGGCCGAGGTTGTCATCCCGAGGTCGGCGATCGTCCGCATGGAGGACGGCCACGAGGTCGTGTTCGTCCCGACGCACGAAGGCTTCGCGCCGAGGATGGTGACCGCCGGTCGCTCGTCGTCGGAGGCGGTCGAGATCGTCTCCGGCTTGCGGTCCGGGGATCGGTTCGTCGCCGGCGGTGCGTTCAAGCTGAAGGCCGAGCTCGGCACGGCGGGCTTCGGCAGCCACGTGCACTGAGCCGTTGGGAAGGAGTTGAGCATGCTGGATCGGCTCGTCGACCTGTCCTTGAGGCAAAGGCTGGTGGTCGTGGCGGCTGCAGTAGCTGTGATGATCGGCGGGGCGGTGGTCTTTCCGCGGCTACCGGTGGATGCGGTCCCGGACGTTTCGCCCAGTCTTGTCCAGGTGTACACCGTGACCGAGGGGCTGGCGCCGGAGGAGGTGGAGCGGTACGTGACCTTCCCCGTGGAAAGCCAGATGACGAGTCTGCCGCGGCTCGAGAGCATCCGCTCGACCTCGGGATTCGGCCTGTCGGTGGTGAATGTGTACTTCGAGGACGGCACCGACATCTACTTTGCTCGCCAGGTTGTGGCGGAGGCGTTGCAGCGGGCGCGCGAGCAGATCCCTGAAGGGTTCGGTGACCCACAGATGGGTCCCATCGCCACCGGTCTCGGCCAGGTTCTCTACTACTACCTGCGGGACACGACCGGGCAGTACTCGCTGACCGAGCTGCGGACCATGCAGGACTGGATCGTCAAGCTCAACCTGCTGACGGTCCCGGGGGTTACCGAGGTGCTGGGCATCGGCGGGTTCGAGAAGCAGTACCAGGTCGTGGTGGAGCCAGGGGGCCTTCTGCGCTACGACATCTCCCTGGATGACATCGTCGCGCGCATCGAGGCCAACAACGAGAACGTCGGCGCACAGTTCATCGAGCGTGAGGGTGAGCAGATCACGGTGCGTTCGGTGGCGCTCGCGCACGGGATCGAGGACCTCGAGAGAGTCGTGGTCAAGACCGTCGACGGCACCCCGGTCTTGCTCCGAGACCTGGCTCGTATCGAGATCGGCGGCGCGATCCGTCGAGGGCTGCAGACCCGTAACGGGACAGAGGAGGTCGTGGCCGGAATGGTCATCAAGCTGGCGGGAACGAACTCCTCGACGGTGATCGAGCGGGTGGAGGAGCAGCTGAAGGTCGTCCAGGACGCCGTGCCCGAGGGCGTCGAGATCGTTCCGTTCTACGAGCAGAAGAGCCTCGTGGACGCGGCGGTCGGCACCGTGACATCCGCCCTGGTGCAGGGCGTGCTGCTGGTGCTCCTGGTGCTGCCGCTCTTCCTCGGCGGCATCCGCCAGAGCGTGGTGGTGGCGTGTGCGATCCCGTTCTCGGTCTTGCTGGCGGTGATCGCGATGCAGTACCTCGGCATCTCGGCAAACCTGATGTCCCTCGGAGGATTGGCGATCGCGATCGGGATCATGGTCGATGGCGCTGTCGTACTGGTCGAGAACGTGGATCGGCGCCTGCAGGAGGCTCCGGAGGGAACGGTTCGGCTGCCTGTGGTCCGGGAGGCATGTGCGGAGGTCGTGCGGCCGATCGTCTTCGCACTGCTGATCGTCGGTGCTGTCTTCCTGCCGTTGTTCACGCTGCACGGTGTCGAGGGCAAGACGTTCCGGCCGCTGGCGTACACCATCGCCCTCGGGATCTTCGGATCGTTGATCTACGCCGTGCTGGTGGCGCCAGCGGTGAGCTCCGTGCTGCTGCGGGCTCGTCGGAACGGTGGCAGCTCGAAGCAGGGGACGCTCCTGTCCAGGTCCCTGCTGTCAGTCTACGAGCCATTGGTCAGCTGGCTGGTGCGCCGTCCGCGAGCTGCCGTCGCAGGCGGGATCGCACTGCTCGCGGTCGGCATTCTCGTCTACCCGCAGCTCGGGAGGGAGTTCACTCCCAGGCTCGACGAAGGCGATCTGATGGTGAACCTGACGTTTGCACCATCGGCCTCGCTCACCGAGGCACGCGACTCCGTGCTGCAGATCGAGCGGCAGCTGCTCGAGGTACGCGAGGTGCGGGAGGTGATCACCAGGGTCGGCCGCGGGGAGGTCGGAGCGCACTCGGCACCGGTCAACGTGGCCCACATGAACGTGGTGCTCGCCCCCGAGGACGAGTGGAGGCCCGGCTTCGAGCAGGTCGACATCGAGCGGTCGCTGCGGCAACGTCTGGAGGTGTTCCCGGGGGTGCTCGGCAACATCACCCAGCCGATCCAGCTCACTGTGGACGAGCTCGTGGGCGGAGTGAATGCCGAGCTGGCGATCAAGATCTTCTCGGCGCATGAGCACGACCTGACAGCGACCGCCGAGACAATCTCCCGGGAGATCCGTCAGATGCCAGGCGCTGCCGACGTTCAGGTCCAGCAGATGAGCGGAGCGCCGCAGCTGGTGATCGAGCCGGACCGTGCCGCCCTGTCCCGGTTTGGTTTGAACGTTGCGGACGTCCACAGGGTTGTCCGAGCCGCGGTGGGCGGCGTCACCGCCGGCCAGGTGTTCGACGGGATTCGGCGCTTCGACATCTTCGTGCGCTACGCGGAGGAGGCGCGCGCGACCCCGGAGGCGATCGGGCGGATCCTGATCCCGACGCCACAGGGATCGCATGTGGAGCTCGCGCAGGTCGCTGCCATCGACGAGATCATCGGTCCGCGGCAGATCCTGCGTGAGAACGGCCAACGGTACATTACGGTTCAGTGCAACGTAGTGGGCCGGGACATCGGCGGTTTCGTCAGCGAGGCGCAGCGGCGCCTCGGCGAGTCGATCGAGCTGCCGGATGGATCGTTCATCCGGTGGGGAGGACAGTTCGAGCTGCAGCGCGCTGCAAACCAGCGGCTGGCGGTGGTCGTGCCGGTGACGTTCGCCCTGGTCGCGGTGCTGCTGTTTCTGTCGTTTGGCAGGGCGCGATCCGTGGCGCTGATCGTGCTGAATCTCCCACTCGCGCTGGTGGGTGGTGTGGTGGCGCTGTGGCTGAGCGGTCAGAACCTCTCGGTGCCGGCGTCGGTGGGGTTCATCGCCCTGTTCGGAGTCGCGCTGGAGAACGGGATGGTGCTGGTATCGACTCTCGAGCGTCTGGTTCGCGACGGAGAGACCCCGGTCCACGCGGCGATCCGCGCCACCTCGACCCGGCTGCGTCCGGTGCTGATGACGGCGGTGACCACCGGCTTGGGATTGATTCCGCTCCTGCTGTCGTCTGGAACCGGCAGCGAGGTGCAGCGTCCACTGGCCACAGTGGTCGTCGGAGGTCTCGTCACCTCGGCGGCGGTGACACTTCTGATTCTCCCGGCGGTCTTTCAGTGGTTCAGTCGGCGAGACGAGTGAGGCCGGGTGAGAACGAGGAGGAGATCTCGGCGTGGCCGCAGCATGCTACGATGAAGCGAAGAGTATCCGACATTCCAGGGCGACGAGAGGAGAGTCTCATGGCTCGGTGTCAGCATCACCCGGACCGGGAAGCAGTGACGTACTGCTCCCGTTGCGGCGATCCTGTGTGCGCTCAGTGTCTGGTTCGCGAGATCGAGCCTCCGCTGTGCGTCGACTGCTCGGTCAAGAAAGACAGCTCGGGCGAGGTCGAGGCGCCGCCGGTCCAGGCGCCGGAGATTCCGCCGCCGCCACCGATCGAACGGCCTGAGGTCGAGACACCCCCGCAGCTCAGGACCGGTTCGCGGCCGGCCCGCGGTGTACCAGAGGACTGGTAGACAGGCTCCTGTCAGCGTTCCGTTCGGCCCTGCGACTACGAGACGCGCGACGGATCGGCACGCGCCCCGGAACGCCGGTATCACGACAGCCAGAGCAATCTCCGTCCAGCCCGGCGGCCAGGGCTGCGAACGTCCAGCAGCTGGGGCTGGTGCCGGGGCCAAGGGAGCTGCGGCTCAGGGGCTTTCCTGCGGATCCCGCTCGCCGATGACGCGCGCGTGGACGAGCTCATCGCGGCCAGGTCCGTACTCGTCGTGGTGGGTGGCCTCGTGGACGAAGCCGTGGCCCGCGAGGGCCACGGTGAGCCGGCTGATGTCGTGGCCACCGGTCACGTGCCGCCACACCAGCTTGTGGATCGCTCGCGGCAGGTCGCGATCGATCGCAGGGAACACGTATGCGAGGCCCTGCTCCAGGGTGTACGTGTCGGTCCCTGCCACGATGGCGAGGCTGCCGACCGGCTTGACCGGGCGCTCATCGAGGAAGCTGATGACGAAGTCGATCCTCTCGCCCTCGGTGACGGCAAAGAACAGCTCGCGTTGCTGGAAGATGCGCACCCGAAGCAGGAGCTCGCCGTACATCTGATGGGTGAGATCGGGGTGTCGGTAGTAGATGGTCGGCACCTCGATCTTCTGCGGGAACTCGCCGCCACCCAGCAGCACTCTGAGCGCATCGAGATCCCACTCCTCGAGCCGCCGTACCTTGGGCATCGGCGGTCCTGCGGACCGCGGTTCTTCGTCCAGCTCGAAGGTGACCAGGTTGTACATCGCCAGCGCGTAGATCGACTCGTCCACCCACTGCACCAGCGGGCTGCCCGGAGGTTGCTGGTACATCTCGAGGTACTGCGCTCGGATCTCCTCCAACGTGTGCTCGCCAGTGCACATCTGGCCGATCTCGAGCACCGTCGGGTTGAAAATACGTAACGCCTTGCTCGGATCGGCAGGGGAGATGGCGCTGGCGTAGCCAGCGTTCTCCTTGCGGAAGAACGCAAACTCCTCGGGGTCGAAGCGGGGGCGAGACTTCGGGTTCATCGAGTCTCCTCGGAGAGGCCGGCGGTGTCGCCGAAAAGCCGTGACATTGCTCGTCTGACGGAGGGTGCGTCGGGCTCCCACGCCCACGGTCCGGCCGGCCGGTCGGAGCGGGGCGACACCCGCTCGACGAGGTCGAGGACGACGTCGGTCAACCGCTCGATCTCATCTGGGCTGTGCTCGAGGGGGTCGAGATCCACCGGTGCGTCGAAGAACGGGAGCGGTCGGATCTCGGCAAAGCCACGGTTGCTTCGGACACGGTATGCCAGCTCACGGATCAGCCGGAGCTGCCAGGCGCGGCTCACGCCAGCCTGCCAGTATGCGGACAGTGTGTGGCGGCGGACGTTGCCGACGACCACGGGGAGGTAGGTTGTTGGCGTCAGAAAGCCGTCCGAGGTGATGTGCAGAGTGTAGGTGGCCATGGCGTAATGGGCGCCGAACCGGATCAGGTGGTCCACCGGATCGCCCCACTCGATGCGGACCGGCGCGTCGAGGTTGCGGGCGTTCGCCTTGTAGGCGTCGATCAGCTCATCGTACTGGTGGGGATGTGGCGCGATGTCATCGAAGTGCAGCGCGGCCTGTCCCAACGGCATCAGCGGCTGGACACGGAGCTCGTAGACCCCCAGCTCGGTGCACAGCTCATAGAGGTCGCACCACTCGTGGAGGTTGAACCGAGTCGGGCTGAATGCGACGCCCACGGTGAGGTTGCACGAACGCAGAGAGCGGATGGCGGCGATGGCGGCGTCGAAGGCGCCGCACACGCCGCGCAGCTGCTCGTGGGTAGCTGCGGTGGCGCCGTCGAGGCTGATCTGGACCATCTCGATCCCGGCGCCGGCGATCTGCTCGGCGACCGCTGGGCTGATCAGCTGGCCGTTGGAGACCATGTTGACCTTGACGCCGGCTGTGCTCAGCAGGTGGGCGATCGCCAGAGTGGTATCGGTGCGGACCATCGGCTCGCCGCCGCACAGGCAGATGCCCAGCGGCTCGAGCTCGGCAATCTGCCGCGCGACGTCCATCATCTTCTCGCTGCCGAGCTCCTCGCGCTCGAGCGTGCCGCTGCGGTTGAAGCAGTGGCGGCAACGGCCGGTGCAGCGGTTGGTCATGTCCCATGACCACTCGATGGGGCCGCGGAGCACGGCGGCGTCCCGCCTGAGGTTGTACTCCCGAGCCACCTCGTTCCAGCGGGGCTTCGGGACCGTACTCGAACGGTGAGGTCCACCCATGGCGCTAGTAGGGGATCGCCTCGCGGACCGTGCGCAGGTCCTGCTTCAGCTGCTCCTTGTTGGCGGGATCGTCAGGGTCGGTGTACTTGATCCGGCGCAGGGCGTCGACCACTCGCTGCGGGAAGATCCGCTCGGTGATCTCGGGTGCGTTCTGGAGCTCGAACCGACGCATCTCCACCAGACAGTCGAGACAGAGCGAGCGCTCGCTCGACTCGTTGAACCGGTGAGGGACCTCCGTATCACAGAAAATACACCGGGGCATTGTCTCCTACTCCTTCGTCGAGCACGGTGAGAGCGTTCGGGTCGAAGCTGCTGAGGCTGGGCGTTCCGGGGGGAAGCCGGAAGCGCAGATCGCGCACCTTGCACACCGCAACCCACCACAGGGCGCCGACCACCACCGCCACAAGTGCGCCTGCGCTCCACTCCACGACGGCGTTGACCCAGGCGAGCCAGTTGACGAACGCCGCCCAGTTGGCCACCAGTCCGCTCGGGTCACCACCCACCGAGTACAGCAGTGGGGCGGGCGGAAGGTCGGGTGCCGGGGGGCCAATGTTGGTGCGGATGGCCCCCTTGAGGATCACGTCGATGGCGCCGGCGCAGGTGCACCAGTCGCCGACCCTGGCGGCCGGCTGGCCGCCGATCAGGACCGACGGTGCGCCGAGTGGGAGGATCGGGCCGCCGACGTGCGGTGTGTTCGTGCCCGGGTTGATCGCCGGGCAGTTGTGCATGTCCCCGACCCGGGCGGCCGACTGTCCTTCGATGATCACCGACACATAGCCGGCGAACACCAGGCCACCGTGCACCGTAGGGTCGAAGATTCTGGCGGCAAGGGCACACATCAGATCCGCCTTCCGTTGCTCCGCCGGAGCACCGGCGGAAGGTTGTCCCAGACCGTCTCGCCAACGGCTACGGGGTCTCTGTGCTCCACCGGAACCGTGACCGGCAGGGTACGGTCGATGGGAAGGTGCGAGTGCTGCGACCACTGACGGAACACGTTGCCGAGCGTGACCACCCACGGGAAGCTCTGCTCGAGCAGAGAGGCGTAGTCGTGGAGACGTGCGGTATCAATGGCCGTCACGGAGGGATGGGTCCGCTCGAACAGGTCCGGACGCTCGTGCGGGAACACGTCGAAGTCTCGGGGGCTGACGCAGCCCGCGGCGGCGAGCTCGTCGTACAGCTCGGAGCCTGGTACCACCATATGCCACGCGACCTGAACGTGGTTCCCGTAGCGCGACGCCAGGTGCATGGCGAACGAGAGCGTACGCTGCATCTCCTTCATGCCTTCCCACGGGAACCCGACGATGTACGAGTACTTTGCCTGGGTGCGCAAGCCGGCGAGGTGGAGGGCGTGGGCGCTGGCAACCGCCTGGTCGATCGAGATCCCCTTGTGCACGCGGCGCAGACCCTCGGGGTAGCCGCACTCGACACCGATCTGAATGAACTCCAGGTTGACGCCGCCGAGGAGCTCGAGCATCTCCCGGTCGAGGACATCGCCTGCGCGGGCTTCGACGGCGACCCCGACATCCGGCGCGAGGTCGTGGATCGCCTCGCAGGTCGTGCGAACGTGTCCGATATCGGAGGTGAAGCAGTCGTCGGCGAACATGAGCGTCCGGTAGCGCACGTTGGCCAGGTACTGGGCCGAGTGGAACACCCGCCGGCGGATCGTCTCTGCCTCTACGGGACGCCAGAGCTTCTTGTGGCCGATGCTGCAGAATGCACAGCAGTACCTGCAACCCCGGGAGACCTCGATCGGGATGAATCCGTACGCCTGCGGCGGGAGCTTGTCCCATCGTGGCAGCGGCTGCTGCGAAAGCTGATCACAGTGCAAGGGAGACCGGTCATCGGTGCGAACCACCTGGCCGTCATGGCGGAAGGTCAGGCCCGCAACTTCGCGAACATCTCCGCTGCGGGCGATCGTGCGGAGCAGCTCGGCGAGAGTGACCTCTCCCTCGCCGCGAACAACGATATCGGCCGCCGTGGTGTCGAGAACGTAGCGGTCGAGGTAGGTGGCATGCAGACCGCCGACGACGATCAACGGGCGGGGCTGCAACGCGTCGAAGCGGGCGATCAGCGAGCCTGCGAGCGGCCAGGTGGAGCTGTTCGCGGACACGCACACAACGTCGTGCCCGAGACACGCAGAGGCGAGCTCGTCCGGCGTCCGATAGCGCCTCCAGTAGTCCACAGGATCGATGACAGTGCACGGGAACCCGGTATCCTCGATGACCGCGGCGAGGGTGTAGATCGAGACCTGGGGCACCGTGTGCTCCACCTGGACCGCACCGCCCGGCCACAGCATGACGCCGGGCGCGGCCGTGAACAGAACGCGCAGGTCGCGGATCATGGGGGCGCCTCTCCGAGGCGGCGTTCGAGCTCGACGAGGAACCGGTGGGGATCGTCCGGAGACAGCACGTACCGCTCTTCGGCCTCGACCACGACGCCGTTCCCGGTATCGGTGAGGTACATCCTGAAGTTGCCCAGAGCTGGCGAATGGAACCGGCCGACACGGGCGAAGACGCCGTCAGAGCCCATCGTCCGGATCGTGCCATCGAGCTCGTTCGGGCCGAGGCGCCGGGCGCCGGTCACCGTGCTCAGAGGGATCGAGATCTCGTTTAAAGTTCTGGAGATGCTCAGCGTGGTGTCGGTCAGGACGAGCGCTTTCGGCGCGAGACCCCAGGTGACGCCGAGCAATCCGACGAGCGCGACCACGGTGACGCCGGCCGCGATGTACCCCCCACGTACCAGATGCGGTGGCCAGCCGGCGCGCTGACCCATCCACAAATAGACCGCGGCCCCGATGGCCAGTGTGAGGCAGATTCCGCCGAGAATGAGCCAGGTCGAGAGACGGAGCCCGGGACCGATCTCACAGGCGAACCGCACGCTGTCCATCTCAGCTTCCTTCCATCCCGGGTACGGCAAGGCCGGTGAGAACACTTCGGTAGAGATCATCGACGCCGGTGTCGGAGAGAGGTGCATCGAGCACCACGATCGACAGGAGGCCCTTGCCGACCAGTCCGACACCGCGGATCGCACGCCGCCCGGAGGCCTGAAAGGCAGCGTCGAGGGAGTAGCGGTACGCGTCGACGCCGCGGAGGCTACCGACGACCTCCTTCTCGTTGAACACGTCCAGCAGTGCTCCGTCGCCGCGATGTGTGTCGATGACAGTCGTCATGTCGGGCCTCAGGTGCTCGATCGGTCGGGCACATTCGGTCTGGTGGGCGATCAGATAGGTCGTGCCATCGCCCTGTCTGACGTACAGGCCGGCGCCCTCGGCGCGCCACGGGCCGGCCAGCACGAGACGGAGCCACGTCTCGGACGTCCGGAGCTGCCATCGGCTGGAATCGAGGACCTGGCGTGCTCGTACCATGTGGTGCAGCCCTGATACGGCCGGCTCCACTGGAGTACCGCGAGGCACGTCGAGCTGCCACACGGCCGATCTCTCGGTGTGTGAGCCGGGATCTCCTGTCAGCAGCTCGACCTGCTCCTGGTCACGGGAGTCCCACCGGCCTCCCACCGTACGCCGGTATCTGAGCCCGGCGAGGTATCGGGCGTGCGGCTCGATCTCAGCACCGCTCTGCCACGCCGAGATCTTGCAGTTGCGCTCCTCGGCGAGAGCGGCAACCCGTCCTTGAAGCCATGCTCCATGGTCGTCAGTCGCACCAGAGAGCGACCGGAGGGTGAGGGTGGCGTTGAGGCTCGACCTGAGCGTGAGCTCCTCCTCGTTGACCAGGACCTTCCAGCCTTCGGGAGCCGCCACGATGAGGCCGAGCCATGGGCACTCGATCGGCGCCGTCTCCGAGCTCGGCTCGTCCTTCTCCGCCGCGAAAAGTGCTGTGGGCTGCGCCTCGACGATATGTCCGCCGCCCTCGAGGCGGAAGCTTGCGAGGACTGCGTGGAGCTCGTCGGCAAGCTCCTCGACCATCGTTACGGGACAGTCGAGGGTGATCCGGATGAGCAGCGCGCCGGTCGCCACGAACAGCTCACTGCGTTCGACCGCTCCACGTCGCGTGTCCTGACAGCGGTACGAGAGCCGTACCACATCGAGGTCGGTGTCGGTCTCGATCCGTTCCACATCGCCGGGCTCGAAGCCCTCGAGACTGGCCTCGAGGAGCGGCCACGCCACCTGGACGTGCTCGCTCGCCGACAGCGGCGCCACTGGAGCCCGTTCAGCCAGCGCGAGGGTGGCGACCACCTCGTCCTTGTGGAGCAGCGCTGCGCCCTGGCCGGGAATCGGCCTCCACGTCTCGTCTGGCACGGCCAGCGAGCAGTAGCGAAAGTGGAGTCGGGTCAATTGATCTTCACAATCGTCCCGGTGATCTTGTTGAGCGCGGCGGCCTTCGAGTTGATGTTGCAGCCATCGAGGGTGATCTTGAAGCCAGACACAGTGGCATCCTGGAAGCCTTTGATCTCCGTCGAGCTGGAGATGACCTCGGCCTTGTTCGAGCCGTACATCTTGGCCTTGCCCGTGCACGAGGCGCTGATGTCGTTCGGTGTGAGGATCTTGATGTCGCCGTCCGAGTAGATGGTGGTGTCCTTGCCAGAGCTCATCGTGATCTCACCGCCCGCCGACAAGGAAAGATCGCCACCGGCGCTGACCGACAGGGAGCCGCTCGACACAAGCGACACCGAACGTTTGCCGAAGTCCATGGTGAGGCGGTGCTTGCCGTCCTTGTCCGAGATCTCGAGCGCTCGCTCCTGATCGCTGATCCAGACGTAGTGGCCGTCGTGGGTCTCCACGGCGATCTGCTTGTTGGCGTCGTCCAGGAACACCTGGAACCCGTCTTTGGAGCAGAGGAGGACGTACCTCTCCTTGTCGTGCAGGTAGAGGTGGTGGCGCTCCTTGCTGTTGAGCAAGACCCACTGCTTGTGGTCGTGCATCGTCAGCTTGTGGCCCTCCTTGGTACCGAGCTGGAGACCGCGGTACTCCCCCTTCTCGACCATCTGCAAGCGGTGGTTGTCGGCGGTGGACAGCTTCAGCGTGTTGCCGTAGTCGTCGTGATCGTCCTCCATCACCAGCGACTCCTTGCCGGTGGTGGTCAAGACGACCTGACCGCGTGCGGTGTTCCCCTTCTTCTTCTTGTCGAGCATGTAGAGGACTTCACCACCGCCGGTGTTCATGGTGATCGAGGTGTTCTTGTCGTCGAACAGAAGCCGATGCTGATACGGCGTCAGCATGATGTTGCGGATCAGCTCATCGGGCTTGATGAGCGGGGTGTTCTGGGCGTTGTACACGCTCGCCATGATGACCGGCTTGTCGGGATCGCCCTCGAGGAAGTCGACGATCACCTCGTCACCGATCAGCGGGTGCCACTGGAACCCGTGCTTCTTCTTCGTGTCCTGGTTCATCCCGGCGTACTGGTACGCGACACGGATCCAGCATGAGCTGTTCTCGTCGAGCTTTCCGTCCAGGTCCCAGTGGAACTGCACCTTGGCGCGCCCATCGCTGTCCATGTAGATCTCTTCGCCTGGGGGGCCGACGACGGTGGCGGTCTGCGGGTTCAGGGATGGACGGAGCGTCTGTGGTACTGGACGGAACGTGATGTCCACCGGGATGGCCAGCAACGTGACCTGGTGCTCGGTACCGCCCCCAGCCTCCTGGGTTGCAGTGTGGGTGCAGGAGACGATCACCCAGCTGGCATTCAGATCGCTGCGGTACGCCTTCTTGAGAGTGAAGGTGGCGCCGGCGTTGGCGGAACGCCAGCTGCCGGTGGCGTTGAGTGTCTTCTCGAGCGCTGCGTGCGCCTCCACTGTGACGGAGGCCAGAGACCGACCCCATCCATCGCTGCGGTACCGCTCGAGGTGGTAGTCGTAGATCTCGAGGTCGGTGTGCTTGGCCGCGGTGGCATCGACCTTCAGAGGCTTCTTGGTCTCCCGGTAGTTGAAGTCCTTCAGCTTGACCTTGCCGACGTGGGCGCTGTGCTCGTAATGGAGGAAGCTCAGGTAGTCGGTTTCGGTCGAGAGCACGCCCGTGCCCTTCGCGTACTCGACGTCGCTTTCGGGCGCGCACTCGACGTAGGCGTCCGTGGAGTCACCAATCACCATCTTCTCTTCACCGTCGTGGGTGAAGAAGTAGAACATCCCTTCCTCCTCCATCAGCCTGGAGAGGAACTCGAAGTCGGTCTCCCGGTACTGGACGGTGTACTCGCGCGTCTCATACGACTCGGAGAGCTTGAGCTCGTACTTGCCGGCCATGCCGCGGTCATCGAGCACCTTGGCGATGATCGCATCGGCAGTCATCTCTTGGAATATCTTGCAGTTCGTTTTCTGGGTGAGCAGCCAGAACGTTGGTACGACCTCGACCGAGTAATGACCGTACTCCTGATCGACCTCACCGATCCGTCCGGCCTCGGTCTGCAGCATGTTCTGAACGATGCCGAAGTAGGTCTTCTTCTTGGTGCCCCAGGTGATGGTGACCTCGGCGGTCTGGCGGATCTTGGCGCCGATGTCGACCTCTGGGTTGTCCGACCAGAGGAGCAGATCCATGTGGAACAGCTCGCTCATCTGCTCGGTCGCGCTGAAGCTCAGAACCTCGAACTTCTCTCCGGCGATCTTGCAGGAGTACTGGGCTGTGTCGGCCACGACTGGCATGGCGTCCTCCTCGAGAGTGCGTCCAACGGGCTCTAGCGATCCGTGTGCAGCGCGCCGTGCACCACCACGTGCCGCACCGGCGCCGTCGCACCTATCCAACGGTAATGAGGTCTACCAGACATCTCCATGTGAACCAACGTGCTGTCCAGGCGTCGCGGTCCTCAACCGTCTCGCTGTTCGGGTCAACTCAGGTGGTAGTATGGTAGCAGAGTTCGACTCGAGATCGGTGGTGCAAGCGGGGCTCCGAGCGGCTGCTGGACGTGGGAGTACGACCATGGGACGCGGAAAGGCCGGTATCACTCCTGGGGTGGGCAAGGGTTCGTCGAACCTTTTGCGGATGCGCCCTTTGAACCTCAATCTTCCCAAGGGATACACGCTGAAGCCGACGCCAGCCCAGACCAGTGCGGTGCAGCGCGGCCGGGTCGTCAATCCGAAGCAGCCCAAGGCTGCGAAAGCGACTGGGGCAACCAGCTCGAGCGACGTCGCGCGGCAGCTGAAGAAGGTGCTGAAGTACGCCAAGGGAGTGGACTTCACCTACAAGGGCGGTACGGTGACGATCAGCACCAAGGGCGTCACGGCCAGCCTGGCGCCGGACTCCAATACAACGCTGAAGGCGACCGTCGAGCCGGATGGAACGGTCGGCGGAGGGATCGAGAAGCGCGATGGGGAGCTCACCTCCAGCACGACCACGAAGATGGGTCAGCCGTTGAAGCTGGAGACGGCCTACCGAGACCTGAAGGTGACGATCACCTTCAGCTCGTCGGACAGTAGATCGATGTCGTTCGACCGCTGGGAGTACGCGGTCACTTGGGGCTCGACGGCTCCGGACATCACCAGCCTGAAGACGATCTTCACCAAGGGAGAGGACGGCATGCGTGGTGCTCTGGGCGCCCTCGGCCGTTTGAAGAGCCTCAACGACATCAAGACCGTCAAGAACGCGATCTCCAAGCACGTCGACCCGATCTCGGATGCTGTGAAGGCTGCGGGTCAGGCTGCAGGTGTGCGCAAGGGCC
>CAZEJK010000061.1:0-23967 GCA_964512045.1 uncultured Thermoanaerobaculia bacterium
AGGCAGCTCACATGCCGGATGAGTGAACCAACGGCGAGACCCGAAGGGTGGATTCGGCATTTCGGAGCACGGAACCGTCGGATGCCATGGTGCGGGCGAGACCAGGTATCCCCGCGTCAGCGCGCGTCCCCGATGACCTCGAACGCGGCCCAGTAGAACGGCGAGGCCGTCTCGGGCTTTTCAATCAGTGCCAGCTGGGCTGACCGCATGGCCTCGTCCTTTGCCTGACCGGCACGGAGATGCCGATAGAACTCGGTCATGAGCATCGCAGTGCTGGCGTCGCCGACGCTCCACAGCGACGCCACCACGGCCCGCGCCCCGGCTGTCAGGAAGGCGGTGCTCAGTCCGACCAGCCCCTCACCCTTGAGCGCAGTTCCCAGCGCAGTATCGCACGCCGACAGCGTCACGAGGTCAACGTCCAGGCGCAGCTGATCGAAGATCTCCCAGGCTTGCAGGAGCCCGTTCTCCGCGCCATTCGGCGCCATAAGCAGTGCGGACTCCAGGTGGGCGTGCTGATCGATGACCCCATGGACAGCGAGGTGCAGCACGGAGAGTCTGTCGGAAAGGGCCTTCAAACGAGCCTCGTTGGCGTGACTCCCCAGCCAGACCGTGGCCCGATCTCCGTACAGCTCGCGGAGTCGCTCGACCTCCTCACGAGCGCCAGGAAGCTCCGGGGCTGGGTGGCCGGTGGCCTCGGGAAACTCCATCTGCGGATCGGCAAACGCCACCACGGGGCCACGTGATCCGGACGCCCTCCGTTTGCGGAGCTCGCCGAGCAGGGTTGCCGACGCCACCACCGACAGCGGCCGTGAGACCACGAGGTAGCGATGCAGCCCGGTCGGATCCGACAGCGCCGCAAACGGCACGAGATGAAGCGGACCGTCCGGCACGACCACCAGACGTTCAGCACGCTCGATCTGTGTCATCGCTGGCACGAGGAGGAGCCGGCTCAGCGCGTCCAGGCTCTCATGCACCTGAGCGCTCCTCTCTTCCAGTGCCCGCCGCAACCGCACCACGAGCTCACGCACCGTCTTCTCGTCCGTGCGGAGATCGATCACGACCGGGTCCGGATGCCGAGCCTCAAGCACGACCAGGTACGATACCGACTCTGAGATGCAGTAGCTCAGCATCACCGTCCCCGGCTCGAGAAGCCGAACGATCTCGTCGACGCCGAGCGGCTCCGGATACACCAGGCTCGCGAGAACCGGTGACGCCGCCCGGATCTCGGCGCGGATCTCCTCCTGCTCGCGGCGGAGCTCGCGCAACCGACGGAGCGCGGCGGTCTCCTGCGGTTCATCCTGATGAGCCTCTGCTGACACCAGGCCCCCGACCCCACGAAGATCGCCGGCGGCCCCTCCGGCCGAGACGGTCAGGCCGATCTCTGCCACCAGCCGATCGGCCTCCAGCGCAACCTTCCGACGACGACGCTCGAGGTCAGGCTGGATCTGCGCCGAGAACATCAGATCACGTTCTGCAAGCATCGCCAGCACCATCTGTGCTCGAGACCGCTCGAGCATCGAGACCGCTTGCCCAGCCCGCCCATCCTCTACGAGAAGCCCGACAGCCTCGCGAAAGTAACCGATGTACTGCTCCCGATAGGTTCCACTCCGCTCCACGGCGCCGCCAAGACGTCGTTGCCGCAACTCGACAGCTGCAATCGCTCGCTCGAGGTCTCTCAGCGCCTCCGCGCTCTCTCCGCGAGCCCGCTGAACCCGCGCCAGGGTGTACCACGCCTCGGGCTCGATCGGTTCACCCACAGCCATCGCCAGACGTATCTCCCGCTCAGCGCCGTCCAGATCGCCCTTCGCGGCGAGGAGCTCACCAAGCTCCCGGCGGCAGCGGGACGTGTCACGGCTTGCCGGCGCCAGCCGCTGGCGGATCCGTAGCTCGCGCCGGCGGTACGCTTGGGCGGCAAGGTGATCGCCCCGGGAAGTAGCCATCATCGCCGCCAGACCAAGGCTCTCGGCCAGCTCGAGGCTATCCGGGGCCAGCCGCTGTCGCAGCTCCATGGCCCTTTGGTTGGTCTTCTGTGCACGGCCGAGGTCGCCCTGCTCGACGGCCAGGCGCGCGATCGCATTCAAGCTCCCGGCCACCATCAGGCTCTCCGGCGCCAGCTCCTCTCTGAGCCTCAGGGCCCATTCGAGGTAGTGCTCCGCAGCGTCGAGATCGCCGCGCATGAACGCCAGCCCCCCAAGGTTGTACACACAGTTCGCCAGATCGATCGGCGCCGCAGCAGGCTCGAGAATCGCCAAAGCACCGCGCTGATGGCGTTCACTCGTTGCGAGGTCACCACGGGCAAGCGCCAGGCCTCCGAGATTGATCAGCGTGCTCGCCAGGTCCTCGCTGTCGGGCGCCAGCTCCTGACGCATCTCGAAGCACTCCTCGTGCAACCTCTCCGCGTGCTCTAAGCGCCCCAGGTACAGCGCAGCAACACCGAGGTTGTTGAGAGCATCAGCGTGAGCGAGGCTCCCCGGCGCACGGTGCCTTCGGATGGTCTCTGCCTGACTCCAGCTCCGCTCCGCCGCACCCGGATCGCCCGCCAACCAGTCCAGGTTCCCCAGCTGGATCAGGCTCTCTGCGACCTGCAATCCGTCCGGATCGATCTGCCGACGCAGCTCGAGCGCTCTCGAGTGGGCCACCCGAGCCCCTTCGATCTCGCTCCGCCGCACGCAGCCGGCTCCGATCCGATGCTCGATCCAGGCGTGAAAGCCGGGATCGCCAGCCTGCTCAGCGACGCGTCTCGCCGCATCCCAGAGCTCTTCCGGCTCGCCACCTGTCAGCTCACCCGCTCGGAGAAGAACCCACGCCGCGACGTGCTGATCGCCGCGGGCCTCGAGGCCTGCAGCCGCGTGTGTCAGCGCCCGGATCACCGCTGGCCCTGAGCTGCCAGCGCCATCCGCCGCGGCACGGCGGTAGAGCTCGAGGACGGGCCTTGCAAGCACGGGGCGCACATCCAAGCCCCAGTCTCGACTTGGCAACAGCACCACGATCTCGGCGTCCTCGCGCTGCAGCGTCACCTCGACGGGGCCGAGCGCAGCCTGCTCCACCTGCACGGCACGCACCTGCATGGGGTCAGAGAGCTCCCCGCTGTGCTCCCCTGCTCGCCATGACACCAGGAGATCGCCGGCCACGACTCCCGCAGCCTGGCCTAAGCCCTTCGGCCGCACCACCTCCACAACGACCTCACAGCGTCCTCCAGCCGCAAACCCCATGCTCACAGCCACGATGGCCAGCACCTGCTGCCAGTAGAGTCTCTGTGGGCAACGCCTCGTCGACATCGTGTTCGCATCATTGTAGCCCGTCGAGTCGCTGCGAGCTCAGTTGCAGCCCATCACACCATTCGCTACTCTCGATCCACTCGCACCAACGAGGAGAAGGCATGCCCAACGAGGCGAGAACCTGCGAGCTGCAGCCGACAGCGGTCCTGATCGAACGGATCCGAAGGGGGGATGGCTCCGCCCGCGACGAGCTCGTTCACCGTTACCTTGCAGTTCTTCGGCGTTGGGCCCACGGTCGCCTTCCCGCTCGGGCTCGCGACGCAACCGACACCGATGATCTTGTGCAGGTTGCCCTCCTGCGAGCGTTGGGGAGGATAGAGGCGTTCGAGTACGAGCGCGAAGGAGCGTTCCTGGCGTACCTCCGGAGGATCGTGCTCAACGCCATCCGAGACGAGCTTCGGCGTGCGGCCAGGAGACCGGGCCACGAGCCGGTGCCGGAGGAGCTGGCATCCAGCGACCCGTCCCTGCTCGACCAGGCGATCGGCCGGGAGGCGATGGACCGGTACGAGACGGCCCTCGCCTCCCTGCCCGAGGAGAAGCAGGAGGCGGTGATGCTACGGATCGAGTTCGGCATGAGCTACCCCGAGATCGCGAGTGCAGTCGGCTGCCCTTCGGCCAACGCGGCGCGCATGATGGTGGTCCGAGCGATCGCTCAGCTGGCAGAGGCACTCGATGGCACACGCTGACCGAAAGCGGCTGCTGACGATTGCTGAGCAGATCGCCGACGCGTCGCCGATTCACTGGAACGACACCGAGGAGCTCGACCCGAGCTCTGGCATCCGCCAGCTCGCCGATGTCGTGACCGCCTTCCGGGCTGCTGGCCACGCCGCCAGCCAACAACGCGAGGCGCTGTTCACCTGGGGACCGCTCGAGGTTCTGGAGCTGGTTGGCGAAGGCGGGTTCGGCCAGGTCTACCGAGCATGGGATCCGACTCTTCGGCGACACGTTGCGCTGAAGCTGCAGACCCCAGGGCCCCGGGCTTGGTCGGTCGACAGCCTGGATGAGGCGCGCTGTCTCGCGCGAGTCCGCCATCCGAACGTCCTGTCGGTGTACGGCGCCGATCTCTGCGATGGAAGGATCGGCCTCTGGACCGAGCTCATCGACGGCCACACCATGGCAGAGCGCCTTACCGAGGATGGAACGCTGGGAGCAGCCGAGACCATCACCATCGGCGCTGATCTGTGCGCCGCCCTGGCGGCGATCCACGGCGCCGGTCTGGTACACGGCGACATCAAGGCGAGCAACGTCCTGCGTGAGCGCGGCGGGCGGATCGTCCTCGCAGACCTCGGAGCGTCCACCGAGATCGGATACGGCCCCGCCATGACGGGCTCTCCGCTGACCACGGCGCCCGAGGTGCTCGACGGCGTACCTCCCTCGCCGTCATCTGACCTGTACTCGCTTGGCGCTCTGCTCTTTCGGATGCTGACCGGTGTGCTGCCCAGCACAGCCGAGACAGCCCTCGAGCTGGCCGATCGGCCGCCTCGAAGGTCTCTCCGCGACCTCCGGCCGGATCTCCCCTCGGCGCTCATCCGCGTGGTAGAAAAGGCGCTCTCCGAGGAACCGAACGACCGGTTTGCATCGGCCGGAGAGATGGAAGCCGCCCTTCTCTCCGTGATGTCGCCACAACCCGCAGCGAGGCGATCACCGTTGAGAGGCGCCCGCCCGGTGTGGGTCCTTCTCGCCGCCACGGCTGTCGTTCTCGTCCTGGCTCTACCGGTGCTCATCGGCTCGTGGACCCAACCGACGACGGTCTCACCCTCTGCGACACATGAGGCCAGCCTGGGGCCGGGAACGAGCACCGAGCGGCTCGCGGCGCGTCTGTACCGCACTCGCAACGGTATGACATCGGCCCTGGCCGCAGGTGACTCGGTCGCTCCCGGCGATCACCTCCACCTGGAAGTTGCCCTGGAGGCCGACACGCACCTCTACGTGGTCAACGAGGATCTCAACGGTGCTCTGTTCGTCCTGTTCCCTCTCGCCGGGCTCGATCTGGCAAACCCCCTGTCTGCAGGAGCTCATCGACTCCCGGGTCGTCGTCACGGTGTCGTGCACGACTGGCAGGTAACCAGCGCAGGAGGACGCGAGACGTTCCTCGTGGTCGCCTCGGCAAGCCCTCTACTGGACCTCCAGGTTGTCCTCGACCGACTGCGCGCCGCCACCTCTGGCCAGCCGATCCACGCCAGGCAGCTGCTCCGGGGAGTCGGTGGGGTCGCCCCTGCGTCGGCGGATCCAACGATCTCTCTCGACGACATCGAGCTGCTGCTCAAAGACCGGCTCAACGGCGAGCGAGTATGGCTGAGCCGGATCGAGGTCGACAACCCATAACGTTCCCACGAGTAGCTCCGTCCCCTTCGAAGCTGCCAGGCCAATCGTTCGCCGCCCATCCGTGAACAGCCGTGTGCGGTTTGTGGCGGCTCCAACGTTGGTCATGGTGGAGGACAGCACACGATGTCAAGAAACCTGATCATCACCATCGCCATGCTCACCGTGACAGCAGGCGCAGCAACCGCAGCGACCGTCACCTTCACCGTCGACCGGTGGGACGACTCCATGCTCGCCACGGCGTGCACCGACACGAGCTCAAACGACTGCTCGCTGCGGGGCGCCGTCCTCATGTCCAACCAGAGCACGGCCGGCCAGGTCGAGATCGTCTTCGACACACCGGGTGATCCCGTTCATCACTGGATATGGCTCGACGCGACCTCGAGCGGACCCATCGTCATCGACCGCGGCGTGAAGATCTCTGGAGGTAACCAGGTCACCATCGCGTCGCGTCTCCGCGTCGCATTCTCGATCGTGGATGATGCCCGCGTCACCTTCGAAGGCATCGAGCTCCGCGGCCACACCTACCTCGGGGATCCGGATCCCGACCGGCGGGCCTTCTTTGTCAGCGAGCTTGCCAGTCTCAGTGTAGTTGACTGCACCGTGACGCGGTTCCGGAACATCACCTGTCCTGTGGTGGTCGCCGAGGGATACTTCTACGCTGCTCGGTCAACCTTCTCATTCAACACGCATCGACACTCGGCCGAAGGTGCTGCCATCTGTGGCTCGGAGCCAAACGACAGCTTCTCGCCTGCTGGAGATATCCGTCTCAACGCCTGTACCTTGAGTCACAACTCCTCGGCCGGCGCCGGTGTGATCTGGTCTGAGGGAGACGTCTTCCTCACCCACGTCACAGTTGTCGAGAACACCTCAGAGCGCGCTGAGATCGTCACCGAGAGCGTGACAGACGTCGTGGTCCTGACCAACACGATCATCGCCGGAAGATGCTCGGTCCAGACCACGCACTCGGGCGGCGGCAACGTCGAGAGCCCAGGCGACACGTGCGGCCTCGATCCAGCGATCGACCAGCCTGGAGTCTCCGATGTCCAGCTTCTTCCGCTCGGCGACTACGGCGGGCCGACCCTCACCCACATGCCGCACCCCCGCAGCCCGGCTGTCGACGACCCGCTGAACGTGATCTCCCTGAACGGACACTACGACCAGCGTCAACTCTATGCACCCGCCGATGGCAACGGCGACGGCATCGAGCGCACCGACGCTGGCGCCATCGAACGTCAACCCGGAGACATCGTCTGCCCGGCCACCGCCGACATTGACGAGATCTGCGTGCTCGACGCCCGCGACATCGTCTGGGCCATCATGCTGCGCGCCGGGGAGCCCGGCGGGCTCGATGACGACTGCACCGGCGACGGCGTGTTCGACGCGACGGACCATCCGTGCGTCATCGATGCTGTGTTTGCCGACACCTGAAGCGACGTGAACGGCGAGCGACTGGCTCGCCTGATGTCCGGGCAGAGGTCAGTCGCGCTGAGCGGTTCGCGCCTGCGCCTCGCGGCGCATGGCGCGCACGTCGGCCTGGATCTCGTCGATCCGGTCGAGATCGCGGTAGAACAGGGCGCCCGCCTCGACGCTCTCGGCTTCGTTGCGCGTGAGCAGCTCGCCCAGCGGGCCTGCGGGCGGCGGTGCAAGAGCCGCCGCCAGCAGCGCACCGACCAGCACCAGGCCGATCAGCAGACGAGCAGGCAACGAACCGAACCTGTCAGCAGGAACGTTGGGCATGCGTCGCTCTCCCTACGACTCAGATGACGTTCGGAAACACGATTCCGAACGCAATCCAGGCCATCAGCAAGGTCAAGAGCAGGTTGAAGCTCTGACCGACGATGTACAGCAGCATCGGCTTCCCACCCTCCATCTGGCTCGCGAGCTCGCGGAAGTTCGACTCGAGCCCGATGGCGACGAACGCCAGACAGAAGAACCAGCCGCGGAGCGGGTTGGTGACCATGTTGATCACGCCCTCTTCCACGAGTGTGGTGCCTTTGCCCGAGAACAGAGCGCCGAACAGGGGCGAAAGGATGAACGAGAAGAGAATCGAGGCGGCGACGAACCCGACGATGAACTTCGGGAATCGGTACCAGATCTCCATGGCGCTCGGCCGCGGCGCCGTGGGATCGCGCTCGATCGAGAGAACCCAGAACAGTGCGATGGCGAAGCCGACCACACCGATCAGAACGTTCTGGATCATCTTCACGACGGCGGCCACGGCCTCGGCCTTCGGGCCGAGAAACGCGCCTGCGGCCACGACGGCGCCGGTGGAGTCGATGGTCCCGCCCATCCATGCGGCGCCGACGATTGTGTCCATATCGACAGCGGCGATGATCATCGGCATGAAGATCATCATCAGCACGGTGAAGATCAAGGTCATGCCAACGGCGAGGGTGAGCTCCTCCTTCTTCGCTCGCGAGGCCGCCGCGGCCGCGATCGCAGCCGACACGCCGCAGACCGACGTCGCGGCGGCGATGATCACCACCAGCGCCTTGCTCGTCATCTTCAACGCTCGCACGCCGAACATGTACATGAAGATGATGACGGTCGGCGTCACGACCCACGCAACCAGAAGCCCGGGCATCCCCAGAGCCAGGATCTTCTCGAACAGGATCTCGGCGCCGAGCAGCACAAGGCCGGTCTTGATGTACATCTCGGTCCTGACGCCCGGCTTGAGCCACTCCGGCGTGCCGAAGACGTTCGAGATGAACAGGCCGATCACCAGCGCCCAGAGCGCATACCCGAGGCCCTTGGCGTCGATGGCCTTCTGATGAGCAATCACGAACGCGACGATCGCCAGTGCGGTCACGACGGCGAACCCAGCGAGGTAGCGCGAGCCCTTCTGGCCCATCACCGCGACACCGATGGCGGTCAGGAGCCCGATCAGGAGCAATGAGATGACCAGCTCCGGCAGGATGTAGTCGGCTCGCTCCGCCTTGATGGTGACGTGGCCCTCGCCAAGCCGTACGGTCGCATCCTCGAGCACCTGCGACACATAGGCTCGAGCTCCGAGCCCGCGTGGATCAGGGTCCTCCTTGGCAAGATCCAGCTCAGCTCCGCCCATGAGGAGCGGGGAGACCGAGATCGACTCGAGCTCTCCGGCGCGCGTCGATACGATCCGCAGCCGGACGCCACCGTCCGCGGCCACGATCTCGGCGGCCGCCCCCGCCTTCTTCGCGTTGATCGCGTCAACGAGACCAGCAAGGGTATCCCCCTCCGTGACCTCGACTCTGCTCCTCTTCTCCTTGTAGAACGCGTCGACCGGGCTCTCGACCCACTTTCCGAGCTTCGGCACCTTGTACCAGGTCCCGACAGTCCCGCTGTAGTGGAGCAGTCCGAGAACCGTTGCGACCACCAGAATCGCCAGACCGAACCACACAGTCCACCAGTCTTCGATCGTCAGCAGTGGGCTTCGCTTATGTTCCGCCATCGATCGCTCTCCCTGCCTCCGGAAGCCTCCGGTTGTCTCCACGTGCGCCTATGGAGGACCTTTCAGGCTGCAACTGATGTGCCAGGTCGAGTCGCCAGACCAAGTCCGCAAACTATATATCTCACAGCATTTTCCACGGATTTCTGGAGGAAAATCGGCGACTCGTGACCACTTGCTTGTTCCGCAATCGTAACATCCTGCTCTCTGCTACCACGTCGCGAGCACAGAGAACCCACGCGACGCCCCCCAACCACAGCCGCCCGCTTTCCACGGGCATCGATGCAGGTTCACGTACCCTCTGGGGGCTCGATCACGTCCCGGACCCCGAGCTTGCGGCAGCCATGACACCCTGCGGGCACCACGCCCCGTGCGAAAGCTGCCCGGTGCGCCCGAGCTCCCTGTCGTCGCCAGATTGTCGGCAGCGACGCCTCGCCGAGGCGCCCATAGCGGTGCAGAGGTAACGGGAGCTCGTGCCCGTCTGCGACCATCCTCTCCGGCCCCGTGACCGGGAGCAGACCGATGACACACGGACCAACCTCGCCAGATGACGACACGAAAACGGAGCGCGTCACATTCTCCGAGCACTGGCTACCAGCCGCTGATGGAATCGCCACATGCGAGCGCACGTCGCAACCGGCCCGCGCGGCCTCGTCGCGCACCGCCACGAGCCGCGCGCGCAGCTCCTCGAGCTCCTGCTCATCCCGCGCCAGCACCGCCTCATCAGCCAGCGCAGGATCCACGACGAACGTCAGCGAGCTGACGATCGCCTGCTCGGCGCCGAGCTCGCAGAAGAAGCGAGGCAGCGCTTCGATGTCGACACGCCTCGAGCGAAGCAGCATGTACGCGATATGCAGGTGCGGCGTCCGGCTGCCCCGGCGCGCCTTCACCGCGTGGAGCTCATCGACCGCGCGGCGGATCGCAGCGATTCGGGTCCCGCGCCGTATGACATCGTTGGCCTCATCCACGCCTGCAAGCGAGACCGCAAGCACGTCCAACCCCGAGTCGACAAGCTCCTCGATCCGCTCGCGCGTCAGAAGCATGCCGTTCGTGGTCGTGCCGACGAAACGGGTCGCGGTGTGTGCGGCACGCACCATCTCGGCCAACGACGGGTGTGTCAGCGGCTCCCCCCAGCCCTGGAGGTGCACCAGCCGAGTACGAGCGCCGTGCAGCGCCTTGCGGTACAGCTCCATCGGGAGGTCACGTGCGTGCCAGTACCGTCGCCAGATGCTTTGCGGGCAGTAGACGCAGTCAGCGGTGCAGCGAGAGCTCACCTCGACCTGGAGCCAATCGAGCCTCGGCGTATGCAACCTGGCAAGGAACACCGCAGACCCTCCGCGATACGTGCACGCCACGGTTGGCGAGGCGTCTCACCGTCGACACACCACGAGCCCGAGCTCCCCAACCTCACTCCTTGCCGGCGCGCTCCTCGACGATGAGCTCCATGGCGCGGTCGATCGGAACGGTGACAGTGCCCGTCTCACGATCCACCCAGCGGTAGTGGCGGATCGCATCGAGCTGCTCGGCCTTCTGAACCAGCAGGTTCTCGCGCTGGGTCAGGTGCTCGGCCGTCGGATCGTACGGGCCCGACAGGGTTGCTACCGATATGACCGTCAGGAGGACGAACGCCACGAGGCCCACAGCCCCCCCGGCCACCATCCATGCCAGACCCTCTCGCTTCGCCATGCTCGCCTCCCTCACGCGTTCTCGAACGCCAGCGACTCGGCCAGCCGCGGGTCGCCTTCCGGCACCAGCGAGACCTTCCTGAGCCACAGGGCGGTCAGCCCGAGGAACAGGCCGCCGAGACCGACCATGGTCAGCAGGTCGAGCACGTGGAGCGGCACCTTGCCGGGCGAGAACTGCGGCATGACCAGGTAGTACATGTCGACCCAGTGCATGAGCAGCAGCCAGAGCCCTGGTACCAGGAGGCCGCCTCTCCGCCTCTTGAAGAACCGTGACAGCAGCGCAAGGAACGGGATGAAAAAGTGCCCGAACAGGAGCAGCAGGCTCCACCACACCCAGTCACCGGTTTGCCGCACCAGGTACCAGTGCGTCTCCTCGGGAAGGTTGCCGTACCAGATGAGCATGAACTGGGAGAACGCGATGTACGCCCAGAACACCACGAACGCGAACAGCAGCTTGCCGATGTCGTGGTAGTGCTCGACGGTGATGGTCCGCTCGAGCCGTCCCCAGTACTGCAGGTGCATGGTGAGCAACGGCAGCAGCGCGAAGAACCCGACGACCCCGCCCGCGAAGATGTACACGCCGAAGATCGTCGAGAACCAGTGGGGATCGAGCGACATCAGCAGATCGAACGCCGCGAAGTTCACGGTCAGCGCGAACAGCAGCAGTCCGGGCGCGCTCAGCTTCTCGAGAAAGCGCGTGACCCGAGGCTCGGAGGAGCTGTCTTGTGAGACTGACTTCTTCCAGAACGTCCGGGCCAACCAGGCCCATATCACGAAGTACACAAACCAGCGGATGATGAAGAAGGTGGTGTTCAGGTAGCCGGCCTTGTGCTGCAGGATTGGATCGGCGGCCACCGCGTCGGCGTGGGTCCAGTGATAGAGGTGGTGGAGACCGAAAAGCAGCGGCACGAACAGCAGCGCCAACGGCAGCAGGTTCATCGCCAGCGCTTCGGCAATGCGACGCACGACGACGCTCCAACCGGCGCGCGTGACGAACTGCAACAGCACGAAGAACAGCGCGCCGAGCGCGATGGTGAGGAAGAAGGCGAACGCCACGAGGTACGACTCGGACAGCCGATGCCAGCCATGGTCGGTGACTGCGGCCACCCCGACGGCGGCGAGCAGTGCGATCACTCCCACCGCCAGCGGCACGCGCATCAGCGGGGTCGTCAGGTCGTCCAGGCTCCGGGTCTCCTCGGCGATGTCGAGGAACTTCATCCCCTACCTCCCCTCGAGCGTCGCACGCTGATCCGCCGGAACGTCCCCGATGGTAGCGTTCTGGCTGCGCTGCAACGCCCGGACGTAGGCCACGATCGCCCACCGGTCCGGTACCGCGACCTGCGCCCCGTAGGCGTTCATGTTGCGCAGGCCGTTGGTGATGGTGTTGTAGATGTGGCCGTCTGCTCGCTCGCGCACCGTATCGGTGTGCACCGACGAAGGCGGCACCCACCGGGTCTGCTGGAGCTCGAGCGCACGCTGGTGGACAGCGCCCTGGCCCGCACCGTCATGGCCGTGACACGGCGTGCAGTAGATCTCATACCGCTCGCGGCCGCGCTGCAGAAGCTCGGGCGTCACGTCGACCGGGATGAACTCCAACCAGTCTCCCGCCTCGTCGGTGCCAGTCAGCACGGCCGGATCCGGCAGATCGGCTGCTTCCACCGTCCCGTCCACCGGTCGGCGCATGCTCCGGCCGTCGGCGAAGATCGGGTTTGCCGTCTGGGTCTTGTACTTCTTCTGATTGTCCATGTCCTGGATCAGATGCACCCTCGGCTTGGTTGTGGTCGTCGCTCGCTTGTACGCGATCAGCCCCAGCGGCACCCACGACAGTACCACCATCGTCGCGATGACGTAGATCAGCCAGCGCGGCATATCAGTCCTCCAACTCTTCGATCGCGGCCGGGGAGAGCGACTCGATCAGCTCGCGCGTCGCCACCGGATCGAACCTGGGATCATCCGCCTCGATCGAGATGAAGAAGCGATCTGTGGTGGATCTGCGGAACCGCTCGCTCTTGAGCACCGGGTGGTACAGCTGCGGAAGTCCGTTGAGAACGAGCATCCCGATCATCGCGGTGAGCGCGGCAAGAAGGATCGTCAGCTCGAAGACCACCGGGATGTTCGCCGGCAGGCTGAACAGCGGCTTGCCCGAGATGAGAAACGGGTAGTCCACCGCATTCGTGAAGTACTGCAGCCCTAAACCGACGGCACACCCGGTGGCGCCGGCACCGAACACCAGCCACGGCAAGATGGTCTTGCGGATGCCCATCGCCTCGTCGAGCCCGTGCACCACGAACGGTGTGTGCGCGTCCCAGCGGGTGTAACCGGCGTCGCGCACGGCGGTCGCGGCACTGACAAACGACTCCACGTCGTCGAACTCCGCCAGGTAACCGAACGTCTTGGGATACGTCATCGCTCCCTCCTCGGCGAACGGAACGGGGTGTGCTGGAGGTCGTGCTGGTGGACGATCTCACCGTGGTAGTCGCCCTGGCCCAGGTGATCACCGTGGTCCAGATGGGCCTGTGGCATCACCGACTTGACCTCGGCCATACCGACCATCGGCAAGAACCTCAGGAACAGCAGGAACAGGGTGAAGAACAGCCCGAACGAACCCAGGAACGTGAGCATGTCCACCCAGGTCGGGAGGTAGTAGCTCCAGCTGGAGGGCACGAAGTCACGGCTCAGGGAGGTCACCACGATCACGAACCGCTCGAACCACATGCCCACGTTGACGAGGATCGACAGGATCATCAGCGCCCACAGGTTGGTGCGCACCTTCTTGAACCAGAACAGCTGGGGGAAGAACACGTTACAGCTGACCATGATCCAGTAGGCCCAGGCGTACGGCCCGAACGCGCGGTTGATGAACGCAAACCCTTCGTAGGTCACCCCGCTATACCATGCGATGAAGAACTCGGTCGCGTAGGCGAAACCCACCATCGAGCCGGTGGCCAGCATGATCTTGGCCATGTTCTCCAGGTGGCGCATGGTCACGATCTCCTGCAGGCCGAACAGCTGCCGCGCCGGGATGATCAGGGTGACGACCATCGCGAACCCGGAGAAGATCGCGCCGGCAACGAAGTACGGGGGAAAGATCGTCGTGTGCCAGCCGGGTACGATCGACACTGCGAAGTCGAACGACACCACCGAGTGCACCGACAGCACGAGCGGCGTGGCGAGGGCTGCCAGCAGCAAGTACGCCCACTCGAACCGGTGCCAGTGACGGTTCGAGCCGCGCCAACCGAGCGACAGAATCCCGTAGAAGATCTGCCGCCAGCGACGGGTTGCCCGGTCGCGCAAGGTCGCCAGATCCGGAATCATCCCCATGTACCAGAAGAGCAAGGAAACGGTCGCATACGTCGACACCGCGAACACGTCCCACAGAAGTGGCGAGCGAAACTGTGGCCACATCGCCATCTGATTCGGGTACGGCGCCAGCCAGTACGCCAGCCACGCCCGACCGACGTGGATCCCCGGGAAGATCCCGGCACAGACCACCGCGAAGATCGTCATCGCCTCGGCGAACCGGTTGATCGACGTCCGCCACTTCTGGCGCAAGAGGAACAGGATCGCAGAGATCAGGGTTCCGGCGTGACCGATGCCGACCCAGAACACGAAGTTGATGATCGCAAAGCCCCAGGCCACCGGGACGTGCACGCCCCACACACCAACGCCGGTCAGCAGCAGGTACGCGATCATGGCGAACAGCACGCCGGTCAAAGCCGAGGAGATGGCGAAGGCGATCCACCACGCTTTCCCCAGGTGCGGTCCTTCGACAACCTTGCAGACGGTGTCGGTCACCGACGCAAAGTCGTTGTCGCCGAGCACCAACGGCGCACGCTTTGTGGGGTCGTCCGTGGCGTTGTCCAACGTGTACGTCGGATCGATGGTGGTAGAGCTCATGAGTGGTGCGACTCCTTGTTGGATCCATCCGCGCCGTGCCCGACGCCATGGGTCTCACCGCCGTCCACCGGGTTCCGCAGCCTGGCCAGGTACCGAGTTCGCGGACGCACGTTCAGAATCCCGAGCATGGCGTACGAACGTTGGTCGGCGAGCAGCTGCGACACTCTGGACTCCGGGTCCGATACATCGCCGAACACGATGGCATCGGTCGGACAGGTCTGGGCACACGCCGGCACGATCTCGCCGTCAGCGATCGCGCGGCCGTTGTTGCGCGCCTCGATCTTGACCGCCTCGATCCGCTGGGTGCAGTACGTGCACTTCTCCATCACGCCCCGCCCCCGCACCGTCACCTCCGGATTGAACTGCATCTTCTCGAGCGGCTCCGGCTTCGGGTGGTACTGGAAGAAGTTGAACCGACGCACCTTGTACGGGCAGTTATTCGAGCAGTAGCGGGTCCCGATACAGCGGTTGTACACCATCTGATTCAGGCCCTCGTCGTTGTGCACGGTCGCCGCCACTGGACAGACCTGCTCGCACGGAGCGTTCTCACAGTGGACACACGCCAGCGGCAGGAACGCCACCTGCGGGTTGTCGATGTCCTCCATCGTGCCGGTGAAGTACCGGTCAACGCGCAGCCAGTGCATCTCCCGATGCTCGATCACCTGCTCCCGGCCCACCACCGGCACGTTGTTCTCGGCTTGACACGCGACCACGCACGCGCCGCAGCCAATGCATGCGTTCAGATCGATCGCCATCCCCCACTGCATACCCTCGTAGCGGTGCGGCTCCCACAGATTGAACAGATCCATCATGTGCGCCCGGTGGTCGACGAAGTCCGGATGCTTTCGGTACTCCGCCAGGCTGCCTTCGCGCACCAGCTTTCCCAACCTCTCCTGGCGGGCCGCGAAGCCGGCCGCATCGATGATGTGGTGGTCCTGGGTGGAGGCCAGCTCGCGGGCACGACCGGTGGCCTGTACTGTCGCACCCACGATAGACCAGAACGCCGTGCTGGTGCGCAGAGCCGAGGCGTTCGCGCCGACCCCGTTGCCCACCTCGCCGGCCGCGGTGCGGCCGTATCCGAGGGGTATCGTCACCGAGTACGGTGCATGGCCCGGCATCACGTACACCGGAAGATCGATCTGTCGGCCCTCCACGGACACCGTCACCACATCATTGGTCGTGACGCCGAGCTCGTTCGCGGTGGACGGCGCCAACAATGCGGCGTTGTCCCACGTCACGCACGTCATCGGGTCCGGCATCTCCTGCAGCCACGGGTTGTTGGCAAAGCGGCCGTCGAGCACGCTCGCATCCGGGATGAGCACGACCTCGAGGCTGTCAGCGGCGAGCGCCGAAGGCTGATCGGCCAGACCGGCGGCCGCAGCCGCCAGACCCTCCGCAGACAGGCTCGGGGCGATCGGTGTCCACTGGGTCCCATCCACCACGCCGGAGGCCAACGCCTGCTGCCATGCACGCTCACCACCGAGTCCGCCCACCAGCTCTGCGAACGTCTGACGGACGATCTCATAGGCCCGCTTCGGCTCGCCCAGCAGCCGGGACACGACCTCGGTCGGCGTCCAGCCTCCGTACAACGGCTCGATCAGCGGCTGGACCACGCTCACCGTACCGTCGCTGGCGCGGACATCGCCCCAGCTCTCGAGCACGTGCGCGCTCGGAAGATGCCAGTCACACTGCTCAGAAGTCTCATCGAAGTACAGGCTGAGGTGGAGTGCGGTCGGCACACTCGCCAGCCATGACCTCACGTCGAGATCTGCCGGCGCATCGTACGCCGGGTTGCCACCCAAGATGACCAGTGTGGTCACCTCGCCGGCCTGAATCTGCTGACCCAGGGCGGCGAGCGCCGTGACCTGCGACGAACGCTCCCCGCCGCTGATCGGGTTGTACACAACCGTCTCGCCTTCGTTGCCGAGCGCGCGGTTGAGCACATGGGCCAGGGCGTGCGCACCGGCGGGCTGGCGCGGCCCCACCGCAATCAGGCCGGCTCCGCGGTGTGCCATCAGCTCATCGGCAAAGGCCGCAATCTCGGCCTCGCCCTGCTCGAGTGCAGGGACTCTCAACAGGCTCTGAGCCAGCTCGAATGGAAGGTTCACTCCGCGTTCCGCGAGCGCGCCAGCCAGCCGCTGAAGGGCACGTGGCACGAGGCTCCCCGGTACCGGAACACGATGGTCTGCAGCGGCACCAGTGAGAGAGTAGCCCGGCTCGAACATCAGCCAGCGACTCATGCCGTCGACGATATCGCGCCGCACCTCGGCCCACTCGCGCGCCAGACGCAGCGCGTCTGGATGCACACCGAGAGGATCCGCATCGAAGCAGGCAACCACGCGTGCGCGGTCGAGCCGCCAGAAGGGCCGCAGCGGCTGACCGAACGCCTGTTGCGTTCCTTCGAGGTCGTTGTCGCGCGACAGCGGCTCGTAGGCAACCCAGCGAGCCTCGGGCCACTCGGCCGCCATCCGAGCCCGCAAGCGCTCGAGGCTCGGCGACGACGACTGGGTTGACAGGACAGCCAGACCGCGTCCAGCCGCGGCGCGCACCGGCTCGAGAACAGGCTCCAGCTCGCTCGCCACATCGGACATGGAGACGTTGAACCACTGCTCACCGTCCCGGCGACGCGCAAACCGCGACCGATCCTGGTCGTACATCTCGAGCACGAGTCCCTGGTGCTGAGCAGAGGCCGCTCCTCGGCCCATCGGGTGGTTCGGGTTGCCCTCCACCTTGACCGGTCGGCCGTCGTACGAGGTCACCAGCAGGCCAACGCCCACGCCGGCGATCTCGGCGGCGGTGGCGAACCGCTGCGGCACCCCGGGGACGCGCTCATGCGGCCGGCGGTCGAACGGCACGATGTGCTCACGCGGCCAGCGGCACGCCGCCAGGCCACTCATCGCCATGGACGCACCCATCACCTTCAGGAACTGACGCCGGGTCGGCTCCGGTAGGTTCTCCCACGGCACGTTCGGGAACTCGCGGCTGATCGCCTCGGCGAACTCCGGAGTGCGCTCGAGATCGGCGAAGCTGCGCCAGTACGTTCGGTCCTTCTTCATCGGTGACATGTGTAGCATTCCGTGGGTGGGTTGATGTTGTACTCCTCACGCAGGCGAGTGCCGAGGAGCTCCTGGTCCTCGCCTGGCTCCCAGTCGATCTGCGTGACGGTGTCCTTCGGCTGCAGGTACTGCTCGGGGTTGCGGTGACAGCTCAGGCACCAGGCCATGCTCAACGGCTCCACCTGCGCCACCACCACCGCCTGATCCATGCGACCGTGACAGGACACGCAGCCGATGCCCCGCCGGACATGCGCCGAGTGATTGAAGTACGCATAGTCGGGCAGGTCGTGCACCCGCACCCACTCGACGGGCGTGCCTTCGCCCCAGCTTGCAAACACCGGCGAGAGCTGCGGGCTATCTTGACGGACCCTCTGATGACAGACCATGCACGTCTCGGTCGGGGGGACCGCGGCGTGCGACGCCTGCTCCACGGTGTTGTGGCAGTACCGACAGTCGATGCCGAGCTGCCCGTTGTGGAGCGCGTGACTGTAGGGAACCGGCTGGATCGGAGCGTAGCCAACGTCGGTGGTGCGGGGCGACCCTCCATACGCCGCCAGCACGAGCACGTACAGTGCACCACCAATCACCGCGATCGCGATTCCTGGTCGCAACAAGTTGGTCCATCTTGGGAAATGAAAGGAGTTAGCGGGAGCATCTTCCTTCATGATTTTGAATGCTAGCTGTGCCCATTCGAGAAGTCAAGATCGAGTGCTACCTTCGTCCCATCAACTGTTTCGGCGATCGAATGCGAGTCTCAAGATAACGTCGTATTGTAACTGAGTCGCAAGATTGAAAAGTACACCATGAGCCGGTTCGCTCTGAAAGCCCAGCACAACGAGGATGTCGCAGCTCCAGCGGGTGCTGCCAAGGCCGAAGGCTCGACCCTAAGCGGGCACAGGGTGGCTTGCGACTCCTGCGGTCGCTGCAACCGCGGTCACACCATCGGCAGCAACCGTCCCCACCGCGTCGTTCCTCTTGCTAGACTGCGCACTGGGCGCGTTTTCGAGCTCCAATTAGGATCTGCGCGCCGAAAGTAGGGAGGAACGTGACACGCACCATCATCGTTCTCGGCTTTTGCCTCAGCCTCGGTGCACCGGCCTTCGCAGGAGCGCTTCAGCCTGAGGTGCTCCCCCCGTCGCATGAACCGGCCTCCGGCACCGCGCGCGAGCGCCTGGCGGACCTTCTGGCATCGGACTCGATCGATCGGATCGACGTCGTGGCGACGACCTTCAACACCGCCATGAGCCGCATCTACACCACCGCGGACCTGGTCCTTCAGAGCCTCGAGACGGTGTTTGACGACACCGCCACGGCCTACGACGTCGTGGCCGCGGTTGTCGTCGCCCTCGACGACCATGAGGTCCGGACCAGCGCCATCATCTCGGGCGAGCCGGTGTTCATGATCCTCGACGAGGAGGATGCGACCACCCTCGCCGAGGTCATTGCCACGGTGAGCCGGCTGGTGGCCGCGCACGGCGTGACATCCGCACCACGGGCCACCGCCGAGAGGATCTTCCGCCTCCTGGTGGTCGACACCGAGCTGCCGCTGGCGCCGCTTGAGCAGTACCGAAGCCAGCTCCACGAGCTGATGGAGCTGTCGCACGACTCACAGGCGGAGCTCCTGCGATGACGGTCCACCGCGCCGCTGTCCTCACGGTCGTGATCATCGCAGCATGGGCCGCCACACCCTGCTCTGCCGGCGAGTGGCGCGTGCACGGAGCGGTCGACGGCACCCTGATCGTCAACGCCACCGGCCCCGGACGCGTCAAGGGAACCCTCTCAGGCGATCCAGTGGATGGCTATCTGGTCAACCGACGCCTGGTCTTCCTGCGATGCACCGGCGATGACCCTCAGCTGTGGGAAGGATGGTTGTCAGACGACGCCAACCGGATCAGCGGAACCGTGACTCTGGGGTCCGGCCAGCAGCAGCCATGGTACGCCCTGCGCCAACCCGGCGCCACCGACACGATCGTGGTTCCGCGCCCACCGCGCGCGAGCCCCACACCGCCGTGGCCAACCGCCACTGCCACACCAGCTCCACCCGAGGTGACACGCACGCCGTCGGCTCCTCAGGCTGCGCACGGACCCTGGCTCACCGGGCGCTGGCACACCCCAACGGGCACGGCCACGATCCAGCAGACCGGACGCCGGCTCGAGCTCACGCTGCCCGACGGCCGCACGGTGGGCGGCCGGATCACCGGCGACGCCAGCCTCGTCGCCGGCCTCCGCCTGGGCTGCTGTCGGGCCAGCCTCGAGGGTAGCGACCGGATCCGCTGGGAGGACGATGCCGTATGGCTCCGCGAAACCCCCACACCGTGAGAGAGGACGTCCCCGGTGGCTCGCAGCACCGCTAGACGCAGCGCGGCACTTCCTGCTACCGTCCGCAGTAACACGGACCTGAACGGCAGACTCGTCTCAGGTACCGGAAGGGAGCGTCATGTTCGCTGACCACCCCTGTCGGCAGCTCCGTCCTGTGACCGGCATGCTCCTGTGTGCATTCCTGCTCGTCGCCGCCTCGGCATCCGCCAAGATCACTCTCACAGAGACCATCGGCGAGCGCGAGATCGCGCTGCAGATCTACGGCTTCACCCAGCTCGAGGCCCGCGGAGGCGACGGCGCCTCGGCCGACGGCGGGCTCCAGTTCGGCGCCCAGCGAGTTCGGCTCGCGTTCTGTTACTTCCACGGACCGATCTCCACCAAGCTGTTCCTCGATGTCAACCAGTCGTTCACCAGCCGCGAGGGCGGCCTGCCGAAGGCGATCAAGGATGCCTTCATCACCTACACCTTCTCGAACGCCGCGTTTCTGCGCTTCGGAATGATCAAGACGCCGTTGGGGATGGAGTTCACGACCCAGGGATGGAACCTGGACATCGTCGACCGTGCTCAGCTCTCCAAGTCGCTGGTCCTGGAACGCGATATGGGGGTCATGCTCTCCGGTCGCCTCATCGGCCAGGAGCGCTTCGCTGACGTCCCCCAGCTGCGCGTCACCGGTCTGGAGATGGGAACCGAGCGGCAGGGACACGGCTTCGGCTACGACATCGGCGTGTTCAACCCGGCCGGCCGTTCGCAGGCGGTCATCTGGGACGAGGACCAGCTCGGCAGCGCTCTCGCGTGGGCGGTGCGCGGCCACTACGACCTCGGCCCGCCGCTGCACGTGGAGGCGGCGTTCGGCCGATCCGAGGAGGCGGGCGGTCACGGCACAGATGACTACGAGGTGTTTGATGTCGGCATCGCCACCGAGCTCTGGGATCTCGGCCTGGAGGCAAAGGGCGAGTACATCGAGGGAACCAGCATCCGCGGCGTCGAAGGCTGGGATCAGCGGACAGTGACAGCCGCCGTCGGCTACATGCTGCGCCGCGACCTGCAGGCCGTGGTCGCCACCCACCATGCCAGAGCCGAGCACCCCACTGGTACAACCACCGAGCTGAGCAACACCTACCTCGGGCTGAGCTGGTACCTCGTCCCCATCACCTTTCGCCCAACCGACCTGCAACGCCACCGGCTGATGCTCAACTACATTGTTGCCAACGGCGACGCCGAGCAGTGGATGGGGCTCGGCGGCTTCCGGGATGACTCCTGGGTCGTAAGCTGGCAGTATAGGTACTAGCAAGCTCAGAACGAGCCACCGGCGTCTCGCCCTCGAGAACGCCCAACGGCAAAAGGAGAGCGGCCATGGGGATCATCACCATATCGCGCGGCACTCGAGCCGGAGGGATCCTCCTCGCCGAAGAGCTCGGCCATCGCCTCGGCTTCGCTGTCGTGTCCCGGGACGACCTGACAGAGGCCGAGCCCCGCCTGCAGGCGGTCGAGGAGCAGCTGTGGGAGGAGATGAACTCGTTCCCCGAGTACATGTGGGAGAGCCTCGAGTCGCTGCGTCACGCCTACCTGTGCATGCTGCGCTCGCTGCTCCTGGATCGGGCCGAGGCCGGGCCACTGATCTACCATGCCAACGGCGGTCAGTTCTTGCTGAACGACATCCCGGGAGTTCTCCGCATTCGTCTGGTCGCTCCGTTGCAGATGCGAATCGCGATGATCGGTCAGCACCTCGACCTCAAGCCGATCGATGCCACGCGCTACGTGCACGAGCGCGACTCCCGCCGCGACAGCTGGATCCGCTTCCTGTACGGCACCCGCTCGCTGGATCAAGGCCTCTACTACGACCTGGTCATCAACCTCGAACGGATCTCGGTGCACGAGGCCGCCAGCATGGTCGTGACGACCGCCGAGCTCCCCCAGTTCACATGGACCGATGCCAACCGCCAGCAGCTCCACGACGCTGCCCTCGGCTGTCGGGTCGAGGCGGCTCTTTCCGAGAACTCCAACACCCGCATGCTCGAGCTCCACGCCACCGCCCACGGTGGCACGGTGACGATCCACGGCGACCTCCCACCCGGCGCCGCCCTCGACGAGGTGGAATCGATCGCCAGGGCAGTATCCGGCGTGGAGACAATCACCGTCTCCGGCAACGGCTGACACCATCAGCAGTCGGCCGCTCTGCCGACTGCGCACCACCCTCTCCGCGACACCTCTGCGATGGTATAGTCCGGCTCCGCTGGAGGGGAGCTGTCATGACCGATCGCGAGCGTGTCCTTGCCAACACCGTTCAACGCTGCCGCGAGCGCGACATCATCATCCCGACATACGCCGAGATGCGGGATCCGTCGCTGGTCCTGCCAGGGATCCGCGCGGAGCTGGCCGACATCGGGCTGTGGGATCTCCACTCGCGCAACCTCTACCGCCTCACCTGGAAGAACGAGCCGGTCACCCACGGCGGCGGGTACGGCCCGGTCAACGCCCTCGAGCTGCCGCCGGAGCTCACCGGCGTACCCGCGCGGATCGTGACGCTCCTCGGCACATGGTTCCCGACCGGCGCACACAAGGTTGGCGCCACCTTCGGGCCACTGGTGGAGAAGCTGGTGCGCGGTGCATTCGACCCCACCACTCAGAAGGCGCTCTGGCCATCCACCGGGAACTACTGCCGTGGGGGAGCATACGACGCCTACCTGCTCGCGTGCGGCTCGATCGCCGTTCTGCCGGAAGGCATGTCCAGGGAGCGTTTCGACTGGCTGCGCACCGTCGGCTCCGAGATCCACGCCACGCCAGGATCGGAAAGCAACGTCAAGGAGGTCTACGACAAGACCAAGGCACTCAAGGCCGAACGCGGCGATGAGATTGTCGTCCTCAACCAGTTCGACGAGTTTGGCAACGCGATCTGGCACTACGTCTGCACCGGCCAGGCGATGCACGAAGTGTTCGAGACCATCGCTGGTCCACACGACCGCTTTGCAGCGGTGTGTCTCACCCAGGGCTCAGCGGGCACCCTCGGCTGTGCCGAGTACCTACGCGAGCAGTTTCCGAGAATCTCTGTGGTCGCCGCCGAGGCCGCCCAGTGTCCGACGTTGCTGTACAACGGCTACGGCGCCCATCGGATCGAGGGGATCGGCGACAAGCACGTCCCGTGGATCCACAACATCAAGAACACCGATGTCGTCGCCGACATCGACGACGCAGCGTGCATGGCGCTGATGCGCCTGTTCAACGAACCGGTCGGTCAGGAGTACTTGATGTCTCAAGGAGTGGACGACGGCCTGGTCCACCAGCTCCACCTCCTCGGCATCTCCGGCATCGCCAACCTGCTCACGTCGGTGAAGACCGCTCGCTACTTCGAGATGACCGGCTCAGACATCATCGCCACCGTCGCCACCGACTCGATGGAGATGTACCAGTCGCGTCTCGTCGAGGAGCGCGAGCTCCACGGTGCCTACACGACGCAGCAGGCCGCAGTGGACTTCGAGCGCCACCTCCTCGGCGCGAGCACGGAGGGCGTCCTCGAGCTCACCTACTGGGACCGCAAGCGGATGCACAACCTGAAGTACTTCACATGGATCGAGCAGCAAGGGAAAAGTGTCGAGGAGCTGGACGCCCAGTGGTACGACCCCACCTACTGGACCAGCCGCATGCATGCGTGGGAGCAGTGGGACGAGCAGATTCGGGAGTTCAACGAGCGGACTGGGCTGCTCCGGAAGTACTCGGCTTGAGGGTGCTTCCTCGTGCTCAGCTACGAGCTTCATCGGGTTCATGGCCCAGTCCGCTCGTCGCCACGGGCTGATGACGACATGCGGCCGACGCCGGCTCCCCACACCCGCCCACCGGCTTGCCGCATCCGTCGTCCTCAACCCGGGGTCAACGATCATCCCCCGTTGACTGGGCTGCTCCGGAAGTACTCGGCTTGAGGGGGTCTCCGCGTGCTCAGCTACGAGCTTCATCGGGTTCATGGCCCAGTCCGCTCGTCGCCACGG
>CAZEJK010000061.1:24067-24401 GCA_964512045.1 uncultured Thermoanaerobaculia bacterium
GCTGATGACGACATGCGGCCGACGCCGGCTCCTCACACCCACCCACCGGCTTGCCTTCGGCCAGCCGCCACAGTGGCTACGTCGGAGCACGCCCGGTACCGGCACTGGCCCCGGACCAGGCCCCGGATGCCGGAAGCCGGACCCGGAATCGCGGACCCCCGACCATCGGGTTGACCTGCACCGCCACGGCTAACCGCAGAGCTCCCCCGATCACCCCACGCATCGGGTCACTCCGAAACATCCGCGGTTCCTGCCTGGCCATCGTCCGGGGCCGCATCCGGGGCCGGAAAGCCACGGGTACTCCCACGGGATCTCTCCACTCGCCTCGTGCTCC
>CAZEJK010000062.1:0-11617 GCA_964512045.1 uncultured Thermoanaerobaculia bacterium
GTTTGCCTCCAGCTCCTCGACATCGACCCGGTTCACGTCGGTCACCTTGGCCACGACGACTCCGCGGTCCGGCACCTGCACCGGTCCCACGACATCGCCCGGCTCAGCGGCAAACAGCGCCGCGTCCAACGCTGGCAGCACCGTGTTCACGGGACGAACCGGCGTCCCTCGACGATGGTCGGACACCGACGAAACGCTCGCGTCCTCGGCCTCTGCAACGTCCGGCATCTCGGAACCTGCAGCCCGCCACCGCTCAGCCAGCTCCTCGGCTCTTTCCTCGGCCAGGGCGAGAGCCCGTTCGCGACGAACCTCGGCGGTCACCTGGGCGCGGATCTCGTCCAGCGGCGGCACACCCGCCTCCTGGACATCGGCCACCTGCCAGACGATCCACCCCCGGGTCGTCGCCCTCGGTCCGCCAACCTCGTCCACCTCGGCGGCAAAAACGGCCTCCGCAAGCTCCGAGTCGCGTCCGACCCCGGGGATGACCTCGCCCGTCGCGAACGGCGGAGTCTGATTCAAGGACACTGCCTCGTGCTCGTCGGCCAGCTCTTGCCACGCGCTCTCGGCCGTGGGCGCCTCGGCCTCGATCTGATCCGCGAGCGCCTGGGCCCGACGCTGGGCCTCGGCAGCGGCACGTCCCTCGAGAAGGTTAAAGCGCACCTGATCCACCACCTCCTCGAGAGGCCGGACGTGCTCGGACTTGAACCCCTCGACCTTGATCACGTGGAACCCGTACTCGCTTTCCACCGGCCCGACGATATCGCCAGGTTTCGCGGAGAACACGGCCTCCTGGAACGACTCGACCATCTGACCCTTGCCAAACCAACCCAGATCACCGCCGCCCGCAGCAGATGCGGTGTCCTCCGAGTGCTTCGCCGCAAGCTCCGCAAAGTCGGCGCCGGAGCGGGCGATGTTGGCAATCCCCTGAGCCTCCAGACGCGCCTCGGAGCGAACCTGCTCTGGAGCATCCTGCGCCACCTTGATCAGAATATGCCGGGCGCGTGCCTGCTCGCCCTGAACAAACTCTTCCTGGTGCTCCTGGTAGTACGCCTCGATCTCGGCATCGTCCACAGGCAGGAGACGACGCAGGGCCGAGGTGTCCACGAGCAGGTAGCGCAGGACCCGCTGCTCAGGCCGCTCGAGCTCCTCGGCGTGCTCCGCGTAGTACGCGTTCACCGCCTCGTCGGAGACCTCCACCTCCCCGAGGAGCTGCTCGGCTGTCAGCACGACCGTGTCGAACGAAACCGTCTCGTTGCGGCGCCGGTACTCCGCCTCGACCATCTCGTCAGTCAGCACGATGCCGTCGGCCAGCACCTGCTGCAGCTGCTGCAGCAAGAGGTCCTCGCGAAGATCCCGCTCGAACTCCTCGGGGGTGGTCCGGCTGACTCGAAGGATCCGACGGTACTGCTCCATTCCAACGAAGGAGCCGTCCGGTCGCTGGAAGACCGGCAGCTCACTGATCGCCTCGGCCAGCTGCTCGTCGGGAACCCGCAGACCCATCTGATCGGCCTCCATCAACAGGAGCTCACGCTGGATCAAACGCTCGGCAGTCTGCTGACCCATGTTCATCTGGTCACGGAGCTGCGCCCAGCTCTCACCGAACTGTGAACGCATCTGCTCCTCGTTCCGCCGCACCTGCTGCAGGAACTCCTGCTCAGAGACGGTCCGCTCGCCGACCCGGATCGCGACGTCGCCGGCGCCCCCCGTGGTCTTGCGCCCTGCGCCCCAATCCACGAACACCAACGCCACGAAGACGATGATCACAAGCCACAGCACCCACTTCAGGTGCTTGAACTGATCGCGTAACCATTTCAGACCCATCTTTTCGGCCTCCGACTTCCGAGGTCAGAGCGGGAGTGTAACGGAGGCTGTCAGACCTGGCAACTGCGACCGTTACCGGTCGCTCCACGACGCATCTCCCAAGCAGGAAGGGAAGACGCATCTCCCAAGCAGGAAGGGAGGTGGTTGCCGGATGGCATACCGCGGGACGAAGGACGTCGCGAGGTCCCGGCGCGATGGTTGCCGGCGAACCGTCGCTTCAGGTTGCGTCCACCTGTCAAGTGTGCTAGAAGGTTGAAGCTTAAGAGGGGAGTTGCGACGGTGGATTTGAACCTGGTCATGTACGAAGAGGAGTTCGACCGCATCAGCGAAGTGCTGAAACGGCTGCGGGTCGATGCGAGCGGCAAGATCGTCTTCCTTGTCGATAAGAACGGCCAGCAGATCGCCGGCGCCGGAGAGATGGATCAGATCGATACCACCTCTCTGGCCTCACTGACAGCGGGCAACGTCGCAGCCACCGACGGACTCGCCAAGCTCATCGGGGAAAAAGAGTTCTCGATCCTCTTCCACGAGGGCCGCAAGGACAATATCCACATCTCCATCGTCGCCCAACGGTTGATCCTCGTGATCATCTTCGACGAGCGCTCCTCCCTCGGGCTGGTTCGTCTGCGGGTTCGCAAGGCCTCCGGAGAGATCGAGGAGATCCTTCACGAGATGGAGGAGAAGGCCCGATCGGTGGGCGCCGAAGAGGTCGCCTCCCCGTTCGCCGAGATCACCGACGAAGATATCGACGCGCTGTTTTCAGAATGAGCTTCATCAACTACGCCGCCCGCGAGATCAACGTCAAGATCGTGTACTACGGGCCTGGCCTGTGTGGCAAGACAACCAACCTGCAGTACATCTACGAGAAGTCCAACCCGCAACAGAAGGGAAAGTTGATCTCCCTGGCAACGGAGACCGACCGCACGCTCTTCTTTGACTTCTTGCCGTTGGATCTGGGCTCTGTACGCGGCTTCAAGACGCGGTTTCATCTGTACACCGTTCCCGGACAGGTTTTCTACGACGCCAGCCGCAAGCTGATTCTCAAAGGCGTTGACGGGGTCGTGTTCGTCGCCGACTCTCAGGACGCTCGCATGGATGCCAACGAGGAGTCGTTAGTGAACCTGCAGGAGAACCTCCGCGAGAACGGCTTCGAGCTGAAGACCATGCCGTACGTGCTCCAGTTCAACAAGCGAGACCTGCCCACCGCGATGCCCGTGGACGACATGTACCACCGCCTCAACTTCAAGGGCGAGCCGACGTTCGAAGCGGTGGCCACCCAGGGCCCCGGCGTGTTCGAGACCCTCAAGGCCGTGGCCAAGCAGGTCCTCTACGAGCTCCGTCGCAAGTAGTCACACGCTGCGGCGGGGACAGCGAACACCATGAGCGAGCAGACTCGTTGGGGCGTGGTCGTTCTCGCGGCCGGCAAAGGGACTCGGATGCAGTCCGCCACGGCCAAGGTGCTCCATCGGCTTGCCGGGCGGGCCCTGGTCGACCATGTGCTCGATGTCGCCCTCGAGGTGGCGCCCAGGGAGCACATCGCCGTGGTCGTCGGACATCAGGCCGACGCGGTTCGCACCCATCTCACACCGTCCGGGGTGGTCACACCCGTGCAGGAGCCACAGCTCGGCACCGGTCATGCGCTCCAGGTGGGGCTCGCCGCCCTCGATCCGACGCTGGACGCTGTGCTCGTGCTGTCAGGGGACGCCCCCCTGCTCCGTCCCGCCACCGTGAACGGGCTCTGCTCGACGCTTGCGACAGGCGCCAGCGCAGTCGTCGTGACCGCGCTGCTCGACCAGCCGGGCCAGTACGGTCGCATCGTACGCGCCTCCGACGGCTCGGTCGAGCGCATTGTGGAGGCGGGCGACGCCGACCCCGAAGCTCTCGCGCTGCGCGAGGTCAACGCCGGTGTGTACGCGTTTCTCCTGCCGCCGCTCTGCTCGGCCCTGTCGGAGATCGCTCCCGACAACGCCCAGGGTGAGTACTATCTGACCGACGTGATCGAGCAGCTGCGGCGAGCGCCGAGAGAGGTCCGGGCGCTCCAGCTCGAGGACCCGAGTGAGATGTTGGGAGTCAACTCGCGCCACGATCTCGCGCGCGCCGCGCGGGCGCTCAACGACCGCCACCTGACCGTGCTGATGGACCACGGTGTGACCGTTGTCGACCCCGCCACAACGTGGATCGATCCAGACTGTGGCGTCGGCCAGGACACGGTCATCGAACCGGGCGTCGTGATCCGGGGTCGCGCGCGGATCGGCCGTCGTTGCTCCGTGGGCGCCTCGAGTGTCATCGATGGTGCCATCATCGATGACGACACGGCCATTCCGCCCCTCTCGAATGTTCTCGGCTGACGACGGCGCGCAGTCTCCGCTGGCGGCCATCGCGACAGCGATGGTACGCTGCACACCGCTACCGAGGAGGGTTGACGAGCGATGACCTACGACAGCCTCGATCACCAGTGTGTCGCCACACTCCGAACCCTTGCGATGGACGCCGTGGAGCGTGCCAACTCTGGCCACCCGGGAACCCCGATGGCGCTCGCGCCGGTGGCGTACGTCCTGTTCACTCGCATCTTGAAGCACGACCCCGCCGATCCCGACTGGCGCGATCGGGACCGCTTCGTCCTCTCCTGTGGTCACGCCTCCATGCTGCTGTATGGGATCGTGCACCTGACCGGCTACGACCTGACTGTGGACGATCTGCGCGCGTTCCGCCAGCTGCACTCGCGCACACCAGGACACCCCGAGCACCAGCTCACGCCCGGAGTCGAGACGACCACCGGTCCCCTCGGTCAAGGCTGTGCCAACTCCGTGGGTATGGCGCTGGCCGAGGCACACCTCGCTGCACGGTTCAACCGCCCGTCTCACACCGTCGTCGACCACCGCACATGGGTGCTGTGCTCGGACGGCGATCTGATGGAAGGCATCTCGTCGGAGGCCGCCTCTCTCGCGGGACACCTCGCACTCGACAAGCTGGTGTGGATCTGGGACGACAACCGGATCACGATCGAGGGCGGCACGGATCTGACGTTCTCCGAGGATGTTCCGGGACGGTTTCGGGCACTGGGATGGAACGTCGAGACGGTCGAGGATGCCAACGATCTCGAGGAGATCGAGCGTGCGCTCGAGGCGGCGCGTCGCTCCTCCGGCCGGCCGACTCTGGTACGGCTTCGCAGCCACATCGCATGGGGTGCGCCGACCAAGCAAGACACCGCAGCTGCACACGGAGCTCCGCTGGGCAGCGACGAGGTGCGGGCCACAAAGCGCGCCTACGGCTGGCCCGAGGAGGCCGAGTTTCTGGTCCCCGAAGCCGTCCGTGAGCGCTGCGACCAGCGGGAGCGGGGACGAGCCGACCACGCCCGCTGGGATGCTGCGCTCGAGCACTGGCGCACCGCCGAGCCGGCACTTGCCGAGGAGTGGGATCGACGCCATCTTCGGCGGCTTGCAGACGAGTGGGACGCCAACCTGCCAGAGTTCCGGTCGGGCGAGAGAATGGCCACCAGAGCAGCATCCGGCGCGGTGCTCCAGGCACTGTCCGACTCCGTTCCAGAGCTGATCGGTGGCTCCGCCGATCTCGCCCCCTCCAACAAGACCGAGCTGGCACACAGCACCGACTTCACCGCCACATGCAGGGAAGGACGGATTCTGCGGTTCGGTATCCGCGAGCACGCGATGGCCGGCATCAGCAACGGTATCCAGCTCCACGGTGCGTTGCGGCCTTTCGCCGCAACGTTCTTCGTGTTCCTCGACTATCTCCGGCCGGCTCTTCGCATGGCGGCCATCATGGAGCTCCCAGTCGTGTTCGTGTTCACCCACGACTCCATCGGAGTCGGCGAGGACGGCGCCACCCATCAACCGATCGAGCAGCTGTCCATCCTGCGCGCAACCCCAGGTGTGACGGTGCTGCGTCCGGCGGACGCGGTGGAGACCGTGGGCGCCTGGAAGGTCGCCCTGGCGGCCCAGGACCATCCAGTCGCCCTGATTCTGACGCGGCAGAAGCTCCCGGTTCTTGCCGGCACGCGAATGGACAGCGAGGGTGTCGCCCGCGGCGCGTATGTCGTCCACCGCGAGCCCGCCGACCGGCCGCTCGAGCTCGTGCTCGTCGCATCTGGCTCCGAGGTCCCGCTGGCCGTCGAGGCCGCAACCGAGCTCAACGCCTCTGGCGTGTCGACCCGTGTCGTATCATTCCCATCCTGGGAGCTGTTCGCATCGCAACCGATGGCGTACCAGAAGGAGGTCCTCGGGACTGATGTCCCGCGGCTGGCGATCGAGGCGGCAGCCTCGTTCGGGTGGGAACGGTGGCTGGGACCTCAGGACGAGATCCTCGCCCTCGATCGCTTCGGGGCATCGGCGCCAGGACCAGAGCTGTTCACTCACTTCGGTTTCACTCGCGACGATGTGTGCCGTCGGGGCCGGGCCCTGATCGGTCGGTGAGACCGGCCGAAGCCCATCGCGACACGCTGACACTTCGAGGACCCTGAGGAGGTACCATGAACACCCTCACCACGCTCACCGAGATCGGCCAGGCGGTCTGGCTGGATTACATCGACCGTCGGCTGCTCACCTCGGGCGGCCTCAAGCGACTCGTTGCCTCCGGAGTGCGCGGCGTGACCTCGAACCCGAGCATCTTCCACGCAGCGATCACCGGCTCGGACGACTATGACAACGACATTCAGGCGTGCTTGATCCACGGCATCCGTGACAGCACGAACGTGTTCGAGCAGCTGGCAGTGCGCGACATCCAGCTGGCAGCAGACGTCCTCGCAGAGGTGTGGGAGTCCACCGGGGGTGCCGACGGCTACGTCAGCCTGGAGGTCTCGCCGCTGTTGGCCGACGACACCGACGGCACGATCGTCGAGGCCCGTCGCCTGTGGAAGGCGGTCGGCCGGCCGAACCTGATGATCAAAGTGCCCGCCACCGTGGCAGGGATCCCCGCGATCGAGCAGCTCATCTCGGAAGGGATCAACGTCAACGTCACGCTGATGTTCTCGCTCGCCCACTACGAGCGGGTGGCCGCTGCCTACCAGCGGGGCCTCGAGCGGCGAACGGCGCCGGGTGGCGTGGCATCGGTGGCATCGTTCTTCATCAGTCGGCTCGACACCGTGGTGGACCGCCAGCTGGAGGAGATCGGTACGACGGAGGCCCTGGCCCTGCGCGGACGCGCCGCCGTCGCGAATGCCAAGGTGGTCTACCGCAGGTTCACCGAGCTGTTTGGCGACAGGTTCGCCGAGCAACGCTCGCGCGGCGCCCGGGTCCAGCGCTGCCTGTGGGCCTCCACCAGCACCAAGAACCCCGACTACCCAGACGTCAAGTACGTGGAAAGCCTGATCGGCCCGGATACCGTCAACACACTGCCGATGAAGACCCTCGAGGCGTTCGTCGACCACGGTCGCCCTGAGGAGATGATCAGCGTCGACGTGGAGGCTGCAGAGGAGACGCTGGACCGCCTGCGAGCGCTGGGGGTGGATCTCGATGCGGTCACGGAGAAGCTGCAGGAGGACGGAGTCGCGGCGTTCGCAAGCTCCTTCGCCCAGCTCCTGGCGGCGCTGGACGACAAGATCCGCACCCTTGACGGACCCGGCGCCCTCAACCTCGGCGAGGACACCACGACCACCGCAGCGGTCCAGCGGTGGTCCGTCAGCGAGCTCAGCGAACGACTGTGGCGGCGGGATACGACGCTGTGGGCGGCGGGCGAGGTCCCCGAGCTCGGCGATCGGCTCGGCTGGCTCGACCTACCAACCACCTCCCTCGAGGAGGTCGAGCCGATCTGCTCATTGGCCGACGGGGTCCGGCGGGACGCCCTCGACACGGTGCTGCTCCTCGGGATGGGAGGCTCCAGCCTCGCTCCAGAGGTGTTTCAGCGAACGTTCGGCAATACTGACGGCTACCCTCGGCTGCTCGTTCTCGATAGCACCCACCCGGATGCGGTGGCATCCGTGACCGAGCAGCTGGCGCCTGAGCGAACGCTGGTCGTGGTCTCCTCGAAGTCCGGCACCACGGTCGAGACCATCTCCCTGTTCCATGCACTCTGGAAGCTGCTCTCCGAGCATGTCGCCCATCCAGGCAACCACTTCATCGCGATCACCGATCCCGGCTCCGCGCTCGAGTCTCTCGGCCGAGAGCGCGGTTTCCGACGGGTGCTGCTGGCCCCGAGGGATGTTGGCGGGAGGTTCTCTGCCCTCAGCGTTTTCGGTCTCGCGCCAGCGGGCCTGATCGGCGCGGACGTCAACCGGATCCTCGCCAGCGCGCGAAGCATGGCCGAACGGTGTCAGTCGGATGTCGGCGGCAACCCGGGCGTCGCCCTGGGCGTGGCGCTCGGCGAGCTGGCCAGGGCCGGGAAGGACAAGCTGACGCTGGTGACGGCACCGGCGCTGCGGGCGTTCCCTCACTGGATCGAGCAGCTGGTGGCAGAGAGCACCGGCAAGGACGGTCTCGGAATCGTGCCGGTGCTCGGCGAGCACCTCCGGGAGCCGAGCTGGTACGGAGACGACCGTTTCTTCGTCCTCATGACGCTCGGTACCATCGACCCCGAGTCCCAGGCACGTCTCAGGGCCCTCGGCGAGGCGGGCCACCCCACGCTGCACCTCCATCTGGCCCACGCCTCCGATCTCGGCGCAGAGATGCTGCGTTGGGAGATCGCCACTGCGATCGCCGGTGCGGTCCTCGGGGTCCATCCGTTCAACCAGCCCGACGTCCAGCTGGCGAAGACACTCGCGCGCGAGGCGTTGGCGGGATCAGGAGCATCCAGTGCGCGGCCCGCACGCCGGCCGCACGAAGCTGTCACGGAGCTGGCCGCGGCGGTGCGGGACGCCAACCCTGGAGACTACATCGCCCTGCAGGCGTTCCTCCCTCCTGGTCGGGTCAACGATGCCGAGCTCCGCGAGCTGGTCGCACGGCTCGAAAGTGCCTCGAGGTTGGCGGTGACCTGTGGCTATGGTCCACGGTTCCTCCACTCAACTGGTCAGCTCCACAAGGGCGGTCCCCCGACCGGCATCTACCTGCAGCTCGTCGACACCCCGCCGGATGATGGGCCGATCCCCGAGCTCGGTGGTACGTTCGGTCAGCTGATCCGTGCTCAAGCCGACGGTGATGCGAGCGCGCTCGAGCAGCGGGGGCGGCGTCTCATCCGCGTGGATGTGTCCGGCGACGTCGCCGAGGAGATCCGCTCACTCACCGACGCGATGACACAACGGCTCTGAGCCGTGCCCGACGCATGATCTCGATGGCGAACGCCCCGAGCGGCGCACGGAAAGGAGCGTGACATGTGTGGCATTATCGGCTTCGTCGGCTCACGCCACGCCGTGCCAGTGATCCTGGATGGCCTGCGCCGGCTCGAGTACCGTGGCTACGACTCCGCAGGGCTCGCAGTGGTCGGGCCCGAAGGCTTGCAGCTGCTCAGAGCGACCGGCAAGCTGATCAACCTCGAGGAGCGCGCGTTCGCGACTCCGTTGCACGGCTCGGTGGGCATCGGCCACACCCGTTGGGCGACCCACGGGGCACCGACTGAGGCCAACGCCCATCCACAGACGGATGTTACGGGAACGGTGGCGGTCGTCCACAACGGGATCCTCGAGAACTACTCCGCCCTGCGCCGGCAGCTGCAAGAGGAGGGCGTCTCGCTGAGCTCGGATACCGACACCGAGCTGATCGCCCAGCTTCTCGGGCGCACTCCGGGCTCGCTGCTGGAGCGGGTTCGCGCCGTTCTCGGGCAGCTCGTGGGGCAGTACGCCGTTGTCGCTGTCAGCCGGGACGAGCCCGACACCATGGTCGCGTTCCGCAACGGCCCGCCGCTGGTCATCGGGTTCGGCGATCAGGAGTTCCTGGTGGCCTCTGACGTCACGGCGCTGATCCAGCGCACACGCACGATCTGCGTCCTCGACAACGGTCAGGCGGCGGTCATCTCGCGCTCCGGCGTGACGGTAGTCGACAGCCACGGCGAGCGGATCGAGCCGGCCATCGAGGAGGTGGACTGGGACACGACTCAGGTGGAGAAGGGCGGATACCGCCACTTCATGCTCAAGGAGATCCACGAGCAGCCCGACGCGGTGCGCAACACCGTTCTCGCGCACATCAACGCGGAGCGTTCCGGGCCCGCACTGCACGACGCCGGCTTCGCGCCCGAGCGGCTCCGCTCGGTCCGCAGGGTCCATCTCGTCGCCTGCGGCACGTCGTGGCATGCGTGCCTGGTGGGGAAGTTCTACCTCGAGCGGCTCGCCGGCCTCCCAACCGAGGTGGACTACGCGTCCGAGTACCGCTATCGCAACCCGCTCATCGACTCCGCGACCCTCGTCATCGGCGTCAGCCAGTCGGGTGAGACGGCGGACACGCTGGCGGCGCTGGAGCTCGCGCGCTCGGCCGGCGCACTGGTCGCCACAGTGTGCAACGTCCGCGGCTCGTCGTGCTGGCGGCTCGCAGAGGCTGCAATGCTCACCCAGGCGGGCCCCGAGATCGGAGTTGCGTCCACCAAGGCCTTTACCACGCAGCTGGTGTCGCTCGTGCTCCTCGCCGCTGCCCTTGCCGAGGCACACGGCCGCTCTGATCAGCGCCAGCACGAGCTTGTCCAGGCGCTTCTGCGCCTGCCTTCGGACCTGGAGATCACCATCCAGCAGACCAGTGCGGTGTGTCGGGAGGCCTCGGAGCTCCTCGCGGGCTCGAGCGACTCGCTGTTTCTTGGTCGTGGCCTCCTGTACCCGATCGCCCTCGAGGGCGCTCTCAAGCTGAAGGAGATCTCGTACCTGCACGCCGAGGGGTACCCGGCCGGGGAGATGAAGCACGGCCCGATCGCGCTGGTCAGCGATGGATTCCCGGTCATCGGGGTGGCACCTGCCACCGATCATCGCGACAAGCTCCTGGGCAACCTCATGGAGGTCAAGGCACGCGGCGCGACTCTCCTCGCCGTCGCCGAGGAGTACAGCCGCGACGTGGCCGAGGTCGCCGACATCGTCATGCCCGTTCCGCGAGTCGACACGCTCCTGCAACCTCTGGTGTGCGTGGTGCCGCTCCAGCTTCTTGCCTACCATACGGCGGTCGAGCTGGGCAAGGACGTCGACCAGCCGCGCAACCTGGCCAAGAGCGTGACGGTGGAGTGAAGCGAAGATGGGCGCCGCCGATCTGAACCCAGCCCAGGAGGAGGCGGTCCGCTACGGCACCGGCCCCTTGCTGGTGATCGCAGGAGCGGGCTCGGGCAAGACGAGAGTCTTGACGCACCGCGTCGCACACCTGATCGCAACCGAAGCGGCCCGACCGTGGGAGATCACGGCCGTCACCTTCACGAACAAAGCTGCTCGCCAGATGGCCGACAGGGTCTCCCAGCTGCTCGGCGAGCCGCCACAGGGCTGTTTCCTCGGGACCTTCCATCGGTGGGCACTCGAGCATCTCCGTCGGCACCCAGAAGAGGCGGGGCTGCACCGGGGTTTCGCCATCGTTGATCGCGACGAGCAGCGCGCCCTCATCAAGCGAGCGATGCGCGACACCGGTCTCGATGACGTGGGACCGCCGGCGCGGCAGGTGATCCACACGATCTCGACAGCGGTCAACCGCATGCAGGGGCCATCCTCGTACACCCAGGCTTCCCGAGACCGCTGGGCAGACCAGATCGCCGCGGTGTGGCGACGGTACGACGCACTCAAGCAGGCGGCGAACGCCGTTGACTTCGACGATATGCTCGCCCGGTTCGTCGCGCTGCTGACCGACTCCGAGCAGGTCCGCGCGGCGGTGTCGAGGCGGTGCCGCTATCTGCTGGTGGACGAGTTTCAAGACACAAACGCCATCCAGCTTCAGCTCCTCAAGCTCGCGGTGTC